>NZ_CP120742.1:1133333-1436944 GCF_029581275.1 Micromonospora sp. WMMD1155
CGACGAGGGTCACGTTGACCACGTTGCGGCCGTACCCCTGCATGACCGCCAGGTCCGGGAAGACGGCGGAGATGTCCGGTGCCCGGCGGGCACCGGCGGCGGTGAGGGCAAGCCCGGCGGCCACCACACCCACCGCCACCCCGATCACCCGGCGGACCCACCGGGTACGGCGCAGCGGGCGGGCCGAGAACCGCTCCGGCAGCCGACGCAGCACCAGCACGAAGACCGCGATCGTCGCGGTCTCCACCAGGAACTGGGTGAGCGCCAGGTCGGGT
Source organism: Micromonospora sp. WMMD1155 (assembly GCF_029581275.1). Lineage (NCBI taxonomy): Bacteria > Bacillati > Actinomycetota > Actinomycetes > Micromonosporales > Micromonosporaceae > Micromonospora > Micromonospora sp. WMMD1155. The sequence goes on from NZ_CP120742.1 coordinate 1,133,609, forward strand.
GCCCCGTGCAGGACGAACAGCATCGCCGTGCCGTAGCCGGTCATCCCCACCAGCAGCATCGCGGTCAGGCGGCGACGGGCACCGACCGCCAACACCGCGGCGACCGCGATCACCACGACGACCACCGGTTGCAGCAGGCTGTCCCAGAGTGGGAGCCGAGCCCGCCACGGGCCGGCGGAGAGCATCGCCGTGCCGGGCACCAGCACCAGGGAGACCAGGATGACGCCCAGATACTGCGGCAGGGAACCACGCTGGGTCGCGCCGGTGACCTCGATGGCCAGCCGGTCGAAGCGGCCCACGATCCACTCGTACCCCTGGTTGCCGCCGACCGGCGCGCGCAGGCGGGCCAGCACCGGGGCCAACGGCCCACGCAGGGCGAAGAGCAGGCCACCGCCGACGAGCGCCACCACGGACAGGCCGAGCGCCGGAGTCGGCCCGGACCAGAGCGCCAGGTGCGCGTCCACCCCACCGAGCAGATCGGCGTACGGGCGCAGCAGGTCGTCCAGCACGCTCGCGGCCGGACCGGCGAGCAGACCCACCCCGGCGAGCACCGCCGGTGGCACCAGCAACGACGCGGCCACCGGCCCCGGTCGGACCGGTTCGACGCCCGTCCGGTCGGCGAACGCGCCCCAGAGGAAACGTGCGCTGTACGCGACGGTGAGCACCGTTCCGGCGACCAGGCCGGTGAGGAGCACCGGCTGATCGGTGAACGCGGCGAACACCGCCTCCTTGGACACGAAGCCGACCAGCGGCGGCACCCCCGCCATCGACGCCGCGGCGAGCACCGCCACCACGAACAGCGGCCGGGACCAGTGCCGCAGTCCGGTCAACTCGCGCAGGTCACGGGTGCCCGCGCTGTGGTCGATGATGCCGACGACCAGGAACAACGCCGCCTTGAACAACGCGTGCGCCAGCAGCATCGCCACGCCGGCCAGGGCCGCGTCCGGGGTGCCCGAGCCGGTGACCGCGATCAGCAGACCGAGTTGACTGACCGTCCCGTACGCCAGCAGTAACTTCAGATCGGTCTGCCGCAGCGCCGCCCAGCCACCGACGAGCATCGTCGCCACGCCGGCGACCTGCACCACCGGCCGCCACGGGCCGACCGTGGCGAGCACCGGCGCGAGCAGCCCGACCAGGTAGACGCCGGCCTTGACCATCGCCGCGGCGTGCAGGTACGCGCTGACCGGCGTGGGTGCCGCCATCGCCACCGGCAGCCAGGAGTTGAACGGCAGCACCGCCGACTTGGACAACGCGCCGACCAGGATCAGCAGCACGGCCGTGATCAGGTAGCCGCCGTCGGGCAGCCCTTCGGCGGTGATCTGCGACCAGCGGTAGGTGCCGGCGTGCTCGCCCAGCATGATGAACCCGACCAGCATGGCGAGCCCGCCCAGCGTGGTGACCGTCAACGCCTGCGCCGCCGCCCACCGGCTGGAACGCCGTTCGGTGCTGTGCCCGATCAGCAGGTAGGAGAAGATCGTGGTCAACTCCCAACCGACGTAGAGCAGCAGCAGGTCGTCGGCGAAGACCAGGGCGAGCATCGCGCCGGCGAACGCGACCAGGACCCCGGCGAACTGCGCGAGCCCGGTCGAGCCGGCGTCGAAGTAGCGGGCGCTGTAGACCAGCACCAGCGCGCCGACGCCGCCGATCAGCAGCGTCATCAGCCAGGACAGCGTGGTGAGCCGCAACGCGATGTCCAAACCCAACTGACCGACCCAGGGGTACGTCTCGACCACGGCCCCGCCGTCGGCGACGGCCGGGGTGCGGGCCACGGCCCAGCAGAAGGCGGCGGCCGGTGCCAGCGCCAGCGGGTAGCACGCGCTGGAACCCCACCACCGGACGAGCAGCGGTGCGGCGAGGGCCGCCACGAGGTGGAGGACGAGCAGTACCAGCACCTGCGCTCCCGATCGAGGTGGCCGACGCCCGTGCAGCAGTGACGCCTAGCAGCGATCAGACGCCAGTTCGTCGCCCCCCGGGCGGTTTTGCCGGAATTCACCCCACCCAACCCCGGTCGATCATGGAGTTATGGTGTCCACTTCGAGGCGGAAAAGGGGCCTTCTCACCCACCACAACCCCATGATCGACGGCGGGGGGCGGGAGCCGGGTGGGCTCTCCACGCGTCGCCGTCGACCCGCAGGCGGAGCGGTGCGGGGGTGGGGGGTCAGTGGAGGAGTGCGTTGTTCAGGGGTTGGGCGTCGTCCGGGGTGGGGCGGTCGCGGTGCAGCTCGGCCAGCAGGTCCAGGCGGCCGAGCTGGCGCGCGACGCGATCGACCACCCGCTCGGCGGCGGCCAGCGACCGCACCGAGAGCAAGCGGCCACGACTCTCCCGACGCAGCACGAAGTAGTGCACGGCGACGCGGACCTGGCCGCGATCGGCGGCGCTCGCCTGCGCGGTGCAGCGGACCAACTCACGCAGGCAGCGGGCGAGGCGTTCGGCGAGCTCCAACTCGGGGCCGTGCAGACCGCAGCGGAGCGCGGCCAGATGACTGTCAACCTTGCGAATCAGCACGTCGGTGCCCGGTTCGACGGTGCGCTGCTCGCCGGCCATCAAATCCCCTCACCCCGGTTCGCGTTGCGAGTGAAGTTACTTTATGTTGCTCCGTAGAAGCAAGCAGTTAAGTGAGACTTAACGTATTAAGCGCACCTTCCACGCTTTTTGCTTTAGTCGGGCACATTCCCCACCCGGTCCGTTCGTGGATGTCGTACCGGCGGGGCACGATGGACCGGTGACCGGGGCAGACGCAGACGCCGGCACGGTGCTCGCCGGTTTCGGTCCGGCCACCCGTGCGTGGTTCGACGCGGCCTTCGCCGCACCCACCGCCGCCCAGACCGGCGCGTGGCGGTCCGTCGCCGCCGGTCGAAACGCTCTCGTGGTGGCGCCCACCGGCTCCGGCAAGACGCTCGCGGCGTTCCTCTGGTCACTGGACCGGCTGGCCCGCGAACCGGCCCCGACCGAGGCCCGCCAGCGGTGCCGCGTGCTCTACGTCAGCCCGCTCAAGGCTCTCGCCGTCGACGTGGAACGCAACCTGCGCGCCCCGCTGGCCGGCATCCGGCAGGCGGCGACCCGGCTGGGCGTCGCACCACCCGACATCACCGTCGGCATGCGCACCGGCGACACCCCGGCCGACGAGCGACGAGCCTTCGCCCGCACCCCGCCCGACATCCTCATCACCACACCCGAGTCGCTGTTCCTGCTGCTCACCTCCGCGGCCCGCGACTCGCTGCGCGGCGTCCAGACGGTGATCGTCGACGAGGTGCACGCGGTGGCCGGCAGCAAGCGAGGCGCCCACCTCGCCCTCTCCCTCGAACGCCTCGACGAGCTGCTGCCCGCCCCGGCGCAACGCATCGGCCTCTCCGCCACCGTCCGGCCGATCGACGCCTGCGCGCAGTTCCTCGGCGGCGCCCGGCCGGTCGACGTGGTGCAGCCGGCCACCCCGAAGACCATCGAGGTGAGCGTCCAGGTCCCGGTGGAGGACATGACCCGCCTCGACGAGCAGGAGCAGCCACCCGAGGACGATCTCGGCGGCCCCGGGCCCCGGCGCGCCTCGATCTGGCCGGCCGTCGAGGAGCGGGTCTTCACCCTCATCGGGCAGCACCGTTCGACGATCGTCTTCACCAACTCCCGCCGCAGCGCCGAGCGCCTCTGCGCCCGCCTCAACGAGTTGGCCGCCGAGGAGGTGGCCACCGCCGCGGTCGCCTCCGCGTCGGGCGAGGGCGCGATCGACGTACCCCCGGGGTTGTCGGCGGGCGAAGACCCGGCGGCCGGGTCGCAGCGGTGGGGCGGTCCCGCCGGCCCGGTGCGCAACCGACCACCGGCCGAGGTGATGGCCCAGTCCGGTGCGGCCACCGGCGCGGCGCCGGTGATCGCCCGCGCCCACCACGGCAGCGTCTCCCGGGAGGAGCGCAAGCACATCGAGGAGGCGTTGAAGTCCGGCCAACTGCCCGCGGTGGTGGCCACCTCCAGCCTGGAGCTGGGCATCGACATGGGAGCGGTCGACCTGGTGGTGCAGATCGAGGCGCCGCCCAGCGTGGCCGCCGGCCTGCAACGGGTCGGCCGGGCCGGGCACCAGGTGGGCGCCGTCTCCCGGGGGGTGGTCTTCCCCAAGCACCGCGGCGACCTGCTGTCCTGCGCCGTGGTCGCCGAGCGGATGACCGAGGGCGCGATCGAGGAGCTGCACTACCCGCGCAATCCCCTGGACGTGCTGGCCCAGCAGATCGTCGCGATGGTGGCACTGGGGCCGTGGTCGCTCGGCGACCTGGCCGTGCTGGTCCGCCGGGCCGCGCCCTTCGCCGAGCTGCCCGACTCCGCGCTGCACGCCGTGCTGGACATGCTCTCCGGCCGTTACCCCTCCACCGCCTTCGCCGAGCTGCGCCCCCGACTGGTCTGGGACCGGGCCACCGACCTGCTCACCGGCCGTCCCGGCGCGCAGCGACTCGCGGTGACCAGCGGCGGCACCATCCCGGACCGAGGGCTGTTCGGGGTGTTCCTGGCCGGCGCCGAACGGGCCGCCCGGGTCGGCGAGCTGGACGAGGAGATGGTCTACGAGTCGCGGGTCGGTGACGTCTTCCTGCTCGGCTCCTCCTCCTGGCGCATCGAGGAGATCACGCCCGACCGGGTGCTGGTCTCGCCCGCCCCCGGGCAGGCCGCGCGGATGCCGTTCTGGAAGGGCGACCAGCTGGGCCGACCGGTCGAGCTGGGCCGGGCCATCGGCGCCCGGGTGCGCACCCTGCTGCGGCAGAGTGACGAGGCGGCCCTGGCCCTGCTGCGCGACGGCGGTCTGGACGACTGGGCCGCCGGCAACCTGATGGCCTACCTGCGCGAGCAGCGGGAGGCCACCCGTTCGCTGCCCGACGACCGCACGGTGGTGGTCGAGCGGTTCCGCGACGAGCTGGGCGACTGGCGGCTCGCCGTGCACAGCGTCCTCGGCGCACGGGTCAACGGGCCGTGGGCGCTCGCCGTCGGCCGCCGGCTCGCCGAGCGGTACGGGGTGGACGCCCAGGTGATGCCCTCCGACGACGGCATCGTGGTGCGGCTTCCGGACACCGCCGACGAGCCGCCCGGCGCTGACGTGGTGGTCTTCGAGCCGGACGAGATCGCCCAGCTCGTCGAGGAGTCGGTCGGCACGTCCGCGCTCTTCGCCGCCCGTTTCCGGGAGTGCGCCGCCCGGTCGCTGCTGCTGCCCCGCCGCGACCCGCGCCGCCGCCAACCGCTGTGGCAGCAGCGGCAACGCGCCGCCCAACTGCTCGACGTCGCCCGCGAGTACGCGGACTTCCCGGTCACCCTGGAGGCCGCGCGGGAGTGCCTGCAGGACGTCTTCGACCAGCCCGCGCTGGCCGGGTTGATGCGCGATCTGGCCACCCGCAAGGTGCGGCTGGTCGAGGTCGAGACCAGTGCGCCGTCGCCGTTCGCCAGGTCGCTGCTCTTCGGTTACGTGGGCGCGTTCCTCTACGAGGGGGATGCGCCGCTGGCCGAGCGTCGCGCCGCCGCGCTCGCCCTGGACTCCACGCTCCTCGGCGAGCTGCTCGGCCGGGTCGATCTGCGCGAGTTGCTCGACCCGGCGGTGCTCACCGAGACGCATCGGCAGCTGCGGTGGCTGACCGAGCAACGTCGCCCCCGCGACGCCGAGGACGTCGTCGAGCTGCTGCGGGTGCTCGGTGACCTGAGCGACGCCGAGTTGACCGAGCGGGGTGTGCCGGAGACCTGGCTGAGCGACCTGGAGGCGGCCCGCCGGGTGCTGCGGGTCCGGATCGCCGGTGAACAGCGCTGGGTGGGTGTCGAGGACGCCGCCCGGCTGCGTGACGCTCTCGGCGTCGCATTGCCGGTCGGGGTGGCCGAGGCGTACCTCGCGCCGGTGGCCGATCCGCTCGGTGACCTGGTGGCCCGCTACGCCCGCACCCATGGGCCGTTCGCCGCCGCCGGTTGCGCGGCCCGCTTCGGGCTCGGCGTGTTCGTCGTCGAGCAGACGTTGCGCCGGCTCGGCGCCACCGGGCGGGTGGTCTCCGGAGAGTTCACCCCGGACTCGGCGGGTGCCCAGTGGTGCGACGCGGAGGTGCTGCGGATGTTGCGCCGCCGCTCGCTCGCGGCGCTGCGCCGGGAGATCGAGCCGGTGCCGCCCCGGGCGCTCGCCACGTTCCTGCCCCGCTGGCAGCAGGTCGGCTCCTCCGCCCGAGGTGTGGAGGCGCTCGCCGCGACGGTGGAGCAGTTGCAGGGCGCGGCGGTGCCCGCGTCCGCACTGGAGCGGCTGGTGCTGCCCGCGCGGGTCGCCGACTACTCCCCCGCGCACCTCGACGAGCTGTGCGCCAGCGGGGAGGTGCTGTGGGCCGGCTCGGGCGCGATCTCCGGGGGTGACGGCTGGGTGACCCTCGCGTACGCGGACGCCGCACCGTTGCTGCTTCCGCCGCCGGATGACGCGTTGACCCGTACGCCGCTGCACGACGCGGTGCTCGACGCGCTGGCCGACGGGCAGGCGTTGTTCTTCCGGGCGTTGGCCGACCGGGTCGGCTCGACCGACGACGCCGCGTTGACCACCGTGATCTGGGACCTGGTCTGGGCCGGGCATCTCACCAACGACACCCTCGCCCCGCTGCGTGCGGTGCTCGGTGCCGGTGGTGCGCACCGGTCCCGGCCGTCCGCGCCCCGCACCCGTTACCGGCGGCCGGGTCGGGTGGCGCTGCCCAGCCGGGGTGGTCCGCCGACCGTCGCCGGTCGCTGGTCACGCCTGCCGGAGCGGGACGTCGACCCCACCCGACGGGCCGCCGCACTCGCCGACGTCCTGCTGGAGCGACACGGGGTGGTCACCCGTGGCGCGGTGATGGCCGAGCAGGTGGTCGGCGGCTTCTCGGCGGTCTACCCGGTGCTGTCGGCGTTGGAGGAGCGCGGCGCGGCCCGGCGGGGTTACTTCGTCGAAGGGCTGGGCGCGGCGCAGTTCGCGGTGCCGGGCGCCGTGGACCGGCTCCGCGCGTTGGCCGATCCCGCCGACGGCACCCGGGGGCGGGGCGCACCCGCCACCGTGCTCGCCGCCACCGACCCCGCCAACCCGTACGGTGCGGCGTTGCCCTGGCCGGAGCGGGCGCTCGACTCCGGTGACGGGGCCGCCCCGGCGACCGGGCACCGTGCCGGCCGCAAGGCCGGTGCCCTGGTGGTGCAGGTCGGCGGCGACCTCGTCCTCTACGTGGAACGCGGCGGCCGGACGCTGCTCTCCTTCAGCGACGACACCGACGCGCTCGCCGCGGCCGGCAAGGCGCTCGCCGACGCCGTGCACTCGGGTGCGTTGGGCGCGATGTCGGTGGAGCGGGCCGACGGCGAGGCGGTGCACTCCTCACCGCTGCGCGAAGCGCTGACCGCCGCCGGTTTCCGGGCCACCCCTCGCGGCCTGCGCCTGCGCGGCTGACCGCCCCACCACCGGCCGAGCCTGCCATCGGCCGAGCCCACCACCGGTCGAAGCTCAGCCGAGGCCGAGCCTGCCATCGGCCGAGCTGCCACCGGCCGAAGCTCAGCCGAGGCCGTTGAGGACCTTCTCGTAGCGGAGCCGGTCGGCGGCCGGGGTCCTCGCCTCCAGGTAGTTGAGCACCACCGCGCCGCGTCGGTACGACTGGCCGCCCCAGGTCTCGGCGATGTCGCCGGCGCTGGTCTCGTCGGGGAACACGTACACCGTGACGGCACCGGTGGCGACGACCTCGGAGCAGCCCAGGCCCAGCCCGTCCGGTCCACAGTCGACCGAGCGGTCCTTCGTGTACGGCACCTTCAGGCCGGCGGCCTTGAAGGCGGTGACCACCTGGGCGGCTCCCGGCGCCCCGGCCGGCCGCTGCGGCAGCACCACCGGCGGCGGGCTGGCCGGACGCCGTTGCGTGGGCCCCTGCGGCGCGGCTGTCGCCGGTGCGGGCGGGGGCGCGGCCCCGTCGGTGCTGGACGGAGCGGCCGAGGGAGTCGGCGCACCCGGGAGACCGGTGGCCGCCGGAGCCGAGAAGGACGAGACGCTGGGGTCGGCGCTCGCCCGTTTCGCGCCGTCATCACCACCGCAACCGGCGGTGACGGCGGCGAGGACCAGCAGGGCTCCGACGGCGGGCAGGCTCCGAAGTGTCACCACCGCAGTCTGCCCAACCGTGCCGGACAGCGCGAGGGGCCGGTCGGTCACCGTGCTGTCCCGTTTCCGCCAACCGCCCTCCGCCGGAAGATCCGCACAAGATCCGGGATGATGCTGCCTCAAACGCGCCGCAGGCAGCACCATCAGGGATCTTGCGCGGATCTTGGCGCAGCAGGCGCGGGCGCAGGAGGCGCGGGCGCACGAGGCGCGGGCGCACGAGGCGCGGGCGCACGAGGCGCGGGCGCACGAGGCGCGGGCGCAGGAGGCGCGGGCGCTTCCGCGTACCTCGTTCGATCTTCGGGTTAGCCTGCGGGCATGTCCGTCACGCCCTGGATCTCGCTGACCACCGACTACGGCCTCGCCGACGGTTTCGTGGCCGCCTGTCACGGGGTGATCGCCCGGATCGCGCCGGCGGCCCGGATCATCGACGTGACCCACCTGGTGCCACCGGCGGACGTCCGGCGGGGTGCGGCGGTGCTGGCGCAGACGGTGCCGTACCTGCCGGTGGGTGTGCACGTGGCGGTGGTCGATCCGGGGGTGGGCACCGCCCGCCGGGGAGTGGCGCTGGCCACCCCGGGTGGGCTGCTGGTCGGTCCGGACAACGGGCTGTTGCCGGACGCCGCCGCCGCGCTCGGCGGGGTGAGCGCCGCAGTGGAGCTGGCCGAGCCGCGGTGGCTGGCCGGACGGGTGTCCAGCACCTTCCACGGGCGGGACGTCTTCGCCCCGGCGGCGGCCCGGCTGGCCCTCGGCGCTCCGCTGGCCGAGGCGGGGCCGCCGGTCGATCCGGCGGACCTGGTCCGGCTGCCGACGCCGACGCTGACAGTGGACGGCGAGGGCTTCACCGCCGAGGTGGTGACAGTGGACCATTTCGGCAACGTCCAGTTGGCCGCACCAGCGCGCCTGCTCGACCCGCTTCCGGCGGCGCTGCGGGTCGGGTCGCCCGGTTCGGAGCCGACCCGACCGGCCGTACGGGGGCGGACCTTCGGCGACGCCTCGGCGGGTGGCCTGGTGGTGTACGTCGACTCGGCCGATCTGGTCGCCGTCGCGGTCAACGGTGGGCGGGCTGTGGATCTCCTTCAGGTGGTACCGGGTGACGTCCTGCGGGTATCGGGCTGATATTCGACTGTGGAATGCTGCCCCGGTGGGTGAACACGTGGTTCCCGTGGGTTGTCCCTGCTGCGCGTCCCGGACCGGCGGGGGGACCTGCCCGGTCTGTTTCTGGACCGACGACGGCCAGACCGACGCCGACGCCGACGCCGTCCGGGGTGGCCCCAACGGCGACCTGAGCCTCTCGCACGCCCGACTCAACTACGCCGTCTACGGGGCCAGTCACCCGCGTTACCAGGACATGGTGCGTCAGGCCCGCCCCGACGAGCGCCCCTGACGCGGCACCCGACGGGGCGGTGCGTGGTCAGCAGACCGGGACGCTGCCGCCGTACACACTCGAGATGTAGCCGTGGCTGACGTACTGCCCGGTCGCCAGGCGGTTCCAGCGGGTGGTGGTGCGGTAGGGCCCGACCACCCGTTGCCCGGTGACGTAGCACTGGATCGGCACGTGGGCCAGTCGGGCGGCGAGGCCCCGCACCGCGTACGAGGTGCCGGCCCCGGAGCGGATGTTGAGTGGTCCGTCACCGACCACGCCCCGTGGCCCCCCGCCGGTCCACAGGTAGGCGACGTCCACCCAGGCGTTCGTGGTCAACTGGAGGCCGTCCCAGAACGTGCCGTCGGCCAGGTCGATGCCGGCCGGGTTGAGCACGGTCCGCCCGAACTGGTCCCGCCCGCCGTTGTAGCCGGACTGGTACGCCGCCTGGGCCTCGGGGCGGCCCTGCGGCAGGTCCTTCCAGTTCTCCCGCACCGATGACGGGTTCCAGTAGTCGTCACGGGTGTTCCACGGCCCGACGTCCCACACCGGGGCGTACTCGCAGCGGGCGCCGCTGGTCGTGCAGACCCGCACCGTGTAGTCGCCGGTGTTGAGCGGGGACAGGCCGCGCCGCGACGGCAGCGCCACGAAGTGGTCCCGGGGTTGCACGGTACGGCCGTTGGCGGTCACCTCGCCGACCAGGCCGATGCGGGTGGCGTACACCCGGTAGGTGCGGCCGGGCGTGGCCGCGGACACGGCGGCTGTCGCGTCGGCGGTGAGCCGCACGGCGCGTACCGTCGCGGTGGCACCGCCGTCGGGTGCGGTGAGCACCACCCGGGTCTGCACCCGGCTGACCGGTCGGTCGAAGACCGCGCCGGTGGTGGCGGCCTGCCACTCCGTCCAGCCCGGCGCCCGCCAACCGCGGACCTGCGCCTCCACCGTCGCGCCGGTGGGGATCGCCGCGCTGATCTCGGCGCGGACCCGGGTGGCCGGCCGGGCGAGGGTGCGGGACGTGGTCAGCAGCATCCCTTCGGCGACGGCGCTGTGCGGGCTGCGGGCGCGGTGCCCGGCGGCTCGGGCCTCGCGCAGCCGCAGCCCGGCGGCGGTCCGCCGGACGTTGACGTCGTCGCGGTCGATGACGGAGAGGTCGGCATCCCACCGTTCGCCGCTGGGAGCGGCGGCGGTGATGACGAGTGGCCGGTCGGCTGCGGCGTCGGCGACACCGCCGACGGTGGGTAGGAGTGCGGCGGTGAGCAGGAGGGAGGACGTGGCGACGAGGGCGACGGACGGGATACGACAACGAGGTCGCGTCATGGGCATTCTCCTCAGAACCTCTTGACCCTCGCATGTCGGGAGATCATGAGGAACCTGAGTACAAATAGCGACACATGCGAATTCTGCTCGAAAGAGGGAGGATGGCAGGGTGCCCGAAGGCGACACCGTCTGGAACACCGCGCGCGTGCTGCACCGCGCGCTCGCCGGCGCGCGGGTCACCGGTAGTGACTTCCGGGTGCCGCAGCTCGCGACCACCGACCTCAGCGGCTGGACCGTCCGCGAGTCGGCCAGTCGGGGCAAGCACCTGCTGTTGCGCCTCGACGCCCCGGACGCTGCCCCCTGGACCCTGCACTCGCACCTGCGGATGGACGGCGCCTGGCGGGCGTACGCGCCGGGGGAACGCTGGAACGGGCGACCCGCGCACCTGATCCGGGTGGTGCTGCGCACCCCCGGCGCCGTCGCGGTCGGCTACCACCTGCACGAGCTGGCCCTGGTGCCGACCGCCGAGGAGGACCGGCTGGTCGGCCATCTCGGCCCGGATCTGCTCGGCCCGGACTGGGATCCGGCCGAGGCGGTCCGCCGGCTCGCCGAGCACCCGGAGCAGACCATCGGCGAAGCGCTGCTCGACCAGCGCAACCTGGCCGGGGTGGGCAACCTCTACAGGTGCGAGGTGCTGTTCCTGCGGGGCGTGTCGCCGTGGACGCCGGTCGGCGCGGTGCCCGACCTGCCCGGCCTGGTGACGCTGTCGCAGCGGCTGCTCGCGGCCAACCGGGGCCGGTGGACGCAGAGCAGCACCGGTTCCCTGCACCGGGGGCAGACCAGCTACGTGTACGGTCGCCGCGCCCAACCCTGCCGCCGCTGCGGCACCGCGATCCGCAAGGAGGAGCTGGGTGAGCGGGTCACCTACTGGTGCCCGGTCTGTCAGCCCGAGCGCCCCGGCCCGCCCGCGCCCAGCTGACCAGCGCGATGTTCTCCCAGAAACGGACGATTGGGTAATTCCTATCCGGCCGTCGGAGTCGCATGCTGCGGTTGAACCCTCACCGACCGTCAGCAGAGCGCGGCGGTCCGCCACGTCGGGGTGGCGGACTCCTGCCCGACCCCGGGGAGAGTCATGGCGATGTTCCGCAGACTCCGCTTCACCTTCTTCGAGCGGACGATCCGTGACACCGGCGATCCCGCCACCGAGCGGACGGCGTCGGTGCCCGCCGCGCGTACCGCCGAGGGGGCCGCCCCGGCCCCGAGCCTGGACCCGGCCGTGGTGCCGCGGTGCTTCGGCCCGGTGCCGAACTTCGCCCACAGCCCCCGCCCGACGCGTGATCCCGGCGGGCGGGTGGTGCCCGGCACCGGGCTGCGCAAGTTCGTCGACCCGTTGCCCACTCCGGGCCGGCACTCCCGCACCGACCTCGGCAGCCACCTGCCGGTGGCGACGCCGGACACGATCAGCTATCCGGGCTGCGACTACTACGAGATCGGCCTACAGGAGTACGCGCAGCGGCTGCACCGGGATCTGCCGGCCACCCGGCTACGCGGCTACCGGCAGCTCAACCTGGGCACCGACGCGACGGGCCACAACACGGTGGCGCCCCCCGACCGGCCGTGGCACCTCGGCCCGATGATCCTCGCCCGCCGGGGCCGACCGGTCCGGGTGAAGTTCATCAACCAGCTCCCCACCGGCCGGGCCGGCGAGTTGTTCCTGCCGGTCGACGACACCATCGAGGGTGCCGGTCTCGGCCCGCTGGACGGACCGGCACCGTACCCGCAGAACCGGGCGGTGCTGCACCTGGCCGGGGCGCAGACCGGGTGGACCAGCGCCGGCAACCCCGGGCAGTGGATCACTCCGGCCGAAGAGATCACCCCGTACCCGACCGGAGTGGGAGTGACACCCGTGCCGGACATGCCGGCGCCGGGTGCGGGGGCGACCACGCTCTACTACCCGAACGACCAGAGCGGCCGCCTGCTGTGGTGGCACGACAACACCGCCGGCCTGGCCCGGCTCACCGTCTACGGTGGGCAGCTCGCCCTCTACCTGCTCACCGACCCGGCCGAGGACCAGCTCGTCGCCGACGGGGTGCTGCCGGCCGACCAGCTGCCGCTGGTGATCGAGGACAAGACGTTCGTGCCGGACGACACCCAACTCGCCGCCGAGGACCCCACCTGGGACCGGGAGCGCTGGGGAGCCCGGGGCAGCCTCTGGCACCCGCACGTGTACCAGCCCCGGCAGAACCCGTACCGCTCCGGCGGACGCAACCCGACCGGCCGGTGGGACTACGGCCCCTGGTCGCACAACCCCACCCCGGACGGCGTCCACACCGACGGGTGGGCCCCGAACCCCCACCACGACCCGGTGGACGCGCCGGACGAGCCACCGCTGAGCCCCGACCTGCCGCACCCGTCCGCGGTCCCCGAGGCGTACGGCGACACCCCGCTCGTCAACGGCGTCGCCTACCCGTACCTGGAGGTGCGACCGCGCGCGTACCGGTTCCGGATCCTCAACGCCTGCCTGGACCGCAGCCTGAACCTCCAGCTCTACCGGGCCCGCTCGGACGGGGCGATGTGGACGGCCGACGGCGCGCTCGCCGACGCCGACGCCGGGGAGGTGCCGATGGTGGCCGCCGTGCGGGCCGCGGACCGGCCGCCCGGCTGGCCGACCGACGGACGCGACGGCGGGGTGCCCGACCCGCGCGCGGCCGGGCCCGAGTTCGTCCAGATCGGGAACGAGGCGGGGCTGCTACCCGCCCCTGTGGTGCTGCCGAACCGCCCGATCGGCTACCGGTACGACCGGCTCGACCCGACCGTGCTGAACGTCGACGGGCACACCCTGCTGCTCGCCCCGGGCGAGCGGGCCGACGTGCTCGTCGACTTCTCCGCCGTACCACCGGGCAGCACCCTGATCCTGTACAACGACGCGCCGGCTCCGCTGCCCGGCTACGACCCCCGCTACGACCAGCACACCGACGCGCCGGACCGCACCGCCGAGGGTGGTCCGCCCCGCACCGAGCCGGGGTACGGCCCGAACACCCGCACCCTGCTCCAGTTCCGGGTCGTCGGGGCACCCGGGCAGCCGTACGACAGGGCCCGGCTGCGCGAGCGGCTACCAGTGGCGTACGCGGCCGGCCAGCGCCCGCCGATCGTGCCGCAGCCGGCCTACGACGCGGCGTTCGGCACCCGGACCCTGTCGGAGACGACGGTGCCGGTGCACGCCGGCACCGTGACGTTCACCCCGGCGGGCGGCACCGGCCCGGTGACCCTGCCGATCGCGGTCAAGGCCGCCCAGCAGGTCTTCGAGCCCGACCGTGGTCGGCTGGCCGGCCGGCTCGGCGTCGGGCACCCGCACGCCGGGCCGCTGCATCCGACGACGCTGCCGCTTGGCCCCACCGACCCGGTCACCGAGGTGCTCTTCGCCACCGACCCGGCCGTGCCGGTGGGAGCGCCCGGCGACGGCACCCAACTCTGGCGGATCAGTGGCGACGTCCGGCAGACCGAGCCGCTGCACTTCGGTGGTTGTGACGTGCAGGTGGTCAACCGGGTCGGCTGGGACGGCACGCTGCGGCCACCGCACGGCAACGAGTTGGGCTGGAAGGACATCGTCCGGGTCAACCCCCGGGAGGACGTCGTGGTGGCGTTGCGCCCGGTCGCCCCGGTGCTGCCGTTCAAGCTGGGCGACAGCGTCCGGCTGCTCGATCCCTGTCGCCCGGCCGGGGCACGGACCGGGTCGACTCCGGTCAGCCCGGCGGACGGGCGACCCGCCATGGTGGTCAACCAACTGGTCAACCTGGGTTGGGAGTACCGCTGGCACAGCCGGCTCGCCGGCCACCGCGACGCCGGAATGACCCGGCCACTGGTGCTGCGGGTGGCGCCGAAGGCACCCACCGGGCTGACCGCCACGCCGGTGTCCGGCTCGGCCACCGCGCTTCCCGCGATCGCCCTGGCCTGGACCAGCAACGGCGGACGCCCACCCGCCACCAGCCACCTGCTGCAACGGGCCACCGACGCGACCTTCGGCGGCGAGGTCACCACGATCACCGTGGCGGCGGCCGCCACCCGGTACACGGACGCGACGATCACCCCCGGCGTGACGTACCACTACCGGATCCGGGCGGAGAACGCCGTCGGCTACTCGTCCTGGTCGAACGGCGTACCCGCCTCGGTGCACCTGGCCGCACCGACCGGCCTGGTCGCGACGCTCCCGCCGGCCGCGCCGCTACGGGTGGCGTTGCGCTGGTCGAACCGGTCGTTCGCCACCGGCATCGACGTGCAGCGGGCGACCAATCCGACGTTCACCAGCGGCCCGGGCACCACGGCGATCGGGGTCAGCGACAACCACCTGGACGTCACCGTGGCACCGGACACCACGTACTACTACCGGGTGCGGACCACCTACCTGGGCGCCGCCTCGGCCTGGTCGACAGTCGCCACGGTGACCTCGCCACCCGCGCCGGGCACCCCCACCGAAGTGAGCGCCACCGCCACCGCGCCCGGCCCGGACACCGCCACGGTTATCCTGGCCTGGGCGGCGAGCACCCCGAGCGGGCAGGGGTCCGGGTTCATCGTGCAGCGGGCCCTCGACCCGGCGTTCGACCGGGAGGTCGCCACCTTCACCGTGACCGGCCGGGGTTTCACCAACACCGGGCTGGCCCGAGGCGTGACCTACCACTACCGGATCCGGTCGTTCAACGTCGTGGGCAGCTCGCCGTACACCGGGCCGGTCCTGGTCACGACACCACAGTGACCGGTCGGCGCGGCCCGGCTCAGCGGGTGGGCGCGCGCAGTGGGGTGCCGACGGCGCGCAGCTCGGCGAGCGCGCCGGCGACCCCGTGCAGCAGGTCGGTCGCCTCGGTGAGCCGGTCGGCGGCCGGATGGGCGGTCTCCGGGCGGGCGTCCTCGGCCAGGTAGCCGGCGGCGGCGACCACCAACCGTTCGTAGGCGGCGACCCCGCTCTCCAGTTGGCCGGTCAGCACGGCGTGCGCCTCGGCCAGTGGGGCCCGCGCGTCGGCCGGGGCCAGGCGCAGCGCTCGTTCGACGCTCGCCACCCGGGCCGCCAGGTCGCGCAGCGAACCGTCGGCGGCGGCGGCCTCCTGCACCGCTGGCTCGGCCAGCCCGGTGAGCCGGGGAGCCATCCCGGCCAGGGTGAGGGCCGCCCGGTCCAGGCGGGCCCACTGCTCGCCCGCGCTGGTGCCGCGCAGGGCGATCCGGGAACGGACCCGACGGACCTCGGCCAGCACACCCGGGCCGACCGGCAGCCGCTCGACGGCGGCGACCAACCGGGCCCGCGACCGGGCCGCGGCCTCGGCCGGGTCGAGCGCGGGGGGTGCCGGCTGGGCGGCCAGGGCACGCACGTCGATCCAGCGCCAGGCGGCCAGCGCCACCGCACTGCCCGCGGCGCCGGCCCAGGCCGCATCGGGAAGACCGAGGCCGGCGTACGGGGTCAGCACCGCCGCGGCGCCGCCGAGCCCGCCGGCCAGCACACTCCACCGTCGGGCGGACCGGCGCAGCCGACCCAGCCTGCGGAAGTATCGCGTCCGCTCGTCTGCCACCCTGACCCCCTCGGTCCGCTCGTTCAGCCGGCGGCGGTCGGGTCGCCGGTGCCCCGCTCGCGAGCCATGCTGGCGCGCAGCTCGTCCAGCCGGGCGGCCGCCGCCGGGTCGCTGGTCGGGCCGGCCTTCTCGGCCTGCGGCACGGCCGGCCGCTGCGCCGCGCCGCCGAGCTGCTCCCCCGCCATGCTGGACCGGATCTGCTCCAGCCGGGCGGAACCGGCCGAGTCGATGGTGGCCTTCTGGATCTCCAACATGCGGCCCTCGACGGAGTTGCCGGCCAGCTCGGCGCGACCCATCGCGTTGGCGTACCGCCGCTCGATGCGGTCGCGCACCTCGTCCAGCGACGGCGTGTTGGTGGGCGCGGTCAGCGACGACATCGACTCCAGCGAACGGGCCACCGACTCCTGCATCTTGGCCTGCTCCAGCTGGCTGAGCAGCTTGGTGCGCTCGGCGAGCTTCTGCTGGAGGATCATCGAGTTGTTCTCGACCGCGCGGCGGGCCTGGGCTGCGGCACCCAACGCCTGGTCGTGCAGGGTCTTCAGGTCCTCGGTGGCCTGCTCGGCGGAGACCAACTGGGTGGCCAGCGTCTGCGCCGACTGCTCGAAGCGCACCGCCTCGGCCTCGTCACCCTTGGCCCGGGCCTGGTCGGACAGCACCAGGGCCTGCCGGGCGTTGCCCTGCAGCCGCTCGACCTCGGACATCTGCCGGGACAGCTTCATCTCGAGCTGACGCTGGTTGCCGATCACCGCGGCGGCCTGCTGGACCAGCGCCTGGTGCTGCCGCTGGGCGTCCTCGATGGCCTGCTGGATCTGCACCTTGGGATCGGCGTGCTCGTCGATCTTCGCGCCGAAGAGCGCCATCAGGTAATTCCAACCCTTGACGAACGGGTTCGCCATCTCCGCGGTATCCCCTCAGTCGCGTCGCTTGACCACGGTCGGTCGGACGGGCCGACCACGACCGGCCGGTCTCCATCGTCCCAGTCGAACGCCAGCGAAGGCACCCTTACCGTTTGGGTCGACAGCACCGGCAACTCCTGCCGGCCACCCTACGCGGCCGGGGCCAGCCCGCCCACGGTCAACCGGAAGGACGCCCTAAGCGGCGCAGACCACGTCCCGGTCGCGCTCGGTCGGGCGGACGCGCGAGCTGCGAAGCGTGGCCTTGAGCGGCGAATCCTGGCGGACCGACACGGCGACCTTGCCGTCGGAGGTGACCTGGCGAACGCCCCGGCCGGTGCTCTTGGGCACCGCTGCGGCGTCGGCGGGCTCCTCCGGGATCGACACGAGGACGCCGGGCATCTGCTCGGCGAGCGCCACGGTGTCGCTCACCTCACGCAGCAGCTCGGACAGGCGGGCGCCGAGGGCGTCGCAGATCGCGGCGAGCAGCTCGCTGGACGGTTCCTTGTGCCCCCGCTCGATCTCGGAGAGGTAGCCGAGGCTGACGTTGGCGGCGGTGGACACCTCACGCAGCGTGCGCTGCTGCCCCTGACGGCGCGCTCGCAGTGCGTCACCGATCACCCGGCGTAGCAGGATCATCGCACCTCCCCCTGAGGGATACCTCGCGCTCGCCGCCGGCAGCCGGTCGCGGCGGAACCGCGCCGACCCCGAACGTCGGAGCCTTCCCGCAACCGTACCCGTTGCGAGCCCGGGCGACATCCCGCCCCGCCCGTCGGTTCGTCGGCCGGGGGCTCAGCGACGGGTGGCGCCGGCCGTTCCCGCCCTGCCCCGGCTGGTCCCGTTCGAGGTGTCGGAGGTGTCCGTCGGGGGGACGGCCTCCGAGGTGGCGGGGGTGGCGGTCGGCACCGCGTCCTGGGCATCGGCGTCGTAGATCCGCTCGGCGAGCAGCCGTAGGGCCTCGATCACGGCCGTCGTCCGGACATGTTCCCGCCCGCCGCCGAGGTCGAGTCGGCGGACCTCGACGCCGTTCGCCCCGGCCACCGCGACGTAGACCAGGCCGACGGGTTTGCCGTCCTGGGGTTCCGGGCCGGCGACTCCGGTGGTGGCGACGCCCCAGTCCGCGCCGCAGCGCTCGCGGCCGCCCCGGGCGAGCGCCGCCGCCACGTCCGGGTCCACCGGCCCCCGCTCGGACAGCAGGGCGGCGGGTACGCCGGCCAGGCTGTCCTTCAAGTCGGTGGCGTAGACCACGAGGCCACCCCGGTAGATCGCGCTCACCCCGGCGACGTCCACGATCGAGGCGGCCAGCAGCCCGCCGGTGAGCGATTCGACGGTGGCCATGGTCTCGTGTCGCTGTGCCAGCCGGTGCACCACCGCCGCCGCCGCGCTGCCCGCCACCGCGTCATCCGAGACACCGACCTCGTGCCGCCCGAAACCCGTGTCGTGCTGTGTCGACCCGTCCGCTGCCACGCACCAATCCTTCCCCACCGACCGGTCCCCAACCCTGCCGGACCGATCGCGCCGATCATGAGGTTTGACCTCCCGACACACCGCCTCGGGAGATCATCGGGCGGAGGTCAGCGGGGTCGGCGGAGGCGCAGCGCCTGGGCTACGTAGTCGAACCCGGTGGCGACCGTGACCAGGACCGCGGCCGCCATGATCCACGGGCCGACGGCGGCGAGGGCGGCCGGCATCGGCCAGAGGTACCAGACGATCGCGAGGATCTGCAGCGCGGTCTTGACCTTGCCACCTCGGCTGGCGGCGATCACGCCGTGCCGGATCACCCAGAACCGCAGCGCCGTGATGCCCAGCTCGCGGACCAGGATCACCGCGGTCACCCACCAGGGCAGCTGGTCGTACCAGGAGAGCAGCACCAGGGCCGCGCCGGTGAGCGCCTTGTCGGCGATCGGGTCGGCCACCTTGCCGACCGAGGTGACCAGCCCGAAACGGCGGGCGATCCAGCCGTCCACCAGGTCCGTCGCCGAAGCCACCGCGAAGATCAGGCAGGCCGCCATCCGCCAGCCCGAGTGGGTCATCCCGGACACGATCACCGAGGCGGCGAAGACCGGCACCAGCACCAGCCGCAGGGCGGTCAGCGCGTTGGCCGCGTTGAGGACGGGCACCACGGCCGCCACCGACCGGCTCGGCGTCGACTCCGTCGCCCCGGTCACCGGCGCACCCCGCTCGGGCTGCCGCGGCGTTCCCGGCACCGCACCACGTGGCTCCCCCGCTCCGCTCGGGCCCGCCGTCACCGTGCCGCGCCGGGCGCCGCCGAGATCATCTCATCCGGCACGGCGAGCAGGTCCACCCCTTCGGTGCCGGTCACCGTCGCGCGCACCAGGTCACCCGGGCGCAGCGCGGCCAGGTCCACACCGCCGTCGGCGGGAGCGACGAGGGTCGTCGAGCCGTCGACCTCCGGCGCCTGGTGCGCGGCCCGACCCTCGACCACACCGTCGGTGATCGAGTCGACGAGCACCTCGACGGTCGAGCCGAGCCGGTCCTCGGCCCGCTGCGAGCAGAGCTCGTCGGCGAGCGCGCTCAGCCGGTCGTAACGCCGCTTGATCGTCGCGGCGGAGACCTTGCCGGGCAGCCCGGCGGCCTCGGTGCCGTCCTCGTCGCTGTAGTCGAACACGCCGATCGCGTCGAGCCGGGCCTCGGTCAGGAACCGCACCAGCTCGTCGACGTCGGCGCGGGTCTCGCCGGGGAACCCGACGATGAAGTTGCTCCGGGCACCCGCGTCCGGGGCCAGCGCACGCGCGGTCGCCAGCAGCTCCAGGAACCGGTCAGTGGAGCCGAAACGCCGCATCCGGCGCAGCACCGGCTCGCTGGAGTGCTGGAACGACAGGTCGAAGTACGCGGCCACACCCGGGGTGCCGGCGATCGCCTCGACCAGCCCGGGCCGGGTCTCGGCCGGCTGGAGGTAACTCGCCCGCACCCGCACGATGCCGCTCACCGCGGCGAGCTGCGGCAGCAGCTTCTCCAGCGCACGCGGGTCGCCCAGGTCCTTGCCGTACGAGGTGGAGTTCTCGCTGACCAGCACCAGCTCGCGTACGCCGGTCTTGGCCAACCACTCCGCCTCGGCCAGCAGCTCGTCCGGCGTACGCGAGACGAACGCGCCACGGAAGGCGGGAATGGCACAGAAGGCGCACCGCCGGTCGCAGCCGCTGGCCAGCTTCAACGAGGCCACCGGGCCGGTGTCCAACCGGCGGCGAAGCACCTGCCGCAGGTGCGCCGGGGTGTGCTCGTCGGTGTCGACAGCGGTCCGGGTGACGGTGCCGTGCCCGGGCAGCGACACCGCGCTGTCGCGCCGCTTCACCGGGGTCAACGGCAGCAGCTCCCGCCGGTCCCGAGGAGTGTGCGCGGTGACCTGCTCGCCGGCGACGACAGCGTTCAGCCGGGCGGCGATGTCCGGGTAGTCGTCGAAGCTCAACACCGCCTGGGCCTCGGGCAGGCTGTCGGCGAGCTCCCGACCGTACCGCTCGGCCATGCAACCGGCCGCGACCACCTTGGCGCCGGTCCCGGCGGCGGCGAGCAGGGTCTGGATGGAATCCTGCTTGGCCTTCTCCACGAAGCCGCAGGTGTTGACGACCACCACGTCGGCGCCCTCGCCGTCGGTGCTCACCTGCCAACCGTCGGCGTGCAGCCGGGCGGCCAGCTCCTCCGAGTCGACCTCGTTGCGGGCACAGCCGAGGGTCAGCAGGGCGACACGGCGGCCCTCGGCGTTGTCGGAAGGAGAAGGAGCGGTGGCAGACACCATCCGAGGGTACCGGGCCAGCCTGGGTAGCCCACGCACGCGGGCGGCCGGGGCTCCTCCGCCCACGTCGGTGGGTCGGGTCACGGGCCGATCCGCCGCGCGCCGCGGCGGTCCCGGGCGCCCGTCAGCGCGCCGCGGCGGTCACCCGGGTCAGCGCGTCGAGCAGGAAGACCTCGGTACCGGCCAGGCCGGTGCAGCAGAAGACCGAGATCTGGTCCGCGGTGGTCCGGCCGGGAGCCGCGCCGGCCAGGACGCCGCCCAGGTCACCCAACCGCCCGGCGTACGGGGGTGTGGCCGCCAGCATCGGCGGCTGGTAGTCCGCCGCCTGGGCCGGCGAGTCGGTGACCAGCAGGTCGGCGACGTCCAACAGATCGGTGCCGAACTCGCTGCGGTCGAGCTGCTTGAAGCCGACCGCGTTGACGTGTGTGCCGGGGCTGAGGTCGGCGGCGTGGAGCACCGGGGTCGGGCTGGTGGTCGCGAGCACCACCACGTCCCGCCCGGCGACGGCCGCACCCGGGCTGGTCACCGCGCGGGCCGGCACACCCAGCTCGGCACGGACCCGGGCGGCGAAGGCGTCCCGCCGGGCGGCGGATCGGCTGTGCACGACCACCTCCCGCAGGGGGCGGACCGCGGCGGCGGCCCACACCTGCGTCCAGGCCTGCCGGCCGGAACCGATCACCCCGAGGCTGGTCGTGTCCGGGCGGGCCAGCGCGTCGACGGCGAGGCCGCCCAACCCACCGGTACGACGCGAACCCAGCTCCTCTCCGACCGCTACCGCCCGCACCGCCCCGGTCCGGGCGTCGTGCAGCACCACCACCTGCTCACCCTCCGGGTGCCCGAAGGTGTCGTAGGAGCGGAAGCCGTACCAGTCGTCGACCAGGTGCCCGGCGGTGAGCACCAGTCGCCCGCCGTCGAGCGGGGCGGCGGTCCGGGGCGGGGCGACCAGACGTCCCTCGTACGCGGCCAGGAGGGCGGCACGCATGGCGTCGACCGTGGTGGCGGCGTCCAGCGCGGCGGCGACCTCGTGGTCGGCGTAGAGAAGGGTCATGGTCGTCATCCTGCAAGTTGAAGTCAGGTGCAGGTCAACGGGGCGTGGTGGGCGTCACCGTCCCGCCCCGGACGCCGGTGCTAGCGTCGACAGCGGTGGCCCCGGATGGTCGGGGCCGCTCCGGACGAGTGGTGGGCGTACCCGGTCAGGCCAAGACGCCCCGCGTGAGATGCAGATTCGACTCGTCCCGGCGCGGCAGCCCCGGGCGCCTACCGTGAGGTGAACGATGGCCTGGCTCGTACTCGTGATCTCGGGAATGCTGGAGACGGCCTGGGCGGTCGCCCTGGACCGCAGCGCCGGTCTCAGCCGGTTGGTCCCGTCCGCGATCTTCGTGGTGACCCTGGTCCTGAGCATGGCCGGGCTGGCGTACGCGCTCCGGGAGATCCCGGTCGGAACCGGCTACGCGGTCTGGGTCGGCATCGGCGCGGTCGGCACCGCACTGATCGGGATGCTGGCGCTCGGTGAGTCGACGAGTCTGCCGCGGATCCTCTGCCTGCTGCTGGTGGTGGCGGGCGTGATCGGTCTGAAGATCTTCCATTGACGAGCACGCGTGACGAACACCCACAGTGGGTAGTGATCGATCGTCACGACAGGCTCTCACTTGGAGGAAGACATGACCGACATGCCGAGCACCGCACGCCCCCGCAGCAACGCCGCCCGCATCCTCACCATCGTGGGCTTCGTCTTCGCAGTCCTCGCCCTGCTGCTCAACCCGATCATCTTCGGCGTGCTCGGCGTCATCGCGGGCGTCGTCGGCGCGGTGCTCGGCGACAAGCCGCTGGGCTGGTACGCCGCCGCGGCCAGCGTCGTCGCCGCGATCCTCGGCCTGGTGGTCTTCGCCGCGCTGATCAGCAATTGATCGCCCCTCCACGTCGCGGGCCCGCCGGATCCCGGCGGGCCCGTCGCACGTGTGGGGTCGCCCGTCGGTCAGTCCGCGTCGCCGCGTAGACCGACCAGGACCTCCTCCAGCTCGTCCGGCTTGACCAGCACGTCGCGTGCCTTCGACCCCTCGGACGGCCCGACCACGCCACGGGTCTCCATCAGGTCCATCAGGCGTCCCGCCTTCGCGAAACCGACCCGCAGCTTGCGTTGAAGCATCGAGGTCGAGCCGAACTGCGAGGTGACGACCAACTCCACCGCCTGCACCAGCAGGTCGAGGTCGTCGCCGATGTCCTCGTCGATCTTCTTCTTGTTGTCCTGCGCCGGGGTCAGCACGTCCGGGCGGAACTCCGGCTCGCGCTGGTCCTTGCAGAACTTCACCACGTCGGCGATCTCCCGCTCGGTGACCCAGGCGCCCTGGATGCGGACCGGCTTGGAGGCCCCCATCGGCAGGAAGAGCCCGTCGCCACGGCCGAGCAGTTTCTCCGCGCCCGGCTGGTCGAGGATGACCCGCGAGTCCGCGAGCGAAGAGGTGGCGAACGCCAGCCGGGACGGCACGTTCGCCTTGATCAGACCGGTCACCACGTCGACCGAGGGGCGCTGGGTGGCCAGGACCAGGTGGATGCCGGCGGCACGGGCCAGCTGGGTGATCCGGACGACCGAGTCCTCCACGTCGCGCGGCGCGACCATCATCAGGTCGGCCAGCTCGTCCACGATCACCAGCAGGTACGGGTACGGGCGCATCTCCCGTTCGCTGCCCGGCGGGGCCTTGATCTCGCCGTTGCGGACCTTGCGGTTGAAGTCGTCGATGTGCCGGACCCCGTTGGCCGCGAGGTCGTCGTAGCGCATGTCCATCTCGCGGACCACCCAGTCCAGCGAGTCGGCCGCCTTCTTCGCGTTGGTCACGATCGGGGTGACCAGGTGCGGGATGCCCTCGTAGCCGGTCATCTCGACCCGCTTCGGGTCGATCAGCAGCAGCCTCACCTCGTCCGGGGTCGCCCGGGTGAGGATGGACACCAGCAGGGTGTTGAGGCAGCTCGACTTGCCCGCGCCGGTGGCGCCCGCGATCAGGATGTGCGGCATCTTCGCGAGGTTGGCCACCACGTAGCCGCCCTCGATGTCCTTGCCGAGCGCCACCACCATCGGGTGGTGGTCGCTGGTCGCCGCCCGG
The DNA here is from genome assembly GCF_029581275.1 of Micromonospora sp. WMMD1155. Classification (NCBI taxonomy): domain Bacteria; kingdom Bacillati; phylum Actinomycetota; class Actinomycetes; order Micromonosporales; family Micromonosporaceae; genus Micromonospora; species Micromonospora sp. WMMD1155. The sequence continues at coordinate 1,157,601 of NZ_CP120742.1, forward strand.
GAGCGCAGCACGTCACCGAGGGCGACGTTCTCCGGGTCGGTGTTCGGGATCTCCACGCCGACCGCGCTCTTGCCCGGGATCGGACTGAGGATCCGCACGTCCGGCGACTTCACCGCGTACGCGATGTTGCGGGACAGCTGGGTGATCCGCTCGACCTTGACGCCGTGCCCCAACTCCACCTCGTAGCGGGTGACCGTCGGACCCCGGGTGAAGCCGGTGACGGCGGCGTCCACGTCGAACTGGTCGAAGACGCCGGTCAGCGCGGCGATCACCTCGTCGTTGGCCTTGCTGCGGGTCTTGGGCGCGGCCCCGCTGCTGAGCATGTTGGCCGGCGGCAGCGTGTAGTCGCCGGCCAACCCGGTCAACGCGAGCTGCTCGGCCCGGGTCGGCGCGGGCGAGTGCTCCGGCGGCTCGACCGGCGGCTTGCGACTCGCCGGCACCTTCGCGGGCGACTTGCGCGGCAGCACCATGGTCTCCTGGAGGTCCGCGCCGTCCAGGTCCTCGAAGTCGTCCGGGTCGATCGGCGGAGGCATCCGCTTCCCCGGCCGCTTGCGCGCGGGCCGCGCGGCCGACTCGTCGGTCTCCTCCTCGGCGGCCTCCGGGGGCGCGACCAGCCCACCGGCGAGCAGGCCCAACCGCTCCGGGATCTTGTTGATCGGCGTGGCGGTGACCACGAGCAGGCCGAAGAGCAACAGCAGGACCAGCAGAGGTACGGCCACCCAGGCGGTCACCGCCCGTTCCAGCAACCCGCCCACACCGGCGCCGACCAGGCCCCCGGCGAAGTCACGCTCCACGGTGTCCACCGGGTCCTGACCGATCTGGAGCAGCGCGGCCGTCGCCACCAGCAGCGAACCCCACCCGATCAGACCACGCCCCCGGTGCTCCGGATCGGCCGGCTGACGCATCAGCCGCCACGCCCCGATCATCAGCAGCACCGGCACGACCACCGAGATCGCGCCCAGGAACAGCCGGATCGAGTCGGCCAGCCGCGCGCCGACCGGGCCCGCTCCGGAGAACCAGAGCGCCACCGCGGAGAGCAGGGCGAGCCCGAACAGCAGCAGCCCGGCGCCGTCTCGGCGGTGCTCCGGGTCGAGGTCACGGGCCGAGGCGGCCTGCCGACCGGCGGCGCGCACCGCCCAACCCATGCCGTGTGCCAGACCCATCCACAGTGCGCCCACCGCGCGGCCCACGTAGACGGCCGGGCCGGGTCGGGTCGGCGCGGTGCGACGCCGGACCGGCGCCCGGGTCTTCTTGGCCGGTTGACGGGCACGACTGTTGGTGCCACCGCGCGGCGACGCGCCGCGCCGCCGGCTCGCCTGAGAGGTACGGCCCGCCATAGAGTCACGGTAACGGTGGGGCCGGGCAGATCCCCGCTTTTCCGGGTCGTGTCCGCGCGTCGCAACACGAACCCCACCGCCGGTCGTGATATCCGCCTCAGAAGGGATGCCCGCATGGCGTCGCCGGACATCGCGAGCGATCCGGACGACCCGCTGGCCGGGCACCCGGGTGCGGTGCGTCCGCTGAGCGGCGAACTGGTCAACGCGGTGCTCGCCGCCCGTGGCCGCCCCGTCGGCCGGAGCGTGGACGGCGAACTGGTGGGCCGCTTCGACGACAACCTGATCTGGTTCCTCCTCCTCGGCGACGACGGCGAGCTGCTCCAGGTCCGCACCATGGTCACCACCACCTTCGGAATCGAACAGGTGCCCGCCCTGTACGCCTTCTGCAACTCGTGGAACCACGACCGGCTCTGGCCCAAGGCGTTCACGCACGTGGACGACGACGGTCGCGCCCGCGTCTACGGCGAGGTGATCACCGACCTGGAACGGGGGGTGACCCCGCACCAGCTCGACCGACTGCTCGACTGTGGCATCACCACCGGCTGCCAACTCGCCGTGGCGGTCCGCCGACTGCCCGGTGCGGTGCCGTCGTGAGCGGCCGGGACGAGTTCACCGGCACCCCGCCCACCGGTGCCGGTGGGCGCCTCGCGCACTCTCGCGTACCGGCGCTGGAGTCCGCGCTCGCCGACGCCCGGGACATGCCCGACGGCCCGGCCCGGCGGGTGGCCCTGGAACGGCTCGCCGAGCGGGCCGACGCGTGCGGCGACGTCCGCTCCGGGGTGGACGCACGGTTCGCGTTGATCGAGGCGTACCTGCTCGACGGGGAGCGGTGGCGCCTGGTCGAACCGGTCCGGCGCTGCCGGGCCGCCGCCGACCACCGGCCCGAGGTGCTCACCCACGTCGAGACCGGGCTGCTGCTGCGCTACCAGCGGTACGCCGTGGAGGCGCTGCTCGGCACCCCCCGGGTCGGGTTGGACCAGACCCGGTCCCTGCTGCACGACCTGGCCCATCGGGTCGGTGTGGACGGTCCGGACACGCCGACCGTCGCGGAACTGCACTGCCGGATCGCCGACCACCTGGGCGACGAACCCACCGCCCGCCACTGGTACGAGCGGTGGTCGGGCAGCCGGCCCGGCCCGGCCGGCGGCTGCCCCGGCTGCGCATCGGCCCGACGCGCGGAGCTGCTGACCGGCTGGGGCGAGTGGCGGGCCGCGCTCGACGAGCTACGGGACTCCGACGGCGACCCGGCGGCCTGCACCGACCAACCCGAACGGAACCTGGTCGCCGCCCTGCTACCGGCCCTGCGGGGTGGCGAGCCGGAACGGGCCGCGGCGGCACACGTCCGGGCGTACCGCAGGCACCGGCGCGACCGTGCCGCGTTCCCGCACCTCGCCGCGCACCTGCGGTTCTGTGCGCTCGGCGGGCACCTGGAACGCGGGCTGACCATCCTGACCGAACAGCTGCCCCGGCTGGACCGGCCCACCGACGACCTGGCCGCGATGGAGTTCGCCGCCGCCGGAGCGCTGGTCTGCGCACTGGCCGACGAGGCCGGCCTCGGCCGGCGGACCCTGCCCCGCCCCGCGTACGGCGATCGACCCGCCACCGAGCCGGACGTGTCCACACTCGGCGCGCTGCTGGTCGGGGTGGCCGGTGACCTGGCCGGCAGCTTCGACGCCCGCAACGGCACCGGCCACCACTCCGGCCGGATGGCCGCCTGGCTCGCCGAGCGTCCGCTCGCGACACCGGTCCCGCTGCCCCCCGACGACGAGCCGGGCGGGGCCGCCGAGCCGGACGCCGACACGTCCGACGAGGAGACCCGCACCGACGAGCTGATGGCGTTGACCCTCGACATGATCACCGAAGTACTGACCGGGCGCGGCGACCAGTACGTGGTGGAAGGGGGCGACACGGTGGTCGGCCGGTGGGGTTCGGTGGTGATCCAGTTCCGGCGGGCCGGCGAACGCGGTGAGGTGCTGCACGCCCGGTCCATGGCCGCCCGTCGGCTGCCGGTGACCCGCCGCTCCGAGGCGTACGCCTTCTGCAACGCCTGGAACCACGACCGGCTGCTGCCCAAGGCGTACACGCACGACCTCGGCGAGGAGTTGGTGCTGGCCGGCGACGTGGCCACCGACCTGACCCACGGGGTCACCCCGGCGCAGCTCACGGTGCTGGTGGAGGCCGCCATCGCCACCGGCGTCGCCTATGCCGAGGCGGTCGCCGCGCTCGCCTGACCCCGCACACGCCGACGCCGGCCCACCCCGTCGAAGGCGGACCGGCGTCGGCGGACGTTGCTCAGACCTCGACCACGGTGGGCACGATCATCGGGCGACGCCGGTACGCGTCGTTGACCCACCGGCCCACCGTCCGACGAACGATCTGCTGAAGCTGGTGCGGATCGGTGATGCCGTCCGCCGCAGCCCGGTTGAGTGCCTCGGTGACCAGCGGGATGACCGGGTTGAACGCCTCCGGGTCCTCGGAGAAGCCCTTCGCCGACAGCGTCGGACCGGCGACCACCTTGCCGGTGACCGAGTCGACGACGACAGTGGTGGCGATGAAGCCGCCGTCACCGAGGATCCGCCGCTCGGTGAGCAGCGACTCGCTGACGTCACCCACGGCCAGGCCGTCGACGTAGACGTAGCGGCTCTTCACGTGCCCGACCAGGCTGGCGCGGCCCTCGACCAGGTCGACCACGTCGCCGTCCTCGCAGATCACCACCCGGTCGGCGGCGACCCCGGACTCGATGCCCAGCCGGGCGTGGGCGCGCAGGTGACGCCACTCGCCGTGCACGGGCATCAGGTTGCTGGGCCGGACCACGTTGAGCAGGTAGAGCAGCTCCCCGGCGGGCGCGTGCCCGGAGACGTGCACCTTCGCCACGTCCTTGTGCACGACCACCGCGCCGGCCCGGGCCAGCCGGTTGATCACCCGGTAGACCGAGGTCTCGTTGCCGGGCACCAGCGAAGAGGCCAGCACGACGGTGTCACCGGGGGCGATGGTGATGTGCCGGTGGTCGCCGCTGGCCATCCGGCCCAGCGCGCTCATCGGCTCACCCTGCGATCCGGTGGACATCAGCACGATCTGCTCGGGCGGCAGCGTGGTCGCCTCCTCGATCCCGATGACCAGGCCGGCGGGAATGTTGAGCAGGCCGAGGTCCCGGGCGATGCCCATGTTGCGGACCATGGACCGGCCGATCAGCGCGACCTTGCGGCCGTGCTCGACGGCGGAGTCGAACACCTGCTGCACGCGGTGCACGTGCGAGGCGAACGAGGCCACGATGATCCGGCCCTTCGCCTTCGCGAAGATCGAGTCGAGCACCGGCCCGATCTCCCGCTCCGGGGTGACGAAGCCGGGGATCTCGGCGTTGGTGGAGTCGGACAGCAGCAGGTCGACGCCTTCCGCGCCGAGCCGGGCGAAGCCGGCCAGGTCGGTGATCCGGCCGTCCAACGGGAGCTGGTCCATCTTGAAGTCGCCGGTGTGCAGCACCAGGCCGGCGGGGGTGCGGATGGCCACGGCGAGGGCGTCCGGGATCGAGTGGTTGACAGCGAAGAACTCGCACTCGAACGGGCCGAGCCGCTCGCGGCCACCCTCCCGCACGGTCAGCGTGTACGGCTGGATCCGCCGCTCGGCCAGCTTCGCCTCGACTAGGGCGAGGGTGAACTGGGACCCGACCAGCGGGATGTCGGGCTTGTGGGCGAGCAGGTAGGGCACCGCGCCGATGTGGTCCTCGTGGCCGTGCGTCAGCACGATCGCCTGGACGTCGGCCAGCCGGTCCAGGATCGGGCCGAAGTCGGGCAGGATCAGGTCCACACCCGGCTGCTCGACGTCGGGGAACAGGACCCCGCAGTCGACGATCAGCAGCTTGCCGTCGTACTCGAAGACGGTCATGTTCCGACCGATGGCGCCGAGCCCGCCGAGCGGGATGATCCGCAGGCCGCCTTCCGGCAGTGGCGGGGGCAGCTCCGCCTCGATGTGCGCCTCGGTCACGCGTCCACCTCAATCTGCGACGCCGTCACTCGGCGTCCGTCGTGTCGTTTGGTCATTCGGGCAGCTCCAGGCCCGCTGCCGCGAAGTCCGCGCGCAGCTGGGCGATCTCGTCGTCGGTGGCGTCCACCAGCGGGGGTCGCACCGGGCCGGCCGGCAGGCCCTGCGCCGCCAGGCCCGCCTTCACCAGGATCGTGCCCTGGGTGCGGAAGATGCCGGTGAACAGCGGCAGCAGCCGCCGGTGCAGCGCCAGCGCGGCAGGCATGTCCGCCGCGTCGTACGCGTCGATCATCTGTGCGGTCAGCGCCCCGGTGAAGTGCGTGGAGGTGCCGACCACACCCACCGAGCCGACGGCCAGCGCCGGCAGGGTGAGGGCGTCCTCGCCGCAGTAGAAGGCGAGGGCGGTCCGGCTGGTCACCCAGCTGGTGGCGGTCAGGTCGCCCTTGGCGTCCTTGACCGCGACGATCCGGCCGTGCTCGGCGAGCCGGACCAACGTCTCGGTCTCGATCGGCACACCGGAGCGGTGCGGGATGTCGTACAGCATCACCGGCAGACCGGTGGCGTCGGCCACCGCGGTGAAGTGCCGCAGCAACCCGCTCTGCGGCGGCTTGTTGTAGTACGGAGTGACGACGAGCAGGCCGTGCGCGCCCGCCTTCTCGGCGCCGGCGGCCAGCTCGATGGTGTGCCGGGTGTCGTTGGTGCCGACCCCGGCGACCACCTTGGCGCGGTCACCGACGGCCTCCACCACGGCCCGGATCAGGTGTTCCTTCTCGGCGTCGGTGGTGGTCGGCGACTCGCCGGTGGTGCCGTTGACCACCAGCGCGTCGTTGCCCTGCTCGTCGACCAGGTGGCTCGCCAACCGGGCGGCACCGTCGAGGTCGAGTGAGCCGTCGGGGGTGAACGGGCTCACCATCGCGGTGAGCAGCCGGCCGAAGGGGCGGGACACCGGTCGGACAGCGGCGTCGAGGTGGTCGTGCGTCATACCCTCCAACCTAGCGGACGACCAGCCGGGGCCCGCCGGGGAAGGGCTCAGGACGCCTCGTGCGGGCTGGCCGCCACCTCGGTGCCGTCCGGCAGCGTGGAGATCACGAAATCGGCGAAGACGTTGGGGGCGACACCCTGCAGCTGGCGCAGGCACTCCACGGCCAGCTCGCGGATCTCCACATCGGCGTGCTCGGTGGCCCGCATCGCGACGAAGTGCCGCCACGCCCGGTAGTTGCCGGTGACCACGATCCGCGTCTCGGTGGCGTTGGGCAGCACCGCCCGAGCCGCCTGCCGGGCCTGCTTGCGGCGCAGCGTCGGGTTCGGCTCGTCGGAGAAGCGCTGTTCCAGGCCCTCCAACAACTCGGTGTACGCCCGGACGCTCGCCTCGGCGGCCTCGGTGAACTTCTTGTGCAGCTCGGGGTCGTCGGCGATGACCGCCGGCTCGACCATGGCCGCGTCCCGCTCTGGGACGTACCGCTGCGACAGCTGGGAGTACGAGAAGTGCCGGTGCCGGATCAGCTCGTGGGTGAACGAGCGGGACACCCCGGTGAAGTAGAAGGTGACCGACCCGTGCTCCAGCACCGACAGGTGCCCGACCTCCAGGATGTGCGCGAGGTAGCCGGCGTTGGTGGCGGTCGCCGGGTTCGGCTTCTTCCAGGACTGGTAGCAGGCCCGCCCGGCGAACTCGGCGAGCGCCTGGCCACCCTCCGCGTCGGTCGACCACGGCACATCGTCCGGGGCCGCGAACTGGGTCCACGCGATCAACTTGACCTGGGGCTGCACCATCTCCGGCATTCCTGGGACTGTAGTGGCGCGGCCCCTTTCGGCCCAACTCAGGCGCGCACCGTGCAATCTCGATCACTAGGCGGTGGCGGAGCCGATCGAGCGCCCGAGCGGGGGCGGGGTGCCCGCGCCTCGTCGTCGGAGCCGGGGCGGAGGCCTTCATGGGCGTCCTGTGGAGCTGAATCGTTTACGACATCAGCCTCGCGGAAGGGCCGCCCGAGTCGACGGCCTCGCGAACGGGCGGCCGAGTCGACGAGCCCCGTCCGAGTGCCCTGTCCGAGTGCCCTGTCCGAGTGCCCTGTCCGAGTGCCCCGTCAGCCGCTCCGACCGCAAGATCGCACAACATCATCGTGGATGTAGTCGCATGCAAGCCGCCCGCCACCACTGAATCCAGGATCGAGCACGATCTTGGGGCCCGGTACGCCTTGCGCCGCGCGTAGAGGACGCGGGTGCGCGGGCTCGCGGGTTCGCCGGTTGATCGACTCGGGTTCCCGGAAGTCGGGGTGTCCGAGGCGAGTGGATCGCCCGGTTTCCTGAACACCGAGTCGATCACTGCGTGGAGTGGCGTCGGGCGGGGCGGCGTCGGGCGGAGCGGCGTCGGGCGGGGCGGCGTCGGACGGGGCGGCGTCGGACGGCGGCGGGCGGGGCGGCGTCGGACGGGGCGGCGTCGGACGGCGGCGGGCGGGGCGACGTCGGACGGCGGCGGGCGGGGCGGCGTCGGACGGCGTGGGGTGGCGCGGCACAGCGGAGGAAGCGGCAGGTGATGTCGTAAACGATTCAGCTCCACAGGACGCCCGGACAACGCATGCCGGCCGAGCGGCGCGTCCGGCCGAGCGGCGCGTCCGGCCGAGCGGCGCGTCCGGCCGAGCGGCGCGTCCGGCCGAGCGCGCCCCTTGAGGAGCGGCACGTCGGGCAGCGGGCGCTCAGACGTAGAGCGAGGTGAACGGCGCCCAGGGCAGGTTGCGCAGCACCGAGAACGCCAGCCACACACCCAGGAACCCGCCGATGACCTTCGAGCTGATCCGCAGCTCGGGCAGTCGCCAACCGAACGCCTGGTTTCCCGCCCAGGCCACGAAGAGGTACGCCAGGAACGGCAGCGCGAAGACGAACAGGAAGTGGTGTCGGGCGGCGGCCGGCAGGTCGCCGTGCAACACGTACCAGAGTGCGCGGGTACCGCCGCAGCCCGGACAGTCCAGCCCGGTGGTCAACTTGAGCAGACAGGTGGGTGCGGCGTCTGGGGCGGCGTGGGTCGGGTTGCTGAGCAGCGCGTAGCCCATCCCGATGGCGACACAGCCGACCGCGGCCAACGGCACGGCCCATCGCGGCGAGCGTTCGTAGATCCGCAGCACGAACCGGGTGAGCCGGTCCGGCTCGGGGGCCGGGTAGCCACCCGGCGGGGGCGTCGGCCAACCGACCGGACCCGCCTCGGCCGAAACCACGCCGGCCGAAACCGCGCCGGCCGAAACCGCGCCGGCCGAAACCGCGCCGGCCGGAACCGCGCCGGCCGCAGCGACGCCGGCCGGAACCGCAGCGGCCGAAACGAAGCCGGTCGCACCGGCATCAGCCGACGTCACGCCCGTCGGGCCCACGGCGGTCGTGTCGGTCGGCAGCGTGTGCACCGCCCCGGGGGCGGGCTGCGGCTCGTCGGCCGGTCCGGAAGGGCTCGTCACGCGCTCACGGTACACCGGACACGCCGGCCAGCGCGGCGCTCAGCGGGCCGGCCAGGTCACCGGCCTGGGGCGGGGCCACCGCGTCCAGGCCGAGCCAGCCGGCGAGCCGGTACAGCTCGGCGGCGAGCGCCACTGCGGTCTCCCCCGCGTCGACGCCCGGCTCGACCCACGCGGCCGGCACCAGCAGCACCCCCGCCTTGCGGTCGGCCTTCAGGTCGACCCGGGCGGTGAACCGGTCGCCCTGCAGGAACGGCAGCACGTAGTAGCCGTAGACCCGCTGGGGCGCCGGGACGTAGATCTCGATCCGGTAGGTGAAGTCGAACAGCCGCTCGGTGCGGGCGCGTTCCCAGATCAGCGGGTCGAACGGGCTGACCAGGGTGTTGCCCCGGACCCAACGGGGCAGGCGGGCGGACGCGTGCAGCCAGGCCGGCTGACGCCAGCCCGCCACCGTGACCGGCACCAGCTCACCGGCCTCGGCCAGCTCCGCGACGGCCTGCCGGGCACCGGCCACCGGCAGCCGGAAGTAGTCGCGCAGCTCCGGCTCGGCGGCCACCCCGAGCGACCGCGCGGCGAGGGCCACCAGCGTGCGGTACGCCTCGGCGGCGGTCGGGGTCGGTGCGTCCAGCACCGCCGCGGGCAGCACCCGCTCGGGCAGGTCGTAGCGGCGGGCGAAGGAGGTGGTGCGCTCGGCGGCGGCCACCTCGCCGGCCCAGAAGAGGAACTCCAACGCCTGCTTCACCGCCGACCAGTTCCACCCCCAGTTGCCGGTCTCCCGTGGCGCGTCGTGCTCGATCTCGGCAGCCGTCAACGGGCCCCGGGCGGCCACCTCGTCGCGCACCCAGGCGACCAGCTCCGGCTGCTCCTGGGCGATCCGCCGCATGCCGCCCCACGCTTCGCTGCGCGCCCGGGCCATCCGCCACCGCAGCGCCGGGTGCAGCTCGACCGGGACCAGCGACGCCTCGTGACCCCAGTATTCGAACACCTCGCGGGGGCGCCGGTAGGCGGCCTGGTCGAGGAGCGTCGTCGGGTAGGGCCCGAGCCGACTGTAGAGCGGCAGGTAGTGAGCGCGTTGCAGCACGTTCACCGAGTCCATCTGGATCAACCCGACCCGGCCCAGCACCCGGCGCAGGTGGCGGCGGGTGGGCACGCCGGTGGGCGCCGGGTCGGCGAAGCCCTGGGCGGCGAGCGCCACGCGGCGGGCCTGGGCGAGGGAGAGCGATTCCGGTGCGGTCATCGTCGGCGACCCTAATTCATCGGTACGACGTCGGTGCGGGAAGCTGGACGCGACGGCCAACTGGGCATAGAACGGTGCAATGCTGACGATCCGCCGGGAGGAGCCGGACGACGCCGAGGCGGTCGCCCGGGTGCACGTACACGGCTGGCAGGCGGGCTACGCCGGCTTCATGCCCGACGAGGTGCTTCGGCGGCTGAACGTGGCGGCCTGGGCGCAACGCCGTCGCGACGTCGGGACCGCCGACCCCGAGCATCCGTTCACCACCCTTCTGGGCGAGGTGGACGGGCTGGTCGTCGGCTTCACCACCTTCGGGCCGTACCGCCGCAACCAGGACCGGGACGACCTGGACCCGACGGTCGGCGAGGTGGTGGCGATCTACGTGGAGCCGGCGCGCTGGGGTGACGGGACGGCCGCCGCGCTGCTGGCCGCCGCCCGACACGGGCTCACCGAGCGGGGCTGGTCCGGCTACCGCGCGTGGGTGCTGGCGGACAACCGGCGGGCCCGCCGGTTCTGCGAGCGCGCCGGGCTGTCACCGGACGGTGAGCGCTCGACCTACCAGGTGCCGCTGGCCGGCGGGATCCCGCCGGTCGGGCTGGTCGAGCTGCGGTACGCCGGACGCCTCGACCGCTGACCCGTCCGTCGTCGACCAACGGCGGATCGGCAGGAAGGCCAGCAGCGCCAGACTGACCCACACGTAGGCGTTGCTGCCCAGGAAGCCGTCGACGCCGGTGAAGTCCTTCTCCCAGAACCAGACGGTCCGGCTGATGAGCAACGCGTACCCGATGATCGCGGCGACGAGCACGACCCGCCGTCGGCGGCCGGCCGGCGCGGCCATCGCGTTGTCGACCAGCAGGATCAGCGCAGGCAGCAGCCAGACCAGGTGGTGAACCCAGGTGACCGGGCTGACCAGGCACATCACCGCACCGGTCAACGCCAGGCCGGTCGCCTCGTCACCGACCGCGACGGCGGCCCGGGACCGCCAGGCCCAGAGCGCCAGGGTGCCGAGCACCAGCAGCAGCCAGAGCACTGTGCTCGGGTGCTGCGGGTCGAGCCGGGCGACGACCCCGCGCAGCGACTGGTTGGAGACGAAGGCCAACTCGCCCACCCGACCGGTGTTCCACAGCGCCTCGGTCCAGAACTCCCGGGACGCGTCCGGGAAGAGCGCACCGGCCAGCAGTGTCACCGCGGCGGCGGTGCCGGAGGCGGTGAGAGCCGCCCGCCAGCGGCCGGTGACCAGCAGGTAGACGATGAAGACACCGGGGGTCAGTTTGATCGCGGTGGCGAGCCCGACACCCACCCCGGCCCAGCGGTTGCCGGTCGGCAGCAGCCGCAGCAGGTCCACCGCCACCAGGAAGAGCAGCAGGGTGTTGACCTGGCCGAAGTTGACCGTCTCGCGCATCGGTTCGAACGCGGCGGCCAGGCAGAGCGCCACGGCGAGCGCGAACCACCGGGTCCAGCCGGCGCGGCGGGCGATGGGGTCGACCAGCCACCAGATCAGCACCGTCGTGGTGACCACGCTGGCGAGCACGCTCACCACGATCGCGGCCGTCCACGGCAGGTACGCCATCGGCAGCATGACCAGGGCGGCGAACGGTGGATAGGTGAAGCCGTACTGGGTGTTCGGCTTGAGGTAGTCGTAGATCTCCCCGCCGTCGTGCACCCACCACGTCAACGCGCCGTAGTAGACCTTCAGGTCGAAGAAACCGTGGCGTACGGCGGCGACGGCGAGGAACGCGGCGACCGCCGCGGCGAGCACCACCACCCCGACGACCTGCGCAGTCGTCCGTTTGGCACCCTGCGCCACCGTCGCCTCCCTCGCCCTGCGTAGGCTTCCGTCCCATGGCTCTCGGGTACGTCCGCCCGGCGCGTCCCGAGGACGCCGGCGAGATCGCACGCATCCAGCTCGCGACCTGGCGGGTCGCGTACCGCCGGATCCTGCCTCGGCACGTGCTCGACAACCTGGACGAGGCGTTCCTCGCCCGGCGGTGGAGCGCGGCGGTGCTGGAGCCGCCCTCCGGCAGGCACCGGGTGCTGGTCGCCGTCGAACAGGCCGAGCAATCGTATCTGGTGGGGTTCGCCGCCTCCGGCCCGGCCGACGGCGAGGCCCTGGCCCCGGGTGAGCCGGCCGACGCGTTCGGCCCGGACGTGGCCGCCGTGACCGACCTGCTGGTCGAACCGCGCTGGGGTCGCCGGGGGCACGGCAGCCGACTGCTCGCCGCCGCCGTCGACCTGTGGCGCGAGGATGGGATGAGCCGGGCGGTGGCCTGGGCGTTCGACGGTGACGAGGCGACCCGGAAGTTCCTCACCAGCACCGGCTGGGAGCCCGATGGGGCGGCGCGCGCGCTGGACGTCGACGACATGCTGGTGCCTCAGGTGCGCCTGCACGTGGCGGTGCCGACCGAGCCACTCGCCGAGGACCGCCCCGGCGGGTGACCCGGCCGGGTCAGCCCTTGTCCGAGCCGTCGTTGGCGTCGCGGACGAAGTACCGCTGGAACACCACGAAGATGATCGCCACCGGGATGGTGGCCAGCAGCGCGGCGCCCAGCTTGAGCGGGTACTGGGTGCCCTTGCCGAGCGAGCCGCTGACCAGGTCGGCCAGGCCGCGCGGGAGGGTGAACAGGTCCGGGTCCTGCACCGACACGAGGCTGTGCGGGAACTCGTTCCAGGAGCCCTGGAACGACAGGATGGTCAGGGTGATCAGCGCCGGTTTCGCCATCGGCAGCACCACCGACCAGAAGGTGCGGAAGATGCTCGCCCCGTCGATCCGAGCGGCCTCCTCGACGCTGACCGGGATCGACTCGAAGAACTGCTTCATGATGAACACGCCCGCCGCGTCGGCCAGCAACGGCACCACCAGCCCGGCGTAGCTGTTGTAGATGCCGAGCTGGTTGAGCACCAGGAACTTCGGGATCAGCAGCACCACGCCGGGCACCGCCATCACCGCGATGACGGCCGCGAACAGCCCGCCCCGACCCCGGAACCGCAGCCGGGCGAGCGCGTAACCGGCGAGCGAGTCGAAGAACACCCGCCCGACGGTGACCAGCACCGTCACCAGCAGCGAGTTGCCCAGCCAGAGCGGAAAGTTGGTGCCGGCGAAGATCCGTTCGAAGCCGGCCAGCGTGAGCGGGTCGGGGAACGGCGACAGCGGATTCGCCGCCGCGTCGGGTTCGGTCTTGAGGGCGTTGCCGATCTGGATGACGAACGGGTAGAGGAACACCAACCCGAAGAAGACGAGCGTCGCGTACCCCAGGAAACGGGTGACCAGGGTGCGGGCCGCGCGGTGGTCGGGCCGCGCGGGCGCCGCCGGGCGGTCGGTGAGCACGGCCATCTCAGGACCTCTCCGGTACGCGCCGACGCGACCGGCCGCGTCGCGGCCGGTCGGTGTCCCGCTCGGCCAGCACGCGACGCTGGACCAGCGTGAGCACGATGATGATCAGGAACAGGATGAAGGAGATCGCCGCGCCGGAGCCGTAGTCGAAGTCCCGGAACGCGGTCCGGTACGACAGGTAGGCGGGGGTGAGCGTGGTCTTGGCCGGGTCGCCCTGGCTCATCACGTACACCTGGTCGAAGACCTGCCAGGAGCCGATCATGCCGAGGGTGAGCACCAGGAAGGTGGTGGGCCGCAGCAGCGGCAGGGTGACGTGCCGGAACCGCTGCCACCGGGACGCCCCGTCGAGGGTGCTGGCCTCGTCCAGCGCGACGGGCACGTTCTGCAACCCGGCCAGGAACATCAGCATGAACGTGCCGGACGTGGTCCAGACGACCAACGCGATGATCGAGATCATCGCCACGCTGGGGCCGGCCAGCCAGTCCCACCAGGTCAGCCCGAACGGGCCGCCGTCGGTCAGTGCCGCCGGTGGCGAGTCGACGCCGACCGCGCCGAACAGCAGGTGCAGTACGCCTCGGGAGTCGGCGAACCACTCCGGCCCGTCGATCCCGAAGAATCCGAGCAGCGCGTTCACCGCACCGGAGTTGGCGAAGAGGAACAGGAACACCACGCTGATCGCGACGGAGCTGGTGACCGAGGGGAAGTAGAAGGCGCTGCGGAAGAAGCTCTTGCCCTTGAGCATCCGGTTGTTGACGACCAGGGCCAGGCCGAGCGCGAGCACGGTCTGCGCCGGCACCACGATCGCCACGTAGTAGACGTTGTTGCGGATGCTCGTCATGAAGTCGCGGCGGGCCAGCCCGTCCTCGGCGAACAGCCGGGTGTAGTTGTCCGCGCCGACGAACGGGACGTCACCGGTGAAGGGGCTGCCCTGGCCGTTCCAGTCGGTCAGGCTGACCCAGAGCGCCATCAGGATCGGCAGCAGCAGGAACAGCCCCAGGATGACGATCACCGGCGCGACGAAGAGCCAGCCGGCGACTGTCTCGTCGCTCCGGATGCCGCCTCGGCGTCGGCGCGGCCCCGACCCCGGCGTGGTCGCCGCGGCGGTCAGTGTCTCGGTTGCCATCGTTCCTCCCTCCCTCTCTCGGGCCGACGTGCGGCGGGGCCCAGGCGTTCGCCCGGGCCCCGCCGACACCTCAGCTACCGCCGAGCGCCGCCTTGGCGTTCTTGTCGAAGTTCTGCAGGACGGTCTTCGGGTCGCCGTTGGCCAGCCCCTGCAGACCGGTGTCGAGGTCCTTGAGGACGCTGTCCATCTTCGGGGCGTTCACCGGGCCCTGCGCGTACGCGGCACCGTCGATGAACGGCTTGTCGGCAGGGAAGGCGCTGCTGTACTGCTCGCCCGCCGACTGCCGGGACGGCATGACGCCGAACGCCTTCGAGAACGCCATCTGCTGCTCGCCGCTGGTCATCGCCTCGACGAACTTGATCGCCTGGTCCTTGTACCTGCTCTTGGCGGCGACACCCCAGCACTGGGTGAAGGACAGCGTGCCCTGGCCCTTGGGACCGGCCGGCAGCGCCACCACCTTGTACTTCACGTTCGGGAAGTCGGTCTGCAGGGCACCCTTGATCCAGTTGCCCTCGATGGTCATCACGGCCTTGCCCTTGCCGAACGCCTCACCCGACCAGCCGGCGTCGAGCTGCTTCGGGTACTTCGCCAGACCGGTGGTGAGCATGGTCTTGACGTACTGGAGGGCGGCCAGGTTCTCCGGGGTGTCGGCAGTGGGCTGCTTGCCGTCCTTGCTCGTCAGCCAGCCGCCGTTCTGCACCATGAAGGCGCCGATCCGGTCCCGGGTGTCGCCGAGGGCGAGCGGGACCTGCCCCTTCGCCTTGATCTTCTGGGCGACCGTGGTGAGCTGGTCCCAGGTCGTCGGCACGTCGGCGTCGGTCAGCCCGGCCTCGGCCCACAGGTCGGTGTTGATCTGCAGGGCCAGGGTGGAGAAGTCCTTGGGCGCGCAGTAGAGCTTGCCGTCGTACGTGAAGGTGGTGCGCAGGCTCTCGTAGAAGTCGCCGGGGTTGCTGATCCGGTCGCCGTACGGTTCCAGGGCGCCGACGCTGGCGTAGTCGGCGAACTGGGCCGCGTCCACGTAGAAGACATCCGGTGGGGTGCCGCCGGCCAGCGCCTGACCGAGCTGCTGGGTGAGGTCCTGCGCCGGCGTGACTGTCACGGTGTTGCCGGAGCCGCCGGCCCACTTCGCCGCGGCCTCCCGCACCACAGTGGTCTCGGCGTCGCCGGACGAGCCGATCAGGACCTGCAGGCTGGCCGGGCCGCTGGACTGGGCGGTGTCGCCGGAGGAGTCGTCGAAGCCGCTGCCGCAGGCCGCGGAGCCGAGGAGCGCGACGGCGGCGAGGCCGGCCACCGCCGCCCGGGTGATGGTTCGAGGTGCCATTGGTTTCTCCTGGTGGGGGGTGGGACTACGCGGTGTGCCGCAGCGCCAGCGCGGGCTGGAGCAGCACGGGGGCGGGGGTCTGGTGGTCGTCGTCGAGGACCCCGGTGAGGAGGTCCACGCAGCGGGCGGCGGCCTCGCCCAGCGGTTGGCTGACGCTGGTCAGCCCGACCGCGGCGGCGACCGGTGTGTCGTCGAAGCCGATCACCGACGCCGGTGGATCGATGCCGCGGATCGCCTGCAGCGCGCCGAGGGCGAGTGAATCGCTGGCGCAGACCACCGCGGTCGGTGCCGCGGCGTGTAGCAGGTCGCGCATCAGTCGTTCCCCCTCGGCGATGCCGTCCTCGGTCTCCCGGTGCAGCCCGGTCGGGTCGACGCCGGCCGCGCGCAGCGTGTCGTGCCAACCTGCGCGCCGGTCGTCGCCGACGCCGGAGCCGACCGGCCAGCCGAGGAAGGCGATCCGCCGGTGGCCGGTGTCCAGCAGGTGCCGGGTGGCGCGGGCCGTGCCGGCCGCGCCGTCCACGTCCACCCAGGGGTGCGAGTCGAGCGCGTCCCAGGGGCGACCGAAGGTCACGAACGGCACGTCCCTGGCCGCGAGCCAGGCGGTACGCGGGTCGCCGTGCGTGGTGCCGACCAGCACGAACGCGTCCAGTTCGTACGTGCCGAGCAGGTCGTCGTAGGTGGCGATCTCCCGCTCGTGGTCGGTGGCGGTGTAGAGCAGCACCCGGTAGCCGGCGGCGTCGGCGGTCTCGGTGAGGCCGTGCAGGAAGCGGTCGAGCACCGAGCCGTTGATGCCGTCACGGGTCGGCTCGATCCGGGCCGCGATCAGCCGGGACCGGCCGGTACGCATCTGTCGGGCGGCCTGGTTGGCCCGGTAGCCGAGCGCGGCGATGGCCTCCTCGACCCGCTGACGGGTCTCCTGCCGCACGACGTGCGGGGCGTTGAGCACGTTGGAGACCGTCTGCCGGCTTACTCGGGCGTGCCGAGCCACCGTCGCTATGGTCACCTTTTCGGCCACTTAATCCCTCTCGCCATCTTGAACGATCCAATTTGGATAAGGCAGGATTAGATCGTTCAAGTTTCTGGAATGTTTCGCACTTTGCACGGCCAGGGCCGCGTTGTCAAGACGTCCGCCCCGCACCCCGAGGATCTGGAGCCACACCGTGATCGAACGCCAGCTGCAACCCCTCCTGCACGAGTTGGTCGGGGTGGTCCACGCCCCGACCAGCGCGTTGGGGGACGCGACCGGGCAGATCCGCCCGACCGGCGTCCAGGGCGTGTTCCACGCCGACGCCCGGGTGCTCTCCCGCGCCGAGTTGCGCGTCGACGAGCGGGAACTCGAAGGGCTGACCCGCGGCGACGACGGCCCCCACGGCGCGCGGTTCGTCGGCCTGGCCCGCCGGCTCGGCGACCCCACGCCCGACCCGACCGTCCGCGTCGACCGACTCCGCCGGGCCACCGGCAACGGCCTCACCGAGGAGGTACGGGTCGTCTCCACCGCCACCGTCGGCGTACGGGCCACCGTCACCGTCGACCTCGGCTGCGACCTCGCACCCATCGAGGCCGTCAAGTCCGGTGGCACCGCCCCCGCACTGGAGGCCAAGTCCGGCCACCCGGGCGTGCTCACCTGGTCGGCGACCGGGATCACCGTCACCGTCACCGCGCCGGGCGCGGAGGTGCTGGCCACCGCCGAGCATGCGACGGCACCCCGGCTGTCCTGGTCGATCGACCTGCCCCCCGGTGGCGAGACCGTGCTGAGCTGGAAGCTGACCGTCGAGGACCCGCGCGCCGTCGTCGTCGGCCCGACCGGCGGGCCCGAGTGGTCCCGGCCGCAGGTGACAGCCGACGACCGCCGCCTGGTCCGACTGCTGGACCGCAGCCTGGACGACCTGCGCGGCCTACGGTTGGCCGAGACCGGCGCGCCGACGGACGTGTTCCTCGCCGCCGGGGTGCCCTGGTTCCTCACCCTGTTCGGTCGGGACAGCCTCTGGGCCGCCCGGATGATGCTGCCGCTCGGCACCGACCTGGCCGCCGGCACCCTGCGCGTACTCGCCCGCCGGCAGGGCACCCGGATCGACCCGGCGACCGGCGAGGCCCCCGGCAAGATCCTGCACGAGCTGCGCCGGCACGAGTTCACGGTGCCCGGCAACGGCCTGCGCCTCCCGCCCGCGTACTACGGCACCGTCGACGCCACCATGCTCTGGGTCAACCTGCTGCACGACGCGTGGCGCTGGGGTCTGCCCGCCGAGCAGATCGAGCCACTCCTGCCACACCTCGAGGCGGCCCTGGGCTGGCTCGGCGAACACGCCGACCCGGACGGCGACGGCCTCGTCGAGTACGTCGACACCACCGGACACGGCCTGTCCAACCAGGGCTGGAAGGACTCCGGTGACGCCGTCCGCTTCCACGACGGCACGCTGGCCACCGCGCCGATCGTGCTGGCCGAGGTCCAGGGGTACGCACACGAGGCAGCGGTGAACGGCGCCGCCCTACTGGACGCCTTCGGCCGACCGGGCGCGGACCGTTGGCGTGAGTACGCCGCCGGCCTGGTCCGCCGGTTCCGCGACAGCTTCTGGGTGGACGGCCGGTACGGCCCACAACCCGCCCTCGCCCTCGACCGGGACAAGCGCCCTGTCGACTCGCTGACCAGCAACATCGGTCACCTGCTCGGCACCGGCCTGCTCGACCGCGACGAGGAGGCCCAGATCGCCCGGTTGCTCACCACCGACACCCTCGCCGGGGGATTCGGGCTACGCACCATGGCCACCGACGACGCGGGTTTCAGCCCGCTGTCGTACCACTGCGGTTCGATCTGGACCCACGACACCGCGATCGTGCTCGGCGGGCTGGCGCGGGCCGGGCACCGGCAGGCCGCGCTCGGCCTGGCCGAGGGGCTGCTCAGCGCGGCCGAGGCGTTCGACTACCGGCTGCCGGAGCTGTACGGCGGTGACGACCGGTCAATGCTGCACCGCCCGGTGCCGTACCCGGCCGCGTGCCGTCCACAGGCGTGGGCCGCGGCGGGCGCAGTGCTGCTGCTGCAGGCGGCGACCGGCCTCTACCCGGACGTGCCCGGCGGCACGGTGCGCATCGCTCCTCTGGCGGGCGCCGAGCTGGGCGGGTTGCACGTCGACGGACTGCGTGTCGCTGACGCCTCCGTGACCGTCACTGTCGACTCCACCGGCGAAGCCACGGTGACCGGCCTCCCCACCCCGCTGACCCCCACCATCCCCGCCCAACGCCGCCCCACCACCCCAGCCCCGCACTAGACACACCCCGCCCGCTCCGCCGCGCCGCGCCCGCCCCGTCCCCGTCCCCGTCGATCATGGAGTTGTGGTGGGCTTTCGCTCCGCGAATGCCCCTGATGAGGGGCACCACAACTCCATGATCGGCGCGAAAGGGTGGTGGGGTGGGGTGGGGCCGCGCCGGGTCAGCGGCGGAGCTCGGTGATCAATTCGTCGTCGTCCACCTCGCCGGTGGGGTGGAAGCCCAGGGAGGTGTAGAGGGCGGCGGCGGGGGTGTTGTCCGGGTGGTACGAGAGGCGGACCGGGGGGTTGCCCTCCCGGGTGGACAGCCAGTCGGCCAGCGTCTGCACGGTGGCCCTACCGACGCCCTGGCCCTGCTCGGCGGCGTCGATCAGCATTCCGCCGATCCAGTGCGAGCCATCGTCGTCCACGCCCCACATGACGTGCCCGACGACGGTTTCGTCGGCGTAGACGGCCAGCGAGTTCCACACCTCGGAACGGGTGCTCAGCAGCAGGTAGCGCGCGCCGAGCGCGGCCACGAACCGGCGCTGGTCGTCGCGCGGGGCGACATCGGCCACCGCCCGCCAGTTGTCGTCGTCGACCGGTCGGAGCGTGATCCGCCGGCCGCTCCGGTCCAGGTATCCACCATTGATCATCGGCGGATGCTACCTGGTGGGCGGCCTGAGATCTTGGACAGTCTCCGTCAACGCGTCAACGCGTCAACGCGTGACGGTAACTGTCCAAGATCTGCGCGGGCTCAGTCGAGTAGGGCGTCCAGGCCGACGGTGAGGCCGGAACGGTTGCGCACCGCGCGGACGGCCAGCAGGACACCGGGCATGAACGACACCCGGTCGTACGAGTCGTGCCGGATGGTCAGTGTCTCCCCGGTGCCGCCGAAGAGCACCTCCTGGTGGGCGACGAGCCCGGTGGCGCGTACGGCGTGTACGCGTACCCCGTCGATGTCGGCGCCGCGCGCACCCGCGACCTCGTCCTTGGTGGCGTCCGGCACCGGACCGAGGCCGGCCTCGGCGCGGGCCTGGGCGATCTGCCGGGCGGTGTGCGTGGCGGTGCCGCTCGGGGCGTCCAGCTTGCGCGGGTGGTGCTGCTCGATGATCTCGACGGACTCGAAGTGCCGGGCGGCCCGCGCGGCGAACTGCATCATGAGCACCGCGCCGATGCCGAAGTTCGGGGCGATGACCACGCCCACCTCGGGCTTGTCGGCGAGCCAGCCGCGCACCTGCTCAAGCCGCTGCTCGGTGAAGCCGGTCGTGCCGACGACCGCGCTGATGCCCTGGTCGATGCACCACTTCAGGTTGTCCATGACGACGTCCGGCGTGGTGAAGTCGACGACCACGTCGGCGCCGGAAACGGCGGAGCGGTCGTCGCCCTGATCGATCGACGCCGCGAGAGCCAGGTCGTCGGCGGCGTCGACGGCCTTGCAGACCTCGATGCCCATCCGGCCACGGGCACCGAGAACGCCGACCCGGGTCTTCTTCTGCTCGTCAGTCACGGGGCACAACCTATCCCAATCGGGACGTGACCCTCGGGCCGGATCCGAGGGCATCCACCGGCCGGGATGCCCCGCCCGAAAGGGCCTCCCCCGCCCCGGAAGCGGAGGGACGCAGCCCGCGCCGCGGCGCGGAAGGACGCAGCCCACGCCAGAGGGCGACAGGGCTCAAGACCGCGGCGCGGAAGGGCTCAGACCGCGAAGTCGCCCTCGCCGAAGGGGCCGACGACGGCCAGCGACATCGGTCGGCTGAGCAGCTCGGCGGCGAGGACGTTCACGTCCTCCACGGTCACCTCGTCGACCCGACGGAGCAGCTCGTCGACCGGCATCAGGTCGCCGTAGAGCAGCTCACCCTTGGCGAGCCGGCTCATCCGGGAACCGGTGTCCTCCAGGCCGAGCACGAACGAGCCCTTGCTCATCCCCTTGCCGCGGGCCACCTCGGCCTCGGTCAACCCGTCGGCGGCGACCCGGGCCAGCTCGGCTCGGGTCAGGGCCAGCACCTCGTCCACCTTGCCCGGCGCGCAGCCGGCGTAGACGGCGAACAGGCCGGTGTCGGCGTACTGGCTGGCGTAGGAGTAGACCGAGTAGGCCAGGCCGCGCTGCTCGCGGATCTCCTGGAACAGGCGGCTCGACATGCCACCGCCGAGCACGTTGTTGAGCACCCCGAGGGCGAAGCGCCGCTCGTCGAGGCGGTCGATGCCGGGGCAGCCGAGGATGATGTGCGCCTGCTCGGTCTCCTTCGGCTCCACGACCGTGGTCACCGGCTCGGTGCGTACCGCCGGGGTCGCCGCGCGGTGCGGCGCCGGGGTGGCCGGGTCGCTGTCCAGAGGCGTGCCCCGCACCGCCTGGCGGACCAGCTTGACCACTGTGGCGTGGTCGAGATTGCCGGCGGCGGCGATGACGATCTGCGGGGCGGTGTAGCGGCCCCGGTAGAAGCTCTGGATCTGCTTGCGGGTCATCGGCGTGACGGTCTCCGCGGTGCCGGAGATCAGCCGACCCAGCGGGTGGTCACCGTAGACCGCCTGGACGAAGAGGTCGTGCACCTCGTCACCCGGCTCGTCGTCGTGCATGGCGATCTCTTCGAGGATCACGCCGCGCTCGGTCTCGACGTCCGACGGGTCCAACAGCGAGTCGGCGACCAGGTCGCACATCACGTCGATCGCCAGCGGCAGGTCCTCGTCCAGCACGCGGGCGTAGTAGCAGGTGTATTCCTTCGTGGTGAAGGCGTTGGTCTCACCACCCACCGCCTCGATCTGCGAGGAGATCTCCAGTGCGGTGCGCTTGTTGGTGCCCTTGAAGAGCAGGTGTTCGAGGAAGTGCGCGGCACCGGCCTGCGGCCCGGTCTCGTCGCGCGAGCCGACCGCCACCCAGATGCCGAACGAGACGCTGCGCATCGCGGGGATCGCCTCGGTGAGCACGCGCAGGCCGCTGGGCAGCACGGTACGTCGTACCGTGCCGCCCAGCGGATCGTCGCTGAGCGTCCGGGTCACCGCGCGGGCGGTGCCGCGGGAACGGCCCGCCCCTGCGGCCCGAGAAGGAGCCACCCCCCGTCGATCCGGTGTAAACGGCGCGCTGAAGGCCCGACTCACGTGGTGCTCCCGGTTCGACGAGGGGTGGGTGTCGCAGGTGCTGGTGGTCAGCTGTGCCGGGTCCGGCGGCGCGGACGCTCGCCGCCCTCGCCACCCTCGCCGCCGCCCTCGCCGCGCTCCGGGCCACGCCCGCCCCGGTCACCGCCACGCTCGCGGTCGCCGCGGTCACGCGGGCCGCGGTCGCCCCGGTCCCGACCGGACGGACGGTCGCCGCCGGCGGCCTCACCGGCGGCCGGAGCCTCGGCGCCCTCCGGCCGGACCTTGTCCAGGTAGATCTTGCCGCGGGCGTCGATGTCCGCGATCTCGACCTCGACCCGGTCGCCGACGTTGAGGAAGTCCTCGACGCGCTCGACCCGCTTGCCGTCGCCCACCTTGGAGATGTGCAGCAGGCCGTCACGGCCCGGCAGCAGCGAGATGAACGCACCGAACGCGGCGGTCTTGACCACCGTGCCGAGGAACCGCTCGCCCTGCTTGGGCAGGGTCGGGTTGGCGATCCCGTTGATCCGGTCGACAGCCGCCTGGGCCGACGGGCCGTTGGTGGCACCGACGTAGATCGTGCCGTCGTCCTCGATGGAGATCTCGGCGCCGGTCTCGTCCTGGATCGCGTTGATGGTCTGACCCTTCGGGCCGATGACCATGCCGATCTTGTCCACCGGGATCTTGACGGTGGTCACTCGCGGCGCGTAGTCCGACATCTCGGCCGGAGCCTCGATCGCCGCCTTCATGACACCGAGGATGACCTGCCGGGCCTCGTTCGCCTGCTGCAGCGCGGCGGCCAGCACGTCCGACGGGATGCCGTCGAGCTTGGTGTCGAGCTGGAGCGCGGTGACGAACTCCGGCGTGCCGGCGACCTTGAAGTCCATGTCACCGAACGCGTCCTCGGCACCGAGGATGTCGGTCAGCGTCACGTACTGGGTCTTGCCGTCGACCTCGTCGGAGATGAGGCCCATGGCGATGCCGGCGACCGGCGCCTTCAGCGGGACACCCGCGGAGAGCAGACCCAGCGTCGACGCGCAGACCGAACCCATCGAGGTGGAGCCGTTGGAGCCGAGCGCCTCGGACACCTGCCGGATGGCGTACGGGAACTCCTCGCGCGACGGCAGCACCGGGATCAGCGCGCGCTCGGCGAGAGCACCGTGGCCGATCTCGCGACGCTTCGGCGAACCGACCCGGCCGGTCTCACCGGTCGAGTACGGCGGGAAGTTGTAGTTGTGCATGTAGCGCTTGCGGTTCTCCGGGGACAGCGTGTCCACCATCTGCTCCATGCGGAGCATGTTGAGCGTGGTGACACCCAGGATCTGGGTCTCGCCCCGCTCGAACAGAGCCGAACCGTGCACCCGGGGCAGCACGCCGACCTCGGCGGTCAGCGTCCGGATGTCGCGCGGGCCACGGCCGTCCATGCGGACCTGCTCGCGCAGCACGCGGTTGCGCACCTCGGACTTGGTCAGCGAGCGGAAGGCTGCGGACAGCTCCTTCTCCCGACCCTCGAACCGAGCGCCCAACTCCTCGGCGACCCGGGCCTTGACCCGGTCCAGGGCCTCCTCGCGGTCGGCCTTGCCGGCGATGGTGATCGCCTCGGCCACCTCTGCCCGGGCCAGCTCGGCGACGGCGTCGTACGCGTCGTCCTGGTAGTCCAGGAAGACCGGGAACTCGGTGACCGGCTTCGCGGCGACCTCGGCCAGCTCGCTCTGCGCGCGGCACAGCTCACGGATCGCCGGCTTGGCGGCCTCCAGGCCGCTGGCGACGATCTCCTCGGTCGGGGCGGTGGCACCGGCCGAGATCAGGGCGACGGCGTTCGGCGTGGCCTCGGCCTCCACCATCATGATCGCGACGTCGCCGTCCTCGAGCGTGCGGCCGGCCACGACCATGTCGAAGGTGGCCCGGGCCAGCTCCTCCAGGGTCGGGAAGGCGACCCACTGGCCGTCGATGTGGGCGACGCGGGTCGCACCGATCGGGCCGGAGAACGGGAGGCCGGAGAGCTTCGTCGACATCGAGGCGGCGTTGATCGCCACGACGTCGTACGGGTGCTGCGGGTCGAGTGCGAGGACGGTCTCGACGACCTGGACCTCGTTGCGCAGGCCCTTGACGAAGGACGGGCGCAGCGGCCGGTCGATCAGGCGGCAGGTGAGGATCGCGTCCTCGCTGGGCCGGCCCTCACGGCGGAAGAACGAGCCGGGGATGCGGCCCGCGGCGTACATCCGCTCCTCGACGTCGACGGTCAGCGGGAAGAAGTCGAACTGCTCCTTCGGGTGCTTACCGGCGGTCGTGGCGGAGAGGACGACCGTCTCGCCCAGCTGGGCGATGACGGAACCGGCGGCCTGACGGGCCAGCCGGCCGGTGGAGAAGGTGATCTCGCGGGTGCCGAAGGACCCGTTGTCGATCACGGCGGTGCGGGATTCGGTGCCGAGTTTGGTCTCGGTCATGTGCTGTCGTGCTCCTTCGCGTCGTGGGCCCACGACATCGGGGAGCTGCTCAGCCGGCCGGTCTTCGATCGAAGCGCCCGGGGTGGCCGGCGTCATGCCGGGGTTCCCGGGGGCCACTACCGGAGACCGGTACGCTGACCGGCTCCCTGTCGGGTGGTCGCGCGGCCCATGTTTTCTCTGGTGGGACGCGGTACGGGGGAGCAGCCGGTCGGCCACTCCCCCGTCACGTCACCGGCGCAGGCCGAGCCGCTCGATGAGCGACCGGTAGCGGTTGATGTCCTTCTTCTGGACGTAGTTGAGCAGCCGACGGCGACGGCCGACCAGCAGCAGCAGCCCACGGCGGCTGTGGTGGTCGTGCTTGTGCACCTTCAGGTGCTCGGTCAGCTCGGCGATCCGCTTGGTGAGGACCGCGACCTGGACCTCCGGCGAACCGGTGTCGCCCTCGGCGGTCGCGTACTCCGCGCGGATGCTGGCCTTGGCTTCCTGGTCGAGCGCCATGTTCTCCCTGTTTCGATGGGTTGATCAAGTAGGTTGTCCGTCGTCCCGATCGACCGGGAACGGACCGGTACCTCGCACCCGCGGCGTCGAGCAGGCACGCGAGGCCCCACGCCGGTCACCCGACGTCTCGGCAAGACTACCAGCACTCGCCGGTAACACCCGGCCAAGGGCCGCCGCCGGGCCCGCCGATCAGGCCAGGGCGTGCCGGGTACGGGTGACGTCCTGCTCCATCTGGGCGATCAACGGCTCGATCGAGTCGTACCGGACCTGGCCGCGCAGGTGCGCCACGAAGTCCAGGGCCAGGCGCTCGCCGTAGAGGTCGCCGGAGAAGTCCAGCGCGTAGGCCTCCACCCGCCGTTCCCGGCCGGAGAAGGTCGGGTTGGTGCCCACTGACACCGCCGCCATCAGCGGTTCACGTTGCCCGCGGCGGATCAGCCGGGCCGCGTACACCCCGTCGGCGGGCACCGCCGCGTACCGGTGGCAGAGCAGGTTGGCGGTGGGAAAGCCCAGTTCCCTCCCCCGCTGGTCGCCGCGGACCACCACGCCCTCCAGGCGGTGGGGGCGGCCCAGGGCGGCGGCCGCCGCGCCCACGTCGCCCGCGTCGACGCAGGAGCGGATGTACGTGGACGAGAAGACGGTGCCGTCGTCGGCGACCAGTGGGCCGCCCTCCACGCCGAAGCCGAAGGTACGCCCCAACTGCTCCAGCAGCGCCACGTCACCGGCCGCCCGGTGCCCGAAGCGGAAGTTGTCGCCGACCACCACCAACGCGGCGTGCAGGTGCTCGACCAGGACGTCGTGCACGAACTGCTCGGCGGGCAGCCGGGAGAACTCCGGGGTGAACGGCACCACGCAGAGCACGTCCACGCCGAGCGCCTCGATCAACTCGGCCTTGCGGGCCGGTTCGGTGAGCACCGCCGGATGCGAACCGGGCCGGACCACCTCGGCCGGGTGCGGGTCGAAGGTGACCACCACCGACTGCACGCCCAGCGCCCGTGCCCGGGCCACGGCGTGCCCGATGGTCGCCTGGTGCCCCTTGTGCACACCGTCGAACACACCGATGGTGACGACGGAGCGTCCCCACCCACCGGGCGCCGCGTCGTACCCCCGCCACCGCTGCATGCCGTTCCTCCCCTACTGCCCGGCCTCAGGCCGGGGCGAGCACGATCTCCGCGCGGGCCCGCCCGTCCCGCTCGCTGACGATAGCGATCAGACCGCCGGCGGGGCCGAAGACGGCGTACGGCCCGGTGAGGCCGGCCGGGTCCAACGGCCCACCGTGGGCGAGCACCCGGGCCTCCTCGGGCGTGGCCTCCCGGCGGGGAAAGAAGCGGTCGGCCGCCGCGTCCAGCGGCAGGTTCACCACGTCCGGGGCGCGTTGCTCCAGGTCGTCGAGGGTGGCCGCCTCGGCGATGGTGAAGCCGCCCACCGCGGTCCGGCGGAGCGCGGTCAGGTGGCCGCCGACGCCGAGCGCGAGGCCCGCGTCCCGGGCGATGGCCCTGATGTACGTGCCGGAGGAGCAGGTCACGTCCACGTCCACGTCCACCAGGTCCGGTTCGGTACGGCGGATCGCCAGCACCTCCAGGCGGGAGATGGTGACCCGTCGCGCGGGCAGCTCGACGCTCTCCCCCTCGCGAACCCGCTTGTACGCCCGCTGACCGTTAATCTTGACGGCGCTGACCGCGCTCGGCACCTGGTCGACCTCGCCGCGCAGCGGTGCCAACGCCGCCCGGATCGCGTCGTCGGTGACCCGACCGGCCGGAGTGCTGGCGATCACGTCGCCCTCGGCGTCGTCGGTGACGGTGGCCTGGCCGAGCCGGATGGTGCCGGTGTAGCTCTTGCCCGCGCCGATCACGTAGGTGAGCAGGCGGGTCGCCCGACCCACACCGATCACCAGGACACCGGTGGCCATCGGGTCGAGGGTGCCGCCGTGGCCGACGCGCCGGGTCTTGGCCAGCCGGCGGATCCGCGCCACCACGTCGTGCGACGTCATGCCGCCGGGCTTGTCGACGACGATCAGACCATCGGTGCTCACGTCGGCCAAGCCTGCCAGACGGCCCGTACCGCCCGGTGCGTGGGCACACCGCGCGTGACCGGAGCCTCCGCCGCTCGGCGGGTTCGCTGGTTGGAGGCGGTTTGTCCGACGGGACGACCGACGACCTCCCGAGAATGCGAAGATCATCCGCCCGCTGTCACCGGCGGCGAGCACCGACGGGGGAAAGACCATGACACAGACGCCACCGGACGAGCCCACACCGACGGGCCCGGCAGACCCACCACCGCCGCCCACTGCGGTAGCGGAGGTCAACCCCGTACGGCTGCCGGAGTGGATGCACTCGGCACAGACCGAGCACCAGCCCACCGGCTGGGACCGGGTCCGCTTCTTCTCCGCCCGGCACAACGGGGCGCTGCTGCTCGGCGTCGGGTTGGTGCTGGCTCTCCTGCTGGTCGGCGGCGGCCTGGTGATGGTCGACCGGGTCGCCGACGGCGTCCGCGCGGGGACCCCGGCGACCCCCACCGCGAGCGCCACCCCGCCGGTCAGCAGGGTCGGCGAACCACGGGACCTGTTCGCCGGTTCACCGGCGGCCTCCTTTGCAGCGGGTGAGCAGGCAGTGCTGATGCCGACGGCCAAGGCCACCGGGCCGTTCACCACGGCCCAGGTCCGGGCGGCGCTGGCGTCGGTACGCAAGGGGTTGATCGAGAGCCGGCTGGACACGTCGATGTTCACGGGCGACCCCGAGCCGTTCCTCAAGGTGCTCGCCCCGGACGCCCGCGAGCAGCTCAGGTCGGACTTCACCGGCAACAGCTTCCTGCGGTACGCGACCAGGATGGCGTCGCCGTCGGACTGGGAGCCCGACGTCCGCGCCGACGGCCGGGTCGGCTACCGCGCCACCACGGAGAACGGTGTCCGGGTGTTGGAGGTCTCCACGGAGTTCGTCTGGGCGTACCCGTTCGACGTGGACCTGCGGGCACCCGCCGGCGCCGGCGTGGTGGCGTTGCGCGACCGCGTGGTGTGGCAGGTGCCGCACCCGGACGACGTGCCGGCCTCCGCTCGAGGCCTGTGGATCGTCTCGGCGGAAGCGGTGACCTGGAACGCGGACTGCGCGCAACTGCGGGACGGCTGGGTGCGGGAGCAGTTCTGGGTGGCCGGCGTGCACCGGGATCGGATCCCGGCGGGCGATCCGGGCACGATCTTCGACCTCGACGCGCCCGCGCCGACCACCACCCGCTGCTGACCGGGCGGTGGTCAGCGGACCGCGCCGACCACCGCCCAACTGCCGTTGCGCAGGCGCAGCAGCAGCGCGACCAGGCGGATCACCACGAACACGGTGAGCCCGGCCCAGATGCCGCCCAGCCCGAGGTCGAGGGCGTACGCCAGCCAGATGGCGGGCAGGAAACCGCCGAGCGCCGCCACGATGGTGAGGTTGCGCAGGTAACGCACGTCACCCGCGCCGATCAGCACACCGTCGAGGGCGAACACCAGACCGGCCGGCGGCAGCATGACGACGAACCACGGCCACGCGACCATGGCCTGCTCGCGTACCCCCGGATCGGAGCTGAACCACGACGGCACCACGCCGGCGCCGGCGGCGACGAGCAGCGCGAAGCCGACGCCGCAGACACCGCCGAGCAGCCCGATCCGGCGGGCGAGTGCCCGCGCTCCCACGTCGTCGCCGGCGCCGAGCGCGGCGCCCACCAGCGACTGGGCGGCGATGGCGAGGGCGTCGAGCACCAGCGCGGTGAAGAACCAGAGTTGTAGGGCGATCTGGTGGGCGCCGACGGCGGCGGCGCCGAAGCGGGCGGCGACGGCGGTCGCGGAGAGGAAGCTGGCCTGGAACGCCAGCCCTCTGATCAGCAGGTCCCGGCTCAGCACCAACTGCTGGCGGATCACGTGGGGCCGGGGTCGCAGCGACACCCGTTCGGCGACCAGCGCCGCGGCGAAGAGCGCCCCGCAGAGGGTCTGCGCGACGACGTTGGCCACCGCCGAGCCGACCAGACCCAGCCCACCGGGGTAGACCAGCAGCGGGCAGAGCAGCGCGGAGAGCAGGTTGGGGCCGAGCACGAAGAACAGTGGGCGGCGGGTGTCCTGCACGCCGCGCAGCCAGCCGTTGCCGGCCGCGGCGAGCAGCAGGCCGGGGGCGCCGAGGGCCGCGATGCGCAACCAGTGTGCGGCGGCGTCGGCGACGTCGCCGGCACCACCGACGAGGGTACGCGCGAGCGCGGCTCCGCCGAACTGCATGCCGATCGCGATCAGCAGGCCGACACCGAACGCCGACCAGGACGACTGGACGCCCTCGGCCACCGCGGCGGCCCGGTCCCCGGCCCCGAAGCGGCGGGCCGCACGCCCGGTGGTGCCGTACGCGACCACGGTGCCGACCCACGCGGTGAGCGTCATCACCGTGCCGCCGACGGCGAGCGCGGCGAGCGGCACCCGACCGAGGTGACCGACCACCGCCGTGTCGACGAGCACGTAGAGCGGCTCGGCGGCGAGCACCACCAGAGCCGGCAGGGCGAGGCCGACGATGCGGCGCGGCGATGCGGACAGGCCCGTGGTGGTGGCAGCGATCTGGCTCATCGCCGCCGATCCTGGCACGAGCACGGTAAGGATCGCAATCCCGCCGACCACTTACGTGTCGGTGGTGATGCTCAGGGGCGTGGCGCGTGGCGCGTCCGCAGCCCGGCGGCCCGGCCGTCGGGCGCTCGGGCAGTCGGGCGCTCGGGGCGAGCCTCCTCCGGTCAGAGGCTTTGGAGCTGATGCCGTAAACGAATCAGCCGCGATGTCGCGAACGATCCAGCGTGCCGCGAACGATGGCGCGGACGGATCCGTCGTGATGTCGCAGACGATTCAGCTCCACAGGCAGACCAGAAGCGTCCGGCCCTCTCCGCCGGCCGACAGCGGGATCAGCGCCGGGCGGGTCTGATCACTGGCGGGTGTCCATCGACGTCTGCAGCGCGCGGCGGGCCTGCTCACGGGCGTCGTCGGTGGTGGCCTCGGGCTTGGGCTTGTTCGGCATGGCGGTGGTCCTTCCAGGGAGCGAGCCACCGACAGGCGGCGGCCCTCACGGGCGGTCCTGCTGAGCGCCCCACGACGGTCCGGGGTTACCGGAGCAGCCGCCTGGGCAGCTTGAGCCCGGGTCGGTCCGACCCTGGAGGGAGGCGGCACGAGGTGTGGCACCACCGCCCATGACCTGCGCCGCCACGCGGCGCCGGCCCTCTCCCAAGTTATCGTTCAGGTCCATATGCTGCTCACGGTTCCCGCCATCTGGACGGTCGGCAACCCGGTTCAACGGGCCAGGAAGTGCCACCCCAGCCACCACCAGAACCCGAACAGACCGATCCGGCCCACCGGCACCGGACCGACCTCGTAGCGCATCACGTACGCGCAGACCTCGCCGAGGGTGGGGATCCGCGAGCCCTCTCGCCGGGCCATCCACTCGACCACCGCGAAGAGGACCAGCGCGGCCAGGAAGCCACCGATCGCAAGCGTCCGCATCATCGCCGCACCAGCCCCCAGAAGGCCGCCAGCCAGGCGAACCAGGCCGCCGACCGGGTCAGGTGATCTTCCAGGAGAGGATCGGCGAGACGCGAGAAGGTGGGGAAGTCGTCGCCGGCCGCCAGCACGAAGGTCGCACCCTCGAAGACACCGAAGACCACCACCGGCACCGCCCACCAGGCCGCTCCGGCACCCAGCCGAGGCGGTGCCGGCCGGCGCGGCACCCGGTTGCTCAGACCGAGCCAGATCAGCACCCCGCCGGTGCCGAGGGTGAACAGATTCGCCTCGGTCGAGAAGGACGCGAACCGACCACCGACGAGCGACAGGCAGACCAGGACGGGAACGGAGACGGCGGGCCGATCCCAGGCACGGGGGGCCTCCACGGTGAGGTCGTGCGGCTGCTCCATCCCGCAATTCTTCCCGGTCTCACGGAGCGCGGGAAGACCGACACTCCCCGGAGCTGACCCTGATCTTCGGGGTCGACGGATCGACGACGGCGAACGTGGGCGTCAGTTCGCGGGGCTGACCAGCGCCGCGTCCAGTTGACCGCGGATCGAGTCGACCACCTGATCGACGCTGCCCCGGCCGGTGAAACCGGCCGCGAACGTGTGACCACCACCGCCCAGCGCGACCGCGACCCGGCTGACGTCCACCGCACCCTTGCTGCGCATCGACACCGCCCAGTCGCCCGACGTGGTCTGCTTCAACACACAACCCACGTCCGCCTCGGCGGTGCACCGCACCGAGTCGATCAACGCCTCCAGCACGTACGGCCGCTGGTCGTGTCGGGCCAGGTCGTCCAGGGTGGCGAAGGTCCAGACGAACCCTCGGCCACCGGCGGCGGACGGCTCCAACCGGGCCCGGCCGAGCACCTCACCGAAGAGCCGGACCGCGCCGAAGGGCCGGGTGTCGAAGACCCGCCGGGAGATGTCGCCCGGCGAGATGCCGGTGGCCAGCAACCGGGCGGCCATCTCGTGCACCGCCGGGGTGGTCGCCGCGAACCGGAACGAACCGGTATCGGTGGTCAGCGCCACGTAGAGGCACTCGGCGATCTCCCGGTCCACGACGACCCCGAGCCGGGCCAGCAACCGCTCGGCCACCACCGACGTCGCCGCGGCTCCGGGGTCGACCAGGTTGACGGTGCCGAAGCCCGGGTTCGAGGCGTGGTGGTCGAGCACCAACGCCGGGCCCGCCGACGACAACCGCCCGGCCAGCTCACCGAGGCGCGACTCGCTCGCCGCGTCGAAGCAGATCACCAGATCGGGTGCGAGGTCCGCCACGTCCGCCGGGACCAGCAGGTCGAGCCCGGGCAGCCCCTGCAACGGCTCCGGCACCTCCGGCGGCCCGGGGAAGGTCGCCTGCACCTCGCGTACGCCGAGCTGCCGCAGGCCCAGACCGAAGCCGAGCATGCTGCCCAGGGCATCGCCGTCCGGGTTGACGTGGCAGATCAACAGCACCCGGGCGCTCGCCGGGAGAGCCCGTACGAGCGCCTCGGCGGCAGCCCAGTCCGTCTCGGTGGGGACACCCCCGGCCGCCCCGGCGAGCGGGGTGCTGGTGGCGCCGGTCACCGCGTTTCCCCACCCCGCGGGGTCTCCGTGACGTCGGTGGCCTCGTCGGCCTCGTCCGTCTCGTCGGCGTCGTCCTCCACCCGGTACGGCTGCGCCTCGCCCGCGTACTCCGCCCGGGCGGCGAGCCGCTGCACCTCGGCGTCGGCGTTGCGGGCGGCGGCGAGCAGGTCGTCGATGTGCTTGACCTGGTCCTGTACGTCGTCGAGGACGAACGTCAGGGTCGGCGAGTGCCGCAGCCCGAGCGCCTTGCCGACCGTGCTGCGCAACATCCCCTTGGCGCTCTCCAGGGCGGCTGCGGTGTCCGCCTGGGCCACCGAGTCGCCGAGCACCGTGTAGAAGACCGTCGCGTCGCGCAGGTCCGCGGTGATCCGGGCGTCGGTGATGGTGATCATCCCGAGCCGCGGGTCCTTGATCTGGCTCCGCACCACCGACGCGACCAGCTCACGCACCCGCTCGGCGTGCCGGCGTACCTTGGCCGGATCAGACATCTCGCCACCTCCACGGCGTCCTGCTCCCGGTCGGCCCGGCGACCCGGAGGCCGCCGGCCGACCGGCCAACATCTCGAACACTACCTTCGCGGCCGTACCGGTCGCCCGGCACAGCCGGCACCGTGGTCAGTCGTCGTCCACGCCGTACAGCCGGCGTCGAACCGACAGCAGCTCGACCTCGGGACGGGCGGCCACCAGGCGCTCACAGGAGTCGAGCACCTCGCGGACGTGCCCTGTCTCGGCGGCCACCACGGCCACCGCTATCTGCGCTCGACCGTGCAGGTCGAGCGCCCCCACCTCGGCGGCCGACACCTCGAAGCGGCGCAGCGCCGCCACGATCGGCCGTACATATGATCTCTTGGCTTTGAGCGACCGGGAGTCGCCCGGCAGCAGCAGGTCGAAGACCGCGGTTCCGGTGAACATCGCCCCGGACGATACCGCCAACCCGGCCCGCATGATCAAGGGGTTTACGCCGTGCGGCGTAAACCCCTTGATCAGCGTGTCACTGCCGGATCAGGCGCGAACCTTCTCCCGCATCTCGAAGGTCTCGATGACGTCGCCGACCTGGACGTTGTTGTAGCCGCCCAGGGTCAGACCACACTCGAAGCCCTCGCGGACCTCGGTGGCGTCGTCCTTGAACCGCTTCAGCGAGGTGATCGTGAGATTGTCCGCCACGACCGTCCCGTCCCGAAGCAGTCGAGCCTTCGCGTTGCGTCGGATGATGCCCGACCGGACGATGCAACCGGAGATGTTGCCGATCTTGGACGAGCGGAACACGTCGCGGATCTCCGCGGTGCCCAGCTCGGCCTCCTCGTACTCCGGCTTGAGCAGGCCCTTGAGCGCTGCCTCGATCTCCTCGATGGCCTGGTAGATGACGGTGTAGTACCGGATCTCCACGCCCTCGCGGTCGGCCATCTCACGGACCTTGTTGGAGGCCCGCACGTTGAAGCCGATGATCGTGACCGGCTCGGACGACGCACTCGCGAGCATGACGTTGCTCTCGGTGATCGCACCGACGCCCCGGTCGAGGACCTTGAGCTGGACCTCCTCGGGGATGTCGAGGTTGAACAGCGCGTCCTCCAGGGCCTCCACCGAACCGGAGACATCGCCCTTGAGGATGAGGTTGAGCGACGTCTTCTCGCCCTCCTTGAGCTGCTCCATGAGCGTCTCGAGGGTGGCCCGACCACGGGAGTTGGCGAATGCCGCCGCCCGCCGCCGCGCCTGCCGCTGCTCGGCGATCTGCCGCACCGTGCGGTCGTCCGCCGCCGCGAGGAAGGTGTCGCCCGCGCCGGGCGGCGCGGTCAGACCCAGAACCATGACCGGACGCGCCGGCCCAGCCTCGGAGAGCTGGTTGCCGTTCTCGTCGAGCATGGCCCGGACCCGGCCGTGCGCCCCACCGGCGACGATCGAGTCGCCGGCCCGCAGGGTGCCCTTCTGCACCAGCACCGTCGCCACCGCACCGCGGCCCTTGTCCAGGTGCGCCTCGATGGCCACACCCTGCGCCGGCCCGTCGATCGGAGCGGTCAGCTCCAGCGACGCGTCGGCGGTCAGCAGGACGGCCTCGAGCAGCTCCTCGATGCCGATGCCCGGCTTGGCGGCCACGTTGACGAACATGGTCTCGCCGCCGTACTCCTCGGCGACCAGGCCGTACTCGGTCAGCTGCTGGCGGACCTTGTCCGGGTTGGCGTCCGGCTTGTCGACCTTGTTGACCGCGACCACGATCGGCACGTCGGCCGCCTTGGCGTGGTTCAACGCCTCGATGGTCTGCGGCATCACGCCGTCGTCGGCCGCGACGACCAGGATCACGATGTCCGTCACCTGGGCACCACGGGCACGCATGGCGGTGAACGCCTCGTGACCCGGGGTGTCGATGAAGGTCACCGCGCGGTCCACACCCTCGTGCGGAACGTGCACCTGGTACGCACCGATGTGCTGGGTGATGCCACCCGCCTCACCGGCCACGACGTTCGCCTTACGGATCGCGTCGAGCAGCTTGGTCTTACCGTGGTCGACGTGACCCATGACGGTCACCACCGGCGCACGGCTGACCAGACGCTCCTCGGCCACCTCCGCGTCGAGGTCGATGTTGAACTGCGCGAGCAGCTCGCGGTCCTCGTCCTCCGGGCTGACGATCTGGATGTCGAAGCCCAGGTGCTCACCCAGCAGCTGCAGGGTGTCGTCAGAGCAGGACTGGGTCGCGGTGACCATCTCGCCCAGGTTGAACATCTCCTGGACCAGCGAACCAGGGTTGGCGTTGATCTTGTCGGCGAAGTCGGACAGCGAGGCGCCGCGGGACAGCCGGACGACCTGACCCTGACCCCGGGGAGCACCCGAGCTCATGGTCGGAGCCGACAGGTTGTCGAACTCCTGTCTGCGCTGCTTCTTGGACTTGCGACCGCGCGTCGGCCGGCCACCCGGACGCCCGAAGGCACCCGCGGCACCGCCGCCACGGCCACGACCACCCGCACCCGGACGGCCGCCACCACCGGCCGGCGCACCCGGACGGAACCCGCCACCGGGGGCACCGCCGCCGCCGCCGGGACCGCCACGGTAGCCACCGCCACCACCGGCACCCGCGCCGCCACCGGGGCCGCCGCGGTAACCACCGCCGCCACCACCGGGACCGCCACGGAAGCCACCGCCGCCACCGCCGGGGCGACCAGCGCCACCACCGGGGCGACCAGCGCCACCGGGACCGGGACGACCGGCAGCCGGACGCTGGCTCGGCATCGACGCCGGGCTGGGCCGCGGCGGCATGGAGTTCGGGCTCGGCCGCGGCGGCATGCCCGCCGGGGTGTTGGGCCGAGGACCACCCGCACCGGCGGCCGGGGGCCGCTGCTGCTGGCCACCCTGGATGCCGAACGGGTTGTTACCGGCGCCGCGCGCCGGCGGGCGACCACCCGGTCGGGCACCCGGACCCGGAGCAGGCGCGCTCGGGCGAGCTGCCGGCGAACCGGGGCGGGGCGGCATCGCGGCCGGACCCGGCCGGGGGCCGGGGCGGTTGCCACCGTCTGCCGGAGGCTCCCGGCGAACCGGGTTCTCCCGCTGCTGCTGACGGGCGGCCTGCGCGGCCTTGACCGCGGCCTCCTGCTCAGCCTTCAGCGCGGCGGCACGCGCCTCCGCGGCCGCCACCTCGATGTCGTGGGCGCTCGCCGGCTTGGCGACCGGGGCCGCGGGCTGCGGCGCAGCGGGCACCGGACCCTTCGGCTTCGGGCCGGGCATCGGCGCTGCCGGCCGCCGAGGCGGCATCGGCTTGGCCGAGACCCGGGGCGCGCCCGGGGTCGGGGACGTCGTCGGGGTCGGGTTGGGAGCCGGCGTCGACGCGGGCGCCGACGGGGCGGCCGGCGCCGGAGCACCGGCGGACGCGACGAATGCGTTACGCAGCCGCCGGGCGACGGGCGCCTCGACGGTGCTCGACGCGGACTTCACGAACTCGCCCATTTCCTTCAGTTTGGCGAGAACGGTCTTACTCTCGACCCCGAGCTCTTTTGCAAGCTCGTGTACGCGGGCCTTGCCTGCCACTGCACTCCTCACTCCGAGGTCGTGCGGGCAGCACCCGCAGACCTCACTCGTGCACTTGAAGCCTGGTCATTTCAGGGACTTCATCGTGTGCTCATGTCGGTCGTCCTACCCTGCTAGCGACCCTCGCCCGGTCGGGCTGACCGGACGTAGTGGTTGGCGCATCGACGTGCTTCGCCAGCACACCGTGGTCGAGGACCTCGGTGATGCGCAGCGCACGCCCGAAGGCGCGACGCCGCACCGCCAGCGCGAAGCAGGCCGGATCCGGATGCATGTTCGCTCCCCGACCCGGCAGCCTGCGAAGCGGATCAGGCCGGAGGCTGTGACCAGCCTCGTCCCTGACCGCGACTATCCGCAGCAATTCGCTGGCCGGCGCACGTTGTCGGCAGCCCACACAGGTGCGCTCCGGCTGCGTGCGTCGTACCACTGGAAGAAGTCTACCCCTAGCCGCCCGAGATCGCGCCGCCCGGCTCCCGCACGTGATCAGCTCCCTCACGCGCGGCCGGGGCGGTCTGCTCCGCATCGGAGCGGATGTCGATCCGCCAACCGGTCAGACGGGCCGCGAGTCGGGCATTCTGCCCCTCCCGGCCGATGGCGAGCGACAGCTGGAAGTCGGGAACCGTCACCCGGGCGGCCCGACCGGCCAGGTCGACCACCTCGACCCGCAGCGCCTTGGCCGGCGACAACGCGTTGCCGACGAAGGTGGCCGGGTCGTCCGACCAGTCGATGATGTCGATCTTTTCGCCGTGCAACTCGCTCATCACGGCGCGTACCCGCTGACCCATCGGCCCGATGCAGGCACCCTTGGCGTTGACCCCGGGAGTCGTGGAGCGGACGGCGATCTTCGTGCGGTGACCTGCCTCACGGGCGATCGCGCCGATCTCGACAGTGCCGTCGGCGATCTCCGGGACCTCCAGCGCGAAGAGCTTCTTGACCAGCGCCGGGTGCGACCGGGACAGGGTGATCTGCGGCCCGCGCATGCCCTTGGCCACGTGCACCACCACGCAGCGGACCCGCTCGCCGTGGGCGTACCGCTCACCGGGCACCTGCTCGGACTGCGGCAGCACGCCCTCCAGCTTGCCCAGGTCGACGCTGACGATGCCCTTCTCGGTACGCGTCTCGTGCGCCTGCACCACGCCGGTGACCAGGTCACCCTCGCGGCCCACGTACTCACCGAAGTGCACCTCGTCGGTGGCCTCCCGCAGCCGCTGGAGGATCACCTGCTTGGCGGTCATGGCGGCGATCCGGCCGAAGTCGTGCGGGGTGTCGTCCCACTCCCGCACCAGACTGCCGTCGGAGTCCATCTCCTGCGCGTACACCAGGGCCGCGCCGGACTTGCGGTCGATCTCCACCCGGGCGTGCGGCTCGGCGCCGTCGGTGTGCCGGTAAGCGGTCAGCAACGCGGTCTCGATCGCCGCGAGAATCGTGTCGAACGGGATCTCCCGCTCGCGCTCGAGTGCGCGCAGCGCCGCGAGGTCGATGTTCACCTCTCCTCGTCCTCCACATCATCTTCGTCGTCGATGTCGTCTGAATCGTCGAACTCGTCACTGTCGTCCGCGTCGTCGAACTCCTCGTCCGCCTCGCCGAGCTCGGCGAGGCGGGTGAACTCGACCTGCACGCGACCCGGGCCCAGTTGGGCGTACGCCCAGGAGGTCCGGCCGTCCTCGGTCTCCAGCTGCACGCCCTCGTCGTCGGCGGCGATCACCCGGCCGGTCAGTTGGCGATCACCGGTGGGCTGCTCGCCGCGCTGGCCGGGCAGCGCGGTCGCGCCCCGGACGGTGACCTTGACGAGCCGGCTCACGTTGCGCCGCCAGTGCCGGGGCAGGGTGAGTGGCCGGTCGACGCCCGGCGAACTGACCTCGAGCTGGTATTCCCCGGCGACGATGTCGCCACCGGTCTCCTCCGCGGCGTCCAGCGCGGCCGAGACCGCCCGGGAGACGTCGGCGACGGCGTCCAGGTCGATCCCGCCGTCGGCGTCCACCATCACCCGCACCACGTGCCGGCGACCGGCCCGGGAGACCGACAGGTCCTCCAGGTCGTAGCCGGCGTCGTTGACGACGGGCTCGATCACGGCCCGCAACCGGGCACGCCGCCCGGCGAGGTCGCCACCGCGGGGACCCGCGGCAGCGCGGGGTCGACCGGTCGGCCTGGTGGCACGGCCACGCTGCGTCATCTCCGCACCCTTTCCCTGGTCGACGGTGGTGGGACTTCCCGCCATGCCGGCACGCCACCGGAGCGGACACGCCGGTGGCTGCGCAGAGCGTAACGCGCCTGCCCGGCGGCGGGCCGGGCGGCGCACCGACGCCGGTGGCCCCTGGACCGGCGCCCATGGTGTTGACTTGGCCGGTGGGGATCGGCAGAACGACACAGCGCAACCAGTCATCCGGACATTCCCGGCGAAAGCTCCTGCGCGGCGGGGCGCTGCTGGTGCTCGGCGGCGCCGCCGCGCCGCTGACCGGCTGTGATCTTTTCGACCGCGACGATCAGCCGGTGCCGCCGCCGGACCCGCTGCGGCCGATGGTGGACGAGGCGCTCGCCCTGGCCGAGGCGTACCGGAGCACCGCCACCGCACACCCCGACCTGGCCGGCCGGCTCGACCCGATCGCCGAAGCGCACACCGCCCACGCCACCGAGCTGGCCCGGGTGATCGGCGTCGCCCTGCCGTCGGCCGGGGTCGGCGCCCCGACCACCGCCGCGGGGGCCGACCCGACCGGCGCGCTCACGGCGCTGCGGGCACTGGAGAAGACCGCCCAGCAGTCCGCGTCCACCGCCTGCGCGGCGGCGCCCGCGGAGCGGGCCGCGCTACTCGGGTCGATCGTCGCCGCCCGCGCCACCCACCAGGAGGCACTGAAGTGAGGCAACCGTCCGCCGGGGAGGCCCTCGCCTCCGCCCTGTCCGCCGAGTACGCGGCCATCTACGCCTACGGCCGGATCGGCGTCCGGCTCACCGGCGCGGCACGGGAGGCGGCACACCAGGCGGAGGCCGCGCACCGACGTCGACGCGACACCCTGGTCGTGCAGCTCACCACCGCCGGCGGCGTCGTGCCGCCGGACCGGGCCGGCTACGCGCTGCCGTTCCCGGTCACCGACCGGGCCAGCGCCCTGCGGCTCGCCGCCGAGGTGGAGGAACGCACGGCCGCGCACTGGCGGGCGGCGTTGGCGTCCACCACCGGCGCCGACCGGGACCAGGCCCTGGCCGCCCTGGTGGAGTACGCCGTTCGCGCCACCCGGTGGCGTAAGACGGCCGGGTCGACCCCGCTGACCGTCCCGTTTCCCGGTCGACCGGCCTGAACAGGCCCGCCCCGGTTGCGGTGCGCATACCAGGTATGCATACTCCGTTGCCATGTCCATCCGTCACGGGTTGCTCGCCCTGCTCGAACGCGGCCAGATGTACGGCTACCAGCTGCGCGCCGCGTTCGAGGAGTCGACCGGCTCGACCTGGCCGCTGAACATCGGGCAGGTCTACACCACGCTGGCCCGACTGGAGCGAGACGGTCTGGTGCGCCCGCTGCCGGAGAGCGAGGCCGGGCAGCGCCCGTACGAGATCACCGACGCGGGCCGGGCGGACCTGGCGCTGTGGTTCGCCACCCCGATCAGCCGCACCGACCGTCCCCGCGACGAGTTGGCGATCAAGCTGGCGTTGGCGTTGACCACCCCGGGGGTGGACGTCCGCTCGGTGGTGCAGGCCCAGCGCAGCGCGACGATGCGTGCCCTGCAGGAGCTGACCCGGCTGAAGTACGGCAGCAATCGGCCGGAGGACCTCCCCTGGCGCCTGGTACTGGATTCGATGGTGTTCCAGGCCGAGGCGGAGGTGCGCTGGCTGGACCACTGCGAGACCAGTCTGGTGCGGCACCAACCCACCGGCCCGGCATTCCCCCTATCCCCACCGGGGGACGACGACGCACGTGACGCGGCGAGGTGGGCCGGCGAGGAGGCGCGACGGTGAGCGGGGCGGACGACGCGGTGTTGGAGCTCCGCGCCGTCCACCGCACCCACGGCACCGGACCGGCGGCGGTGCACGCGCTGCAGGGCGTCAGCCTGGCCGTCCGGCCCGGCGAACTGGTCGCCGTGATGGGACCGTCCGGATCCGGCAAGTCGACGTTGCTGGCCCTGGCCGGAGGGCTGGACCGGCCGACCGGCGGCGAGGTCCGGGTCGAGGGGCAACCGCTCGGGGCCCTGGACCGGCGCGGGCTCGCCCAGTTGCGTCGCCGCCGGATCGGCTACATCTTCCAGCAGCTCAACCTGCTGGGCAGTCTGAGCGCGCTGGAGAACGTGGCGCTCCCGTTGGAGCTCGACGGCACCAGCGGACGCCGCGCCCGCGCGCTGGCCCGGGCCGCGCTCACCGAGGTGGGCCTGCCCGGGCTGGGTGACCGCTTCCCCGACCAACTCTCCGGCGGCCAGCAGCAGCGGGTGGCCATCGCCCGCGCGCTGGTGGGTGAACGCCGGTTGGTCCTCGCCGACGAGCCCACCGGCGCACTGGACTCGCAGACCGGCGAGGCGGTGCTGCACCTGCTGCGCCGCCGCATCGACGCGGGCGCCGCCGGAGTGCTGGTCACCCACGAGGCACGACACGCGGGCTGGGCGGACCGGGTGGTGTTCCTCCGCGACGGCGTGCTCGTCGACACGACGGCACCGCTGGGCAGCGTCGAACAGTTGCTGTCCGGCAGCGAGCGGTGACCGTCCGCCGTACGCGGCAGGTCCCGGTCCGACCCTCCGCCATGGTCGGTCGGCGGCGGATCGCCGAGCTGACCGGCTCCTGGCGGACCGCGCTGCGGATCGCGCGACGCGAGTCCCGCCGCGCCCGGGGTCGAACGGCCCTGGTGCTCGCGATGATCGCCCTGCCGGTGGCCGCGCTGGCCTTCCTCGCGGCGAGCTACGACATGGCCGAACTGACCCCGCAGGAACGTGTCGACCGTCGACTCGGTGTCGCCGACGCGGAG
This sequence comes from Micromonospora sp. WMMD1155, assembly GCF_029581275.1. Classification (NCBI taxonomy): domain Bacteria; kingdom Bacillati; phylum Actinomycetota; class Actinomycetes; order Micromonosporales; family Micromonosporaceae; genus Micromonospora; species Micromonospora sp. WMMD1155. The sequence continues at coordinate 1,198,617 of NZ_CP120742.1, forward strand.
TTGCAGTGGGTCGCCAACGGCCCGATCGGACAGGACGACTGGGGTGAGGGTTGGAGCACGACCAACGGCACGGCACCGGGGAGGGCCACCGCGGCCCAGATGACCGCGCTGCTGGGGCCGGGCAGCAGGGTCACCGAGGTACGCCCGCACGCCCCACTGACCCTGCGCGGCCCGAACCGTGACGAGGACGTGGCCGGTCGGGTGCTGGACCTCGGTGACCCGCTGGCCCGCGGGCTGGTGCGGTTCCTGGCCGGCCGGGCACCGCAGCAGCCCGGCGAGGTCGCGGTCAGCCAGGCGGCACTGCGCCGCCTGGACCTACGCCTCGGTGACGCCGTCACGGTCGCCGACGGGAGCAGGGCGTACACCGTGGTGGGGCTGGTCGAGTTCCCCGACGACCTCGGTCCGGTCGTGGCGCTGCACCCGGGAGCCGTACCGAGGACCGGTCCGGAGCCGGACAGCGTCTGGTTGGCGGACGTGCCCGGGACCGTCGACGCGGCGCTGGTGTCCCGGCTGAACGAGCGTGGGGTGCTGGTCACCGCTCGGCACCCGACCGGCGCGGGGGGCGGGGCGAACCGGACGTGGTTCGGGTTGACCGGGGCGAGCGACGCCAACGACCTGAGTACCGGCTTCCTGATCGCCGGCCTCGGGCTGTTGGAGGTCGTCCTGCTGGTCGGGCCGGCCTTCGCCGTCGGCGTCCGTCGCCGACGTCGGGATCTGGCGCTGGTCGCGGTGGCCGGTGGGGACGCCGCCCAACTGCGCCGGGTCGTGCTGGCCGACGGCGTGGTGCTCGGTGTGCTGGGTGCCGCCGCCGGCCTGGTCGTCGGCGTCGGCGCGGCGTTCGCCGGACGCCCGCTGATGGAGGAGCACGTCTTCGGCGCCCGCTTCGGCGGCTACCGCTGTTGGCCGGGCGCCCTGGTGCTGCTCGGCGCGGTGGCGGTGCTGGCCGGGGTGCTCGCCGCGCTGGCACCGGCGTGGACGGCGGCCCGGCAGGACGTCAGCGCCGGGCTCGCCGGGCGGCGTACCCCACCGGTGTCCCCCGCCCGGTGGTTGGTGGTCGGTCTGGCGCTGGTGGTGGGCGGGGCGGGGCTGGCGGCTTACGGGGCCAGCCGGACCTCCCCGGCGGTGATCCTCACCGGTCTGATCCTCGGCGAGTTGGGGCTGGTGTCCTGCACGCCCACGTTGATCGGGACGCTCGCCCGCCTCGGTCGGCTGTTGCCGTTGGCACCGCGGATCGCGGTGCGCGACGCCAGCCGCAACCGGGCCTCGGCGGTGCCGGCCATCTGCGCCGTGATGGCCGCCGTCGCCGGCAGCGTGGCGCTCGGTGGGTACCTGGCCAGTGACGATGCCCGCGACGCACGTGCCTACCAGCCGATGCTGCCGACCGGCCACATGCTGGTCTACCAGAACGGGTCGGGTCAGCAGCCCACGCTGGCCCAGGTCGCCGACGCGGCCCGGGACCAGTTGGGGGTCGGCGCGGTGGCCGCCGTCCACGCGCCGGACTGCGCGTCGGGGCGCACCGTCTACTGCGACATCGCGCCGGTGCTCCCGACGGACCGGGCGTGCCCCTGGCAGATCGGCGACGACCTCCCCGCGTCGCACCGTCAGCAGGCCCGGACCGACCCACGCTGCGGCGCGGACCCCACCGGGGGCTACGTGCAACCCGAGGTGGACGACGGCAGCGCGCTACCACTTCTCACCGGCGCCGACCCCACGACGACCGCGGCGGCCGTGGCGGTCCTGCGCGCCGGTGGCGTGGTGGTGACCGACCCGCGTTACCTGCACGACGGCCTGGTGACGGTACGCGTCAGCCGGATGGACACCGAGCCGGACCAGCTGACCGAGGTCCGTGACCTGCCGGGGTACGCGCTGCCCCGGGCGGTCGGCCATCCCCGTCTGCTGCTGTCCACCGGCGCGGCCCGACACCTCGGCCTGGACTGGTCCCCGGCCGGCTGGGTGGTCGGCAGCACCACTCCGCCCGACGAGGAGCAGCAGGCACGGTTCAGCGCCGCCCTGCGCTCGTTCGGCACGTTCTCGCTCAACGTGGAGCAGGGTGCCGCACCCCGCGACGTCTCACCGCTGCTCCTGCTGCTCGCGGCCGCGGCCGGACTGATCACGGTGGGAGCGGCGGGTATCGCCACCGCACTCGCCGCCGCCGAGGGACGCGCCGAGCTGACCACCCTCGCGGCCGTCGGCGCGGCACCGGGGTTGCGCCGATTGCTGGCGGTCTGTCAGGCCGGCGTCATCGCCGGGCTCGGATCGGTGCTCGGCATCGTGGCCGGGCTCGGCACCGCGGCGATCGTGCTGTTCTCGGTCAACCGGCAGTACGCCGGCGACTGGCCGGTCCCCGACCCGTACCCGATCCTGGTGCCCTGGCCGACCCTCGGCGTGCTGGTGCTGGTGCCGGTGGTGGCGATGCTCGGGGCGGGCCTGTTCACCCGCGCCCGACTGCCGATCGAACGGCGACTGGACTGACGATCGGATGGTCGTTGCGGCCCGCAGCGCCGCCGGTCCTCGCGCCGCCGCGGCCGGGACAGGTCGCCGATTCGGGGGTGCCGCCGGGGCCGGGCAACCGGCACACTGATCCGCGTGTCAGTGCTGGGAAATCTCACCCGCCGAGTCGGTCACTACCGGTGGTTCGGTGCCGCCGCACGTCTGTTGGTTCCCGCCGACCGGGTGATCGGCCGGCTCACTCGGGGTCGGGTGGTCGCGCTCGGCCTGATGCCGTCCCTGGTGATCACCACGACCGGCCGCCGCTCCGGCAAGCCGCGCAGCAACCCGCTGCTGTACGTGCCGGACGGTGACGCCTACGTGGTGATCGGTTCCAACTGGGGGCAGACGCACCACCCCGGCTGGGCGATGAACCTGCTCGCCGATCCGGCCGCCACAGTGGACGTGAAGGGCCGCCGACTCCCGGTGCGCGGCGACCGGGCGTCCGGCGCCGAACGGGACCGGCTGTGGCGACTGCTGGTCACCGAGTGGCCCGCGTACCGCACGTACGTCCAGCGGGCCGGTGGCCGGGAGATCCACATCTTCCGGCTGGTACCGACCGGGCGCGGCGAGCCCGCAGCTCCCCCGCCGGCTGGCTAAACTTCACCGGCAGTAAGCGAGCCGAGACACCGCACGCCGCACCGCACACCGCACACCGCACACCGCACACCGCAAGATCCGAACAACGTCCCGGATGTTGCTGCCTCCGACCCGCGGGAGACACCAAGAACCCTGATGTTGCGCGGATCTTGGGAAGGGAAGGTGAGGTGGCCCCGTGAGCGCGAGCAGTGGGCAGACCGGTGTCGGTCGGGGTCTCGACGATGGACGGTGGGCGGTCGCGGAACGGGTCGCCGAGGCGGTCCGGCGACGCTTCCCGGCCGAGGTGCTCGCGGTCGCGGTGCACGGTCCCCTGGCGCACGGTGACGACGACGGCGGCGGGGACCGCGAGGCGGGGATGTTGGTCGTCACCTACCGGTCCGGCACCGGCCCGCCGCCTGCCACCCGGCGCGTCGACGGGGTGCTCGTCGACCTGACCGTGGCCGGTGCGGAGGACTACCTGGCGCAGGCTCGGGTGATCTCCGCGCTGTGGCCGCTGACCGCCGACCGGTACGTGACCACGCAGGCGTTGCACGACCCGACGGGTTGGTTGCGCACGCTGCGCGACGAGCATCTGGGCCGGTTGGCCCGGGCCCGGCCGGCGGAGTTCAGCACCGCGGCCCGGCAGGCCTGGTATCGGGGCAGCGCGGCGCACGCCCGGGCGGCCCGGCTCGCCGAGTGGTACGAGACCGACCAGGCGCTGCTGATGCTCGGTGAGGCCCGGCTGGCGGCGGCCACGGTGACGGGTCTGCTGAGCCGCACCTACTTCCGTGATCCGGGGGACGCGGTTCGGCGTACCGGGTTGGCCGGCGCGGACATGACCGAGGTGGGTGCGGTGCTGGCCCGGCAGGCCGAGGAGTTGGCCGCCCGTGGTCGTGCGGTCGACGGGACGATCGACGAGTTGCTCACGAGTTGACGGGTCACAGCCCGCCGTGCACCCCGATCAGCGTGCCGACGAGATAGGTCGCGCCGGCCGCGGCGGCACCCAGCAGCAGTTGGCGTAGGCCGCCGGTCCACCAGGGCCGGTTGGTGAAGCGGGCGACCACCGCTCCGGCGGCGAAGAGCCCGAGCCCGCCGACGGCGAGTGCCGGCCACAGGTCGGTAGCGCCGAACAGGTAGGGCAGCAGCGGGATCAGGGCGCCCACCGAGAAGAACAGGAACGACGAGGTCGCCGCGGCCCAGGGGCTGGGCTGGTCGTCGGGGTCGACACCCAACTCCTCGCGGACGTGCACCCGCAGGGCCTCGTCCGGGTCGCGGCGTACCGCTTCGGCGACCTGGGTGGCGAGGTCCCGGGGCAGGCCGCGGGCGACCCAGGCGTCGGCCAACTCGCGGGCCTCCGCCTCGGGGTGGCGTTCCAGCTCCCGGCGCTCCTTGGCCACCTCGGCGGCGACCTGCTCGTTGGCGGACCGGACGCTCGTGTATTCGCCGAGCCCCATGGAGATCGCCCCGGCGACCAGGCCGGCGGTGCCGGTGAGCACGATGCTGTGCGCCGACACCCCGCCGCCGCCGACACCGGCGATCAGGGCGATGTTGGTGACCAGGCCGTCCATCGCGCCGAAGACGGCTGGGCGCAGCCAGCCACCGGAGACGTCGGCGTGGTGCGCCTCGCGCAGGGCTGCCGGGGTTTCGGTCATGGCAGGGTGAGGATCTCGTGGCCGTCGTCGGTCACCACGATGGTGTGCTCGAACTGGGCCGTCCACTTGCGGTCCTTGGTGACGACGGTCCACCCGTCGTCCCACATGTCGTACTGGTAGGTGCCGAGCGTGATCATCGGCTCGATGGTGAACGTCATTCCCGGCTCCATGATGTCGGTGGGGCGCGGGCTGTCGTAGTGCGGCACGTAGAGCCCGCTGTGGAAGGACTCGCCGATGCCGTGGCCGGTGAAGTCGCGGACCACGCCGTAGCCGAACCGCTTGGCGTACGACTCGATGACCCGGCCCACCACGTTGATCTGGCGGCCCGGGGCGACCGCGCGGATGCCGCGCATCATCGCCTCGTGGGTGCGCTCGACCAGCAGTCGGGCTTCCTCGCTGACCTCACCGACGCAGAAGGTGGCGTCGGTGTCGCCGTGCACCCCACCGATGTACGCGGTGACGTCGACGTTGATGATGTCGCCGTCCTGGATGACGGTGGAGTCCGGGATGCCGTGGCAGATGACCTCGTTGATGCTCGTGCAGCAGGACTTCGGGAAGCCCTTGTAGCCCAGCGTCGACGGGTAGGCGCCGTGGTCGCAGAGGAACTCGTGCACCACCTTGTCGATCTCGTCGGTGGTCACGCCGGGCTTGCAGTGCTCACCGGCGAGTCGGGTCGCCTGGGCGGCGAGTCGGCTGGCGATCCGCATCTTCTCGATGGTCTCCGGCGTCTGCACGTGCGAGCCACGCCACTCCTGCGGACGCTTCTTGCCCACGTACTCCGGTCGGGCGATCTGGGACGGCACCGGTCGCGTCGGGGAGAGCGTGCCGGGTGTCAGCGGAGGGCGGACGGTCATGCGGCAAGCCTATCGCCGGGAGTGCTGGTGACCCGCGCCACGGCCGCCGCGAGGTGGTTGTTGCCCTGCAAGTGTCGCTGTGCCATCGTGTCTGCGTGGATCAAGGGGGAGCACCGCCCGTCTTCTCCGCCAGCGCGGAGATCGACGGTGATCACCTTCGCGTGGTGGTGGCCGGTGAGGTCGACATGGCGACCGCGGACACGATGCTCCAGACCGCGCTGCGGGAGCCCGCCGGGCAGATCACCCTCGACCTGCGCGCTGTCACCTTCTTCGACTCGGCCGCCATCCACGCCCTGGTCCGGCTCGCCCAGCAGTTCCCGGGCACGCTCACCGTCCTGCCGTCCCGGCAGGTCCACCGGGTCCTGGACATCTCCGGCCTGGGCGAGCAGAGCTGGCTCAGGCCGGCCTGAGCGCCGGGCGCGGGGTCACTCCCGTAGCTGCCGGCGCAACGTCACCTCGGTGCCCTCGTCGGTACGCCGCACCGACAGGTCACCCAACGCCTTGATCAGGGCCAGGCCGCGCCCCCGGAATCCGGCGCCGGTCGACTCCCGCCACCGACCGCTGTCCCGCACGGTGGCCGTCACCGTCCGGTTCTCGATCGACACCTCCACGCTGATCGTCGCCTCGGCGGGGTGGACCGGGTGTTCGATGGCGTTCGCGGCGGCCTCGGAGACCGCGACGGTCAGGTCGAACACGGCGGTCTCACCGACCTCGTGCGCGACCAGGAAGTCCTCCAGGCGCTTACGCAGCACACTCAGCCGGGTCGGGTCCGCCGGTAGCCGCAGCGCGAAGCGGTTCAGCTCCGCCGCCTCCAGGGCCAGGGCGGCCACGTCGTCGCGGCGGGGCCGCCCGTCGACCCGCTCGACGACCGCGTCGATCAGGTCGGCCACGTGCTCGCTGGGGGTGGCCGCGTCCAGGCACAGCCGGGCCAGCGCGCCGTCGATGCCGAGCTGCCGGTCCTCGATGAGCCCGTCGGTGTAGAGCAGCAACCGACTGCCCGGCGTCAACTCACCCTCGACCGTCTCGTACGTCGCGTCGGGGATGGCGCCGACGGGCGGGCCGAGCGCGCGGACGTGCAGGAACGCCACGTCGCCTCCTCTGATCAGCAGTGGGGACGGGTGACCGGCGCTGGCGTACCGCAGACGGCCGGTACGCGGGTCGAACAGCAGACAGACCACGGTCGCGAAGGAGCGGCGCTCGGTGGACCCGACCAACCGGTTGAGCCGGGTCAGCGACTCGCCCGGCCCGTAGCCCTCCAACAGGTACGCCCGCAGCGCGTTGCGCAGTTGCCCCATCGCGGCGGCGGCCTGGACGCCCTTGCCGACCACGTCGCCGATGACCAGCACCAGTTCGCCGTTGTCGAGGGCGATGGCGTCGTACCAGTCCCCGCCGACCTCCACGTCGGCGGTGCCGGGCAGGTAGCGGCTGGCCAGCACCGCCCCGGGAAGCTGTGGCAGCGCTCGCGGCAGCAGGCTGTGTTGCAGCGTGGTGGCGATGCGGTGTTCGGCCTCGTAGAGCTGGGCGTTCTCCAGTCGTACCCCGACCAGGCGGGCCAGTTGGGTCAGGGCGGCGTCGTCGGTCTGCGCGTCGTCTCCGGCGGGCCGCCAGACCCGCAGCTCGCCGAGAGTGTCGCCGGCGGTGCCGGTCAGCTCGGTCGCGAAGGTCGGATCCGCGGCGGCGGTGCCGCCGCCGTCCGCCTCGAAGCGGGCCCCGGCCGCGGTGATCACCACTCGGGCGGCCTCGGCGAGGCTGAGCGCGTGCCGGGCGGCGACCTGGAGCACGTCGCCGGTGGACCGGGCGGTGTTCACCGCCACCGCCGCGTCCGCCAGCGCCCGGAGCCGGCGGACGATCTGCCCGCGCAGCTGGCCCAGCTCGACGTTGGCCCGGACCCGGGCGATCAACTCCTGGCTGACGAAAGGCTTGGTGAGGTAGTCGTCGGCGCCGGCGGACAGACCGGCGACGGCCTCCGCGGCGCCGGCGCGGGCGGAGAGCAGCACGATCGGGACATGCCGGGTACGCGGGTCCGCCCGCAACGCGCTCACCAGCCCGAACCCGTCGAGGCGGGGCATCATCACGTCGCTGAGCACCAGGTCGAAGCCGCCCTCGCGGGCCAGTGGCAGCGCGGCCAGCCCGTCGTTCGCGGTGACCACCTCCCAGGTCGGGGAGAGCAGCCGCGTGACGTGCTCGCGCAGGTCCGCGTTGTCGTCGACGACCAGGATCCGGCCCGCCGCGGTGCCGTCGGTCGGCCGGCTGTCGTACTCGGGTGCCGGGCCGGCGCCGGTCCACAACGCGGTCTCCGCCACGTAGAGGCGGGCCTGTTCGGGCTCCGCCGCGGGCAGGTGGCCGAACGTGACCACCCGGTCGGCGGGCAGGTGGTCCGAACCGGTCGGGACGGTCACCGTGAAGGTGCTGCCCTCGTCGACGCGACTGGTCAGCCCGACCTCGCCGCCGTGCATCTCGACCAACTCCCGGACCAGCGCCAGGCCGATCCCGGTGCCCTCGTAGGTGCGCGCACGGGCGCCGGGCACCCGATGGAACCGCTCGAAGACGTGCGGAATCTCGTCCGGCACGATGCCGATGCCGGTGTCCGTCACCTCCAGTCGGGCCGCGCCGTCCACGGCCCGGACGCGCACCCGGATCTCGCCGTCGAAGGTGAACTTGACCGCGTTGGACACCAGGTTGAGGACGACCTTCTCCCACATGTCCCGGTCGACGAAGACCGGCGCCGGCAGCGGAGGGCAGTCCACCACCAGCCGCAACCCGGCCCGGTCGGTGGCCGAGCGGAAGGTGCTGGCCAGCCGGGCCGTGTAGCCGGCGAGGTCGGTGGGCTGGTAGCGGGCGGCGAGCCGACCGGACTCCAGTCGGGAGAAGTCCAGCACGGTGTTGACCAGCTTGAGCAGACGCAACGCGTTGCGGTGCATCGTGGTGAGCCGCTCGATCTCGGTGGCGGGTAGCGCCGGGTCGGCCAGCATGTCCTCCAGCGGGCCGAGCACCAGGGTCAGCGGGGTACGGAACTCGTGGCTGACGTTGGCGAAGAAGTTGGTCTTCGCCCGGTCCAGCGCTGCCAACTCGGCGGCCCGGGCACGTTCCTGCTCGTACGCCCGCTGCGTGCCGACCGCACGGGAGATCTGGGCGGCGACCAGGTCGAAGAAGTTCCGGTAGTCGTCGCCGAGCGGTAGCTGACGGCTCACGCCGACGATCAGGGCGCCCACCGTCTCGTTGGTCGCCGTGACCGGCACCACGAGGGCCTGGTCCGCGACGTCGACAGGCGGCGGGTCGAACAGGTCGGCCACCTCGACCGTGGCGGGCACGCCGTCGGCGGTCACCTGGGCCAGGACCTGCGCGACGGCCTCGACGGCGGGCGGGACGCTGCCGGTGCAGCCGGTCAGGGCGAGTTGACCGCTGTCGTCGGCCAGGTAGATCAGGGCGAACGGCACGTCCGCGCGGTGCCGGCCGAGCACCTCGGCCGCGGTCCGGCCGAGCTCGGCGGAGCTGCCGACGTCGGCCAGCTCGGCGCCCAGTTCGGCCAGTGCCCGGAGCCGACGCTCGCCGAGCACCCGGCCGGTGGTCTCGCTGACGATGCAGTAGACGCCACCGACCGAGCCGTCGGCGCTGCGGATCGGGTCGTACGAGACGTCGAAGTAGGTCTGCTCGACGAAGCCGTGCCGGTCCAGCAGGAAGGGGTGGTCCTCGCCACGGTAGGAGCGCCCGGTGGTGCGGACGCCGTCGAGCAGCGGGCCGAGCACCGGCCACGTCTCCGCCCAGAAGGCGCGGGCCGGCTGGCCGATCGCGGCCGGATGCTTGTCGCCGATGGTCGGCCGGTACGCGTCGTTGTAGAAGGCGAGCTGGTCGTCGCCCCAGAACATGACGATCGGCGCGCTGGAGGCGAGCATCATGCCGACCGCGTTGGACAGCGCGACCGGCCACTGACCGGGCGCGCCCAGTGGACCGGTGGACCAGTCGAGGCCGGCCAGCCGCTCGCCCAACTCACCGCCGGCGGCGAACGCCGCCGCCAGCATCGGGGAGGTCTCGCTGCCGGACGCGGCCGGATGCCGTTCGTCCGCGCCCCCCTGGGCCGAGCTCATGCAGCCTCCCGCCCCGGTCGTACCCCGCGACCGTTGATCTTCACCCGCCGTGCTCCGACTTGTACCCCAGCGGACCAGCAACGTAACGCATCACGACAGGTGGACGCTGTTGACGTTCGTGCGGGCCGTCGGGCACCGGACAGTGCGGGCGCGCGGCGACGTCGAACGACCTGACCGGAGCACCCCGACCAGTCAGAAGACCGGCAGCCCGTCGATGCTTGCCACGTTCCTGGTGGCCCGGTAGGTCACCAGATCGTCGGCCGTACGGCGGGAGTGTGAGGTGAGCAACAGATCACGCTCGGCGCGGAAGTCCATCAACGGCACCGCGTACCCGCAGGAGTCGCTGACCCGCTCCACCTCGACGGTGATCACCGCCCGGACGGCGTGCACGTCCGGGGGCGCGGGGAACTCGGCGAGCCGGTCGGCGAAGGTCGCCTCGGTCACGGCGACGCTGCTGCCCCGGCCGTGCAGCCGGACGATCTTCGGTGGCCCCTCGAAGGCACAGAACATCAGCGTGATCCGGCCGTTGTCGCGCAGGTGGGCGATGGTCTCCGCGCCGCTTCCGTGATAATCGAGGTACGCCACCCGGTGCGGCCCGAGGATCACGAAGGTGCCCCGCATGCCCTTCGGCGAGACGTTGACGTGCCCCTCGGCGCCGGACGGCGCGGTGGCCACGAAGAAGACCGGCTGAGCCGCGATGAAGTCACCCAGTCGAGAGTCGATCTCCGGATAGACCTTGCCCATACGTCGATCCTCCCATCGGCGACGGCACGGCACGGGGGCGACGAGCGTCACACCCGTTGTCGACCCGCCGGCCGGCGGCCCGGACCAGCGCGGTGATCGGCCGGGGATCCGGCTCGTTCTCCGGGTGCCACTGCACACCGAGCACGAACGGCAGGGCCGGATCCTCCACCGCCTCCACCACGCCGTCGTCGGCCCACCCGGTGACCGTCAACCGGCCCGGGTCGGCGACCGCCTGGTGGTGGTAGGAGTTGACCCGGTCCACCCCGGCCAGCACCGTCGCGGCCAGGCTTCCCGGGGCGAACCGCACCGGGTGGCTGCCGTAGACACCGGGTGCCGGGCGGTGCGCCTCGTGACCGACCACGTCGGGCAGGTGCTGGTGCAGGGTTCCGCCGTAGGCGACGGCGAGCAACTGCAGGCCCCGGCACACGCCCAGCACCGGCAGGTCGGCGGCGAGCGCGGCGGCCAGCACTGTCAGCTCACCGGCGTCCCGGTCCGGTCGGTCCTCGGTACGCGGATCGGGCTGCTGCCCGTACCGCCCCGGACCCACGTCGGCGCCACCGGCCAACAGCAGCCCGTCCAGGACCGCCACCACGTCACCGTCCAGGTCGTCGGGAGGTAGGACGACGGCCCGGCCACCGGCGCTCGTCACCGCCCGCGCGTACGCCTCGGGCACCAGAACGGCCGGTACGCCCCGCCACACCGCCCAGCCGGCCGGTTCGACGTACGCGCTGATCCCGATCAGCGGCCTCCGCACCGAGTCGGCGCTCACAGCGGTGTGACGTACGCGCCGGTGATGCCACCGTCCACGACGAACTGCGCGGCGGTCATGAACGAGGCGTCGTCGCTGGCCAGGAACGCCACCGCGGCGGCGATCTCCTCGGGTTGCCCGAACCGGCCCATCGGCACGTGCACGAGGCGGCGGGCGGCCCGCTCCGGGTCGGTGGCGAACAGCTCCAACAGCAGTGGGGTGGCCACCGGGCCGGGGCAGAGCGCGTTGACCCGGATGCCCTCGCGGGCGAACTGCACACCGAGCTCCCGGGTCATCGCCAGCACCCCGCCCTTGCTCGCGGTGTACGCGATCTGCGACGTCGCCGCACCCATCAGCGCCACGAAGGAGGCCGTGTTGATGATCGACCCCTTGCCCTGGCGACGCATGTGTCCGATCGCGTATTTGCAGCACAGGTAGACGCTCGTCGTGTTGACCCGGAGCACCCGCTCCCACGCGTCCAGGCCGGTGTCCAGGATGGAGTCGTCGTCGGGCGGGGAGATGCCGGCGTTGTTGAACGCGATGTCCACCCGGCCGTGCCGGTCGGCCACCCCGTCGAACAGGTCGCGTACCGCCGACTCGTCGGCCACGTCGGCGTGGACGAACTCCCCGCCGCACTCCTCGGCGGCCTTCGTTCCGGCCGTCGTGTCGATGTCCACGCAGACCACCCGGGCCCCCTCGGCGGCGAACCGCCGGACGGTGGCCAACCCGATGCCGCTGCCCGCGCCGGTGACCACTGCCACCCGGTCCTGCAACCGACCCTGCACCCGCATCACTCCTCTGTCGCGATGAACACGTTCTTGACGTCGGTGAAGGAGTGCAACGCGTCCGGGCCCAGCTCACGGCCGAGCCCGGAACGCTTCATCCCACCGAACGGGGTCCAGTAGCGCACCGAGGAGTGCGAGTTGACGCTGAGGTTGCCCGCCTCGACGGCGCGGGCCAGGCGCAGCGCCCGACCGACGTCCCGGGTCCAGATGGAGCCGGAGAGGCCGTAATCGGTGTCGTTGGCGAGCCGGACCGCGTCGGCCTCGTCGTCGAACGGCAACACCGAGACGATCGGTCCGAAGATCTCCTCCCGCCAGTGCCGGTCGGCCGGTGAGTCGGCCAGCAGCACGGTGGGCGCGTGCCAGAACCCGGGGCCGTCGGGGCAGGAGCCGGTGAACGCGATCTCCGCCCCGTCGAGGTAGCCGGCGACCCGGTCCCGCTGGGCGGCGGAGATCAGCGGGCCCATCTCGGCGGTGTCCCGGGACGGGTCCTCGACCCGCACCGCGCGTACCGCCGGTTCGAGCAGTTCCAGGAACCTGTCGTACACCGGGCGTTGGACGAGGATCCGCGACCGTGCGCAGCAGTCCTGGCCGGCGTTGTCGAAGACCGCGCCCGGCGCGGTCGCGGCGGCGCGTTCCAGGTCCGCATCGGCGAACACGATGTTCGCGCTCTTGCCCCCCAGCTCCAGAGTGAGGCGCTTCACGTGCGCGGCGCAGCCGGCCATGATCCGGGTGCCGACCTCGGTGGAGCCGGTGAAGCAGATCTTGCGGACCGCCGGGTGGCTGACGAACCGCTCCCCCACCACCGCCCCCTCGCCCGGTACGACGGTGAACACGTCGTCGGGCAGGCCGGCCTCGCGGGCCAGCTCGGCCAGCCGCAGCGCGGTGAGCGGGGTCAACTCGGCGGGTTTGAGCACCACCGTGTTGCCGGCGGCGAGGGCCGGCACGAACCCCCAGGCGGCGATCGGCATCGGGAAGTTCCACGGCACGATCACGCCGACCACACCGAGCGGCTCGTGGAAGGTGACGTCCAGCCCGCCCGGCACCGGGATCTGCCGCCCGGTCAACCGCTCGGGCGCCCCGGCGTAGTAGTCCAGGACGTCCCGGACGTTGCCGGCCTCCCACCGGGCGTTGCCGATGGTGTGCCCGGAGTTGCGGACCTCCAGCGCGGCCAACTCGTCCAGATGCGCGTCGACGACGGAGGCGAACCGTCGTAGCAAGCGGGCCCGGTCCCCCGGCCCGACCGTCCGCCACGTCTCGAAGGCGACACCCGCCCGCGCGACAGCCGCGTCCACCGAGTCCAGGGAAGCCCCGGGAACCTCCCGGACGATCTCCTCAGAAGCAGGATCACGAACCAGGGTCACGCCATCACCCCCGCCTCACAGGCGTTCGAAGCCACGGGTCAGCTCCCAGTCCGTCACCGCGGCGTCGAAGGCGGCCAGCTCCACCCTCGCCTGGTTGGCGTAGTGGGCCACCACCTCCGCGCCGAACGCCTCCCGGGCCACCGTCGAGCCCTCCCAGAGCGCCAGCGCGTCGCGCAACGTGCCGGGGACCCGCTCGGCCTCCGGGTCGTCGTACGCGTTGCCGGTGCACTCGTCGCCCAACTCCAACTCCTGGTCGATGCCGTGCAGCGCCCCGGCGACCAGCCCGGCGATCGCCAGGTACGGGTTGACGTCCGCCCCGGGCACCCGGTTCTCCACCCGCATGCCCTGCCCGTGCCCCACCACCCGCAGCGCGCAGGTGCGGTTGTCCACCCCCCAGCGCAGCGCCGTCGGGGCGAACGAGCCCGGCTGGTAGCGCTTGTAGGAGTTGATGTTCGGGGCGAACAGCAGGCTGAACTCCCGCATGGTGGCCAGCAGCCCGGCCAGCACCCGCTGCCCGGTCGGCGACAGGTGCGCCGGCCCGTCCCCGAGCATCGCCGACGAGCCGGAGGCGTCGCGCAGCGAGAAGTGGATGTGGCAGGAGTTGCCCTCCCGCTCGTTCGGCTTGGCCATGAAGGTGATCGACATGCCCTCCTGGGCGGCGATCTCCTTGGCGCCGTTCTTGTAGATGACGTGGTGGTCGGCGCAGGCCACCGCCTCGTCGTAGCGGAACGCGATCTCGTGCTGGCCGAGGTTGCACTCACCCTTGGCGCTCTCCGGCGTCAGCCCGGCGGCGGCCATCTCGGTGCGGATGCGGCGTAGCAGCGGCTCCACCCGGGCGGTGCCGAGCAACGAGTAGTCGACGTTGTACTGATTCGCCGGGGTGAGGTCCCGGTAGCCCTGCCGCCAGGCGTCCTCGTACGAGTCGCGGAACAGCACGAACTCAAGCTCGGTGCCCGCGTACGCGGTCAGCCCGTGCTCGGCCAACCGATCCAACTGGCGGCGCAGGATCTGCCGGGGCGAGGCGACCACGTCACCCGAGCCGTCGAGCCAGGTCAGGTCGGCCAACAGCATCGCCGAGCCGGGCTGCCACGGCGTCCGGCGCAACGTGCCGAAGTCCGGCACCATGGCGAAGTCGCCGTAGCCACGCTCCCAGCTCGACATCGCGTACCCGTCGACGGTGTTCATGTCGACGTCCACGGCGAGCAGGTAGTTGCAGCCCTCGCTGCCGTGCTCCGCCACCTGGTCGAGGAAGAACGGCGCGTGGAACCGCTTGCCCTGCAACCGGCCCTGCATGTCGACCAGGGCCAACACCACGGTGTCGATCTCGCCCTCGTCGACGGCGACCCGCAGTTGTTCCAGCGTGAGCGGCGCTTTACTCATGGCGGGCCTCCATCACCAAGGTCTACTGGCAAACCGGATCACCGTCAATGCCCCCACGAGGGTCGGCGGCAAACCCGGCGGGACGGGAGCGACGCCCGTCCCGCCGGGTGCGGCTCAGGCCGGGCCGTCGACCGGCGCCGTGGGCTGCTCGACGGTACGCACCGGACCGGTGAACCACTTCCGGGCCGACGCGTACCACCAGACGGCGACCACCAGCAGCACCCCGCCGACGGCGAGCGGCGCGTAGTTCACCGCCGTCCAGGTGAACCCGTCGTTGCCGGGCACCCCGGCGGGCACGATCGGCAGCACGAAGTAGACGGCGATCACCGCGATCTCGATCACCGCGAGCCAGCCGAGCAGCTTGTACTTCCGCCCCAGCGTCCAGGGGCCGGGGACGAACCGGTCCCCCATGCGCAGCCGCAGGGCGATCGGGATGAGGAAGGACAGGTAGAGCCCGAGCACCGCGACGGAGACCACCGCGTAGAAGGCGACCGGGATGCCGGCCGAGCTCTCGTAGAGCGCCGGCAGGGTCAGCACCAGGCCGGCCACCGTGGCGCCGATGATCGCGTTGACCGGGGTGCCGTTGCGGTCGACAGTCGACCAGAGGCGCCAACCGGGTACCGCCCGGTCCCGGCTGAACGCGTACGCCATCCGGCTCATCGACGTCACGCAGCTCATGCCGCAGAAGAACTGACCGATCGTGGAGATGATGATGACGATCTTGAAGAACACCGGGGTCAGCGCGGATTCGAAGATCGCGCCGGAGAAGCCGCCCGCGGCGTTGACCGCCTCGACGTCGGTGGCCGCGAAGAGGAACGCCAGCAACAGGATCCAGCCGCCGACCGCCGAGTAGAAGATGGACTGCCAGAGCCCGCGCGCGGCGGCCTGCGACGCACCGCGGGTCTCCTCGGAGACGTGGGCGCAGGCGTCGAACCCGGTGATCGTGTACTGCGTCAGCAGGAAGCCCAGCGGCAGCACGTAGAACCAGAACGTCAACCCGCCGACGTCCCCGTCACCGAAGCCGGAGTTGTTGAAGCGCTCGGTGAACACGAACTGGAAGCTCTGGTGGTCGTCGGGGACGAAGACCAGGATGGCCACCACGACGGCCGCGCCGGCCACGTGCCACCAGACCGAGACGTTCTGGAGTACGTCGATGATCCGGTGCCCGAAGATGTTGATCAGCCCGTGCAGCACCAGGATGATCACGAAGAGGACGAACGCCTGCCGCAGCGTCCCGGCCCACCCGTCGAAGAGCGCCGACAGGGTGAGGTTGAGGAACGTCGCGCAGCCGTAGTCCACCGAGGCGGTGACCGCCACCAGACCGATGAGGTTCAACCAGCCGGTGAACCAGCCGTGCACCGGGCGACCCATGGTGGCCGCCCACCAGTAGATTCCGCCCGCGGTCGGGTACGCCGACACCAGTTCCGCCAGGCAGAAGCCGATGATGAGGATGAACAGCGAGATCAGCGGCCAGCCCCAGGAGATGGCGACCGGACCGCCGTTGTTCCACGCCTGACCGAAGGTGGTGAAGCAACCGGCCAGGATCGAGATGATCGAGAAGGAGATGGCGAAGTTGGAGAAGCCGCTCCACTTGCGGCGCAGTTCCTGCTTGTAGCCGAGCTCGGCGAGTCGCCGCGCGTCGTCGTCCATCGGTTGCTCTGCGGTCGGAACGGGCGTCGTGGCCACTGCGCACCCCCCTGAGGTGGTTCCGTCAACGAGTGCGCAAAGTGTGGTCCCGTTGATCAGGGACGGTCAATACGTCGCGCGTGCCGTCCCGCTAATCCCGTTGCCGCCGCACGCTGGACAACCGCATGCTGTATCCCGTGCGCAGGCCCGATCGCAACGGGCTCCGCCGGGCGCTCGGCAACGCCCGGCACACGGTGGCGCGGGACACCGCCTCTCTCTCGTACGGCTACCGCCGTAACCGACGAAGGTGCCCCGCGCCGCCGCGCTCTACCCGACCGGATTGCCCTGGGTCGGCGGCGAGCCCCGATCACAGCGAGTTAGCCAATAGAATCGTTGCCCGCTGCTCGGCCTGAGGACGACCACAGCGCGCCGACGCCGGCGACCGCCGCAAGCACGGCGGCAGCGAGGAAGGCTTCCCGCACCCCGGGCAGAAACTGGCCGGGCACCGAGTTGCTGGCGTAGACCGAGGCGATGACGGCAAGCCCCATCGCTCCGCCGAGTTGTTGCATGGTCTGGAACAACCCGGAGGCGGAACCGGAGTGCTCGGGCTCGACGCCGGCAAGCACGCCCGCGGTCGCCGGCAGGACCACGAGAGCCGTTGTGATGCCATTGATCACCATCGGCCCGAGCAACGCGCCCAGGAAGGTGCTCTCCGGGCCAAGCGTAGCCAGCCAGAGGAAACTCGCGACCGTCCCGACCGCGCCGACGATCATCAGCGTCGGTCCGCCGAAGCGGGCCTGGAGCCGCGGCACGAAGGGAGACAGCGCGACGACGCTGGCGGACAGGGCCACGAAGGTCAGTCCGGCCTCGAGCGGGGAGTACGTGAGCTGAACCTGCAGGAACTGGACGAGGATGAAGTACTGCGCGATCTGAGAGCCGACAAAGGCGAAGATCGCCAACAGGGACGCCAGCCGGACCCGGCTGCGCAGTAGCCCCAACCGCAGCAACGGGTGGGGCACCCTGCCCTCCACAACGACGAACACGGCCAGCAGGAGCACCCCGATCAGGAGGCCACCGATCGTCTGGGCGGAAGCCCAGCCCTTCTCCGGCGCCTGCGTCAGCCCCCACACCAGGGCGACCGCGCCGCCGACGGCTGAGAGCGCGCCGCCGACGTCGAACCGGCCGGGGCGCCGGGGAGTTTCGGTGATCAGGAAAGCGACCAACGCCAGCGCGATAACACCGAGTGGCACGTTGACCAGCAGGGTCCAGCGCCACGAGGCGACCTCGGTCAGCACTCCGCCGATGACGAACCCCAGGGTGCCGGCCACCGCGGAGACACCGGAGAAGAGCGCGATCGCTTTGTTACGCGCACCATCGGTAGCCGCGTTCGCGGTGAGCAGCGCGAGCACCTGCGGTGCGGCGATCGCTCCGCCCGCACCCTGGACGACCCGGGCGATCACGAGAAACGTGCCCGAGGTCGCCAGGCCGCTGAGTAGCGAGAACAGCGTAAAGACGAACAGTCCGGCCCAGAACATGCGGCGTCGGCCCAGCACGTCTCCCAGACGGCCACCCATAAGCAGGAGACCGCCGAAAGCGAGGATGTAACCATTGAGCACCCACGACAGCGCGGCCGGACCGAAGTGCAGCTCGCTGGCGATGTCGGGAAGCGCGACGTTGACGATCGTGGAGTCCATCACGATCATGAATTGACCCAGCAACAGGATCGCAACGGCCCCGGCGGCGGCCTTATGCCGGGGTGAGCCCTGCACCTGCAGTGACTCTGCCGGCGGGGCGGCGGATGTCGACATGGCGTTTTCCCTCGTTGAGTGCGGCGGCTGGAATGAAAGACGTCGACGTACGTGTCGACCTGAATTGGGTTGGGCCAAGAATCGGACCTTCAGCCCGCCGGATCGAACGCGAAGCGTCGCCGGATCCGTGACCACGAGAATGACCACGCGAAATTGGACCTGCAAGTCCAGAGTGACTGGCCGCACAGCCTGGGTGTGGCGTACGCCAAGCACAAGGATTGGACTTGCGGGTCCATTTTAGGTGCGGCAGGGTTGCCGTCATGAATCACTAACTGCCAGCCGCTCCGGCCCACGCGTCGGCTTCCCCAACGCGGACGCTGGTACTGAACATCTTCGCCCGGCAGAAGTATTACGAAACTTGACCAAGGAGTGACAATGTCAGCGATGGACAATGACAATCTGGTTCGGGAGTTCGTCGAGGCGTTCAACACCAAGGACGCGGAGAAGGTAGGCACCTTCTTGCACCCCGACGTGGTCTTCGAGAATTACGGGGAGACTCCGGTGAAAGGGCGCGACAACGTCGTCCAGGTCTGGGAGGGCGTATTCCGCACCTTCGCGCAGGTGAAGTTCGAGACGGTCAACCAGGCGGTGAACGATGACGTCGTACTCGCCGAGCAGGTGCATGGATTGGCACTTCCGGGCGGCAAACTCGCACCCATCATGAACCTGGCGGTTTACGAGATCCGTGACGGCAAGATCGCCGCCTGGCGGGACTACGGCAATCCGCAGTACGCGATGAAGCTGCTCCAGTCGTAGCACAAAGTCCTGACCTCGCCTGACCCGAGCAGCCTGGTAGCTCGGGTCAGGTCAGTAGGAGGCCGCCGACCCATAGGGCGGCGATGACGAGTCCGGCGAGGAACTCCACGAGCATGGACAGGCCGGCGGCCTTGAGCGCCTGCACCGTGGACGGCCAGGCGAGGCGGTTGCTGCCCAGCCGCAGCCGCTCCGCCGCCCACACCCCGCCGACGAAGCCGAGCACCAGCCCGACGACCGGCACCACGAAGAACCCGATGATGCCGAGCACCCCGCCGGCGAGCAGCGTGGACGTCGGCACACCCGCCTGTTTCAGGTTCCGTCCGGGCCACGCGTACTTGATCACGACGCCACCCGCGGCGGCCACCGTGGCAGCGGCGAACACCGCCCAGCCAGCCACGCCCGCGCCACCGAAGATCGCCCAGACCAGCACGCCACCCCAGCACAGCGGCAACGCCGGCAGGCCGGGCACCACCACGCCGGCCAAACCGGCCAGGATGGCCAACCCGGCCACCACGGTCACCGCCGTCTGCGAGTCGGTCAGGTTCACACTGTCACCTTCCCCTGCCGCCGCTCAGCCCGCAACGCCGCGCCCGCGCTCCGCTCCCGCACCCACCGGCCCAGTCGCGCCGCCCGCTCACGCCGCCACGCCGTCGCACCCACCGGCTCACTCGCCTCGCCACGCCGTCGCGCCCACCGGCTCACTCGCCCCGCTCGCTCACGCCACCACGCAGCCGGGCGGTGATCGCCTCGGCCGGGGCCGGGGCGCCGAAGAGCCGGCCCTGCCCGGTGTCACAGCGCAGCGCCCGCAGGCGTTCCGCCTGCTCGCCGGTCTCCACCGCCTCGGCGGTCACCCACAACTCCAACGCGTGCGCCAAGCGGACCAACGCGTCGACGATCCGTTCGTCGCGGTGGTCGGCGGCATCGTCGGCGCGGATGCCCTCGACGAACGGGCCGGCGAGTTTCAGGCAGTGGATCGGCAACCGCCGCAGGTACGCGAGGTTGGAGTACCCGGTGCCGAAATCGTCCACGGCCAGCCGGACACCGAGGGCGGCGAGCCGGTGCAGGCTGCGCAACGGCTCGTCGGCGCTGCCCATCACCGCGCTCTCGGTCAGCTCCAGTTGGAGCAGGCCCGCGGGCAGCCCGCTGGTGTGCAGCGCGTCCGCCACGGTCTCCACGATCGCCGGGTCGTCGGCCTGCCGGGCGGCCAGGTTGACGCTGACCACCAGCCGGGCGTCGGGGAACTCCCGCCACCACCGCTCGGCGTCGTGACAGGCCTGCCGGAGCACCCACTCGCCGAGCCGGACGATCAGGCCGGTCTCCTCGGCCAGGCCGATGAACCGGTCCGGGCCGATCAGGCCCAGCTCCGGGTGCTCCCACCGGACCAGCGCCTCCACCGCGAGCATGCTGCCCTCCAGCAGCGACACGATCGGTTGGTAGTGCAGGACGAACTCGCCCCGGTCCAGCGCGGCCGGCAGCCCGGCGACCAGCGCCGACCGGGCGATGTCGCGGGCGCTGCGTTCCGGGTCGTAGACCGCCCACTGGCCCCGGCCCGCCGCCTTCGCCCAGTAGAGCGTGGTGTCCGCGGCCTTCATCAGCTCGGACGGGCTGGTCTCCGCCGCCGGGCACTGCACGATGCCCACGCTGGCGGAGACGGCCAACTGGTGGTCGCCGACGTGCACCGGGGCCGCGACGGCGGCCAGCGCCGCCTCCGCGACGGCCACCGCGTCGTCGATGTCGTCCCCTCCGTCGACGAGGATCACGAACTCGTCGCCGCCCATCCGGGCGACCAGGTGGCCGTGGTCGGCCACGCACGCGTTCAGCCGTCGGCCGATCATGACGAGCAGTTGGTCACCGAGGTCGTGGCCGAGGCTGTCGTTGATGGCCTTGAAGCCGTCCAGGTCGAGGAAGCAGACCCCGACCCGCTTCCCGGTGTCCGCGCTGTCGAGGACCCGGCCCAGCGTCTCGAAGAACAACGTCCGGTTGGGCAACCCGGTCAGTGGGTCGTGCAGGGCCTGGAAGCGCAGCCGCTGCTGGAGTTCGTACCGCTGGGTGATGTCCTCGATCATCGCGACCGTGTAGCGGGGCCGGCCGTCGTCGTGCCGGATCAGCGAAACCGCCAGGTCGGTCCAGACCATGCTGCCGTCCTTGCGGTGGTACCGCTTCTCCACCCGGGCGGATTCGTGCTTGCCCTCGACCAGCTCCTGGTACAGCTCCCACATGCCGGCGGCGTCGTCGGCGTGGAACAACGCGGCCACGTTGGTCTCGCACAGCTCCTCGATCGAATAGCCGAGCATGTCGGCGAACGCCTGGTTGACATCGACGATCCGACCGTCCACGTCGGCGATGCCGATCCCGATGGCCGCACCGGTGAAGACGGCCCGAAACCGCGCCTCGCTGTCGCGCAACGCCTGCTCGACCTCGTCGCGGGCCTGCCAGGCCGAGCGGGCGATCCGCTCCTGCTGGCTGAAGGTACGGTCGCGAAGCGCCCGGGCGAATCCGGCGGCCAGCCCACCCTGGAGGGCCGCCATCCGCTCGGCGAGGTCCGCCGGACGGTCGGCGGCACCGAGCACCCGGTGCGGGAAGTCCGTACCGAGGGTGTGCACCGTCCAGTCCAGGGCCTGTGGCTCGGTCAGGTGCGCCGCCACCAGCGCCGCGCCGACGTCCTCGGCGGGGCGGGTGGTGAACGGCTCCGCCCGCACCGCCTCCGCCAGCCGGATCGTGTGCACCAGCAGCAGCCGCTCGGTCTCGGCCGGGCTGAGGGGCACGAAACCGAGGCGGCGTACCGCGCGGGCCCAGTCGGCGGCGTACCCCCGAGGATCGACCCGGCCGGCATCGACCCCGGCGGGGTCCCGGCCGGCATCGACCCCGGCGGGGTCCCGGCCGGCATCGACCCCGGCGGAGTCCGGGACGGCGGCCATGGGATCAGCCGGCGGGCTGGTCGTACCGGGCGACGCCGCCGAAGGCGCCGAACCGCTCCGGGTGCTCGTCCACCTCGGACGGTGAGTCGGGACGCCACAGCGGCATGTGCACCACGCCCGGCTCCAGGACGGTCCAGTCGCCGAAGAAGCCGGTCACCTGGGCGCGGGAGCGCAGGGTGATCTCGGTGTCCGTTCGGGCGGAGAGACGCTGGGCGTCGAGCATCTCCTGCGGCTGGTCCTCGAACGTGGAGTGCGAGAGGACCAGGAAACTGCCCGGCGCGGCGGCGGCCCGCAGGGTGGCCAGGATCTCCTCGGGCCCGTCGCCGTCGGGGATGAAGTGCACCACCCCGGCCAGCAGGACGCCCATGGGTCGACTGAAGTCGATCAGCCCGAGCTGCCGGGTCTCGGCGAGGATGCGCTCCGGCTCGCGCAGGTCGGCGTGGATGACACCGGTCAGCTCGTTGCCCGCGAGCAGGTCCCGGCTGTGGGCGACAGCGACCGGGTCGATGTCGACGT
This sequence comes from Micromonospora sp. WMMD1155, assembly GCF_029581275.1. Classification (NCBI taxonomy): domain Bacteria; kingdom Bacillati; phylum Actinomycetota; class Actinomycetes; order Micromonosporales; family Micromonosporaceae; genus Micromonospora; species Micromonospora sp. WMMD1155. Next base: position 1,220,916 of record NZ_CP120742.1, read on the forward strand.
ACACCACGCGGGCCTTGGGGTTCACCCCCTGGGCGACCTCGTGCACGTTGCCGACGGTGGGAATTCCGGAGCCGATGTCGAGGAACTGGTCGATGCCGGCGTCGAGCAGCGTCCGCACGGCCCGGCGCAGGAACTCACGGCCGGACCGCATGGTGGCGGCGAGGTTCGGGGTCATGCTCGCGATCTGTTCGGCCAGTTGCCTGTCGATCTCGAAGTTGTGCGCCCCGCCGAGGAAGTAGTCGTACACCCGGGCCGCGCTCGGCCTGGTCAGATCGATCTCGGTCGGCAGTCCGTCGGGCATCAGTGTGCTCCCCAGTGTCGTCGCCGCGGCGCGGGACGGCACCGGCGTCGACGGACGTGCGCGATCACCGGCAGACCCGCGGGTCGTGTGGTGTGGACCACTCTAGGCGGCTGACTCCAGCAACAGCGAGATCCCTTGACCGACGCCGATGCACATGGTGGCCAGAGCCCGGCGGCCTCCGCGGCGGCGCAACTCCAGGGCGGCGGTCAGCGCCAGGCGCGCGCCGCTGGCGCCGAGCGGGTGCCCCAGCGCGATCGCGCCGCCGTTCGGGTTGACGTGTTCGGCGTCCACGGGGAGCCCGAGCTCCCGCAGCACCGCCACGGACTGCGCGGCGAACGCCTCGTTCAGCTCCACCACGTCCACCGCGCCCAGCTCGACGCCGAGCCGGTCGAGCAGCTTGCGGGTCGCCGGGACCGGGCCGATGCCCATGATCCGGGGCGGTACGCCGGCCGCCGCCGCGCCGCTGACCCGGGCCAGCGGGGTGAGGCCGTAACGGGCCACCGCCGCCTCGCCGGCGACCAGCAGCGCGACGGCTCCGTCGTTGACGCCCGATGAGTTGCCGGCGGTCACCGTGCCGCCGTCGCGGAACGGGGTCGGCAGCGCCGCCAACTTCTCCAGCGTGGTCTCCCGGGGGTGCTCGTCGACCTCGACCAGCCGGGTCTCCCGACGGCCGGCGGGCACCGACACCGCCACGATCTCCTCGGCGAACCGGCCGTCGGCCTGCGCCTTGGCCGCGCGCTGCTGCGAGCGGTACGCGAAGGCGTCCTGCTCGGCCCGGCTGACGCCGTACTCGGCGGCCACGTTCTCCGCCGTCTCCGGCATCGAGTCGACGCCCCACCCGTCGCGCATCAGCGGGTTGACCAACCGCCAGCCCAGGGTGGTGTCGTACACCTCGGCCGACCGGGAGTACGCCGACGTCGCCTTCGGCATGACGAACGGCGCCCGGCTCATGCTCTCCACCCCACCGGCGATCACCAGCTCCGCGTCACCGGCGACGATGGATCGGGCGGCGGTGGCGAGCGCGTCCAGCCCGGAGCCGCAGAGCCGGTTGACGGTGCTGCCCGGCACCTCCTCGGGAAGGCCGGCCAGCAGCGCCGACATCCGGGCCACGTTGCGGTTGTCCTCGCCGGCCTGGTTGGCGCAGCCGAGCACGACGTCGTCCACCCGGGCCCAGTCCACCGAGGGGTGCCGGGCCACCAGCTCCCGGATCACGTGCGCGGCCAGGTCGTCGGGGCGGACGCCGGCCAGCGCACCGGCGTACCGGCCGATCGGGGTGCGGACACCGGCCACCAGGTATGCCACGGTCATCGCGAGTCCTTCGGGGGTGCAGACGGCGGGGGTGGGGGCAGGCCCACCGGATCGCGGGGGCTACCGGCCGCCAGGATATCCGCGCCGACAGCGGATAGGTTGACGGCATGGCCCGGGCCCAGTTCAGCGCAGAGACCAGCAGTGGCGGCGCGTTCGTCCGCCAGCCCAACCGGTTCACCGGGCGGGTCACCGCCGACTCGACCTCGCCGCCGGGTGGCGGCCCCGACGAGCAGGACCGTTGGCCGCTGGAGGCCGGCCGGTACCGGCTGATCTGGTGCCGGGCCTGCCCGTGGGCGCACCGGGCGAGGATCGTACGCGGCCTGCTCGGGCTGGACGACGCGATCTCGCTGGGCACCGTCGACCCGATCCGGGACGAGCGGGGCTGGGCGTTCGCCCTCGACCCGGACGGCTTCGACCCGGTGCTCGGCGTGAGCTTCCTGTCCGAGGCGTACCTGGCCACCGACCCGGACTACACCGGCCGGGTGACCGTGCCGGCGCTGGTGGACACCCTGACCGGCCGGGTCGTCACCAACGACTATCCGCAGCTCACCCTCGACTTCTCGACGGAGTGGCGGTCGCTGCACCGTGCGGGGGCACCCGACCTGTACCCGGTCGAGATGCGGCCCGAGATGGACGCGCTGATGGCCGAGATCCACACCGACGTCAACAACGGCGTCTACCGGTGCGGGTTCGCCACCTCCCAGGAGGCGTACGACGAGGCGTTCCGGGCCCTGTTCGCCCGACTGGACGCCCTCTCCGAACGGCTCGCCGGGCAGCGTTACCTGATGGGCGACACGATCACCGAGGCCGACGTGCGGCTGTTCACCACGCTGGTCCGCTTCGACGCCGCGTACCACGGGCACTTCAAGTGCAACCGCGGCAAGCTGACCGAGATGCCGGTGCTGTGGGCGTACGCCCGGGACCTGTTCCAGACCCCGGGCTTCGGCGAGACGGTGGACTTCGACCACATCAAGCGGCACTACTACGGCACCCACCGAGAGATCAATCCGACCGGGATCGGGCCGCTCGGGCCGGACGAGTCCGGCTGGAGCACGCCGCACGGGCGTGGTTGACGCGGGTCGGCCCGGCACCACGACCGCGGCGAGGATCCGCGCCGACGTCGCCCGCCGGGTCGCCGGGTCCGCCGCGGCCGGCTGCGCGGTGGCCGGTGCGGTCGCGGTGACGGTCGCCGTGGTCGCCGGTCCCGGCCCGGGCTTCACCGGGTACGTCAGCGAGGCGGGCATCGCCGACAGCGCGCACGCCCTGACGTACCGGATCGGGGTTCTCGCCCTTGCCGCGGCGCTGCTGCTGATCGGTGTGGCGCTGCCTGCCGGGGTGTGGGCGGCCCCGGCGTTGCTCGCCATCGGCGCCGTCTGCACCGCCGTGTCCGGGGCGGTGACCTGCTCTGCCGGCTGCCCGCTGCCGCCGTTCGAGCGTGCGACGGTGGCGGATCTGGTGCACGGCGGCGCGAGCATCGCGGCGATCGCGGCGGTGGTCTTCGCCATGGTCACGCTCACCGTGTCCGGGGCGGCGGGCCGGGTGGTACGCCGACTGGCCGCCCTGGCCGCCGCGCTGGCCCTGCCGCTCTGCGCCGCCGTCGGGCTGGCGATGCTCGTCGTCGGCCGGGGCACGTTCGTGGGCGTGCTGGAACGGCTGATCCTCGCGCTCGCCGTGCTGTGGGGGTTGGCCACCGCCACCGCGCTGGCCCTGGCGCCGAAAGGTCAACCGTTGTAAGGAGCCTCACGCCGACAGCTCCTTGCCGGGCACGGAAATCGGCGTACCGTCGGCGAACGATGACCAATGTCTGGGGCCTCACTGTCCGCCTGTATGTCGATCTCCGACTGCAGGCCAGTGGCATCTGTCCGGGCTAGCGCGCTTCCACGCCTGCCCTGAATCAGACCGGACAAATGGATAGACCATGCCCTTCAGCCTGCGCAAAATCCCCTTCTCCGTGCAGATCCTGCTCGGCCTCGTGCTCGGCGTCGCGCTGGGCTTCCTGGCCCGCACCAACGACCTGAGCTGGCTGACCAGCACCCTGCACACCGTCGGCAGCCTCTTCGTCCAGCTCCTCAAGCTGGCCGTACCGCCGTTGGTCTTCACCGCCATCGTGGTCAGCGTGGTCAGCCTGCGCGGTGTCGCCAACGCCGCCCGGCTCGCCCTCAAGACCCTGATGTGGTTCGGCATCACCGCCCTGGTCGCGGTGAGCATCGGCATCGGGCTCGGCCTGCTCATCAACCCGGGCAGGGGCGTCTCCCTCGACCTGGGTGGCGCGACCCCGCCGAAGAACACCGGCTCGTGGACCGACTTCCTCACCGGCATCGTGCCGACCAACCCGATCGGCGCGTTCGTCGAGGGCAACGTCCTCCAGATCGTCTTCCTGGCCCTCGTCATCGGTGCGGCCGCGCTGCTGGTCGGTGACGCCGCCGAGCCGTTCGTCGCGCTCAACCGTTCCCTGCTGGAGATCGTCCAGAAGGCGCTCTGGTGGGTCATCCGCCTCGCCCCGATCGGCACCCTCGGCCTGATCGGCAACGCCGTCGCCTCGTACGGCTGGGACCTGCTGGCCCCTCTCGCGAAGTTCACCACCGCCGTCTACGTCGGCTGCGCCATCGTGCTGTTCGTGGTCTACCCGCTGGTGCTGGTCCTCGCCGGCCGGCTCAACCCGCTGCGCTTCTTCGCCGGCGCCTGGCCGGCCATCGAGCTGGCCTTCGTGTCCCGCTCCTCGGTCGGCACCATGCCGGTGACCCAGCGTTCCGTCGAGCGGCTCGGCGTGCCCCGCGAGTACGCCTCGTTCGCGGTGCCGTTCGGCGCCACCACGAAGATGGACGGTTGCGCCGCCATCTACCCGGCGCTCGCCGCGATCTTCGTGGCCCAGGTGTTCGGTGTGCAGCTCGGCGTGACCGACTACCTGCTGATCGCCTTCGTCTCGGTGGTCGGTTCGGCGGCCACCGCCGGCCTGACCGGCGCGATCGTGATGCTGACCCTGACCCTCAGCACGCTGGGCCTGCCGCTGGCCGGCGCCGGCCTGCTGCTGGCCATCGACCCGATCCTGGACATGATCCGCACCGCCACCAACGTGGCCGGGCAGGCCCTGGTGCCGACCGTCGTCGCCGCCCGCGAGGGCACCCTCGACCGCGTCGCGTACGAGTCCGCCGGTCGACGTGACCTGACCGAGCCGAAGCCGGTCGCCGAGACCCGGCCCGACCTGACCCCCGTTCCTGCCTGACCACACCACCCGGCACGGCGACGGACCCCTCTCCCCGGGGGTCCGTCGCCGTCGCCGTTCCGAGAGGATGTCCCCCATGAGCTCCCTGTTCACCCCCCTGGCCCTGCGTGGCGTCACACTGCCCAACCGGATCGCGATGGCGCCGATGTGCCAGTACTCCTGCGGCCCCGACGGTCTGCCCACCGACTGGCACCTGACCCACCTCGGCTCTCGCGCGGTCGGCGGTGCCGGTCTGGTGATGACCGAGGCGACGGCCGTGCTCCCCGAGGGCCGGATCAGCCCCCAGGACACCGGGCTGTGGTCCGGTGCCCACGTCGACGCGTGGCGGCCGGTGACCGCGTTCATCGCCGCCCACGGCGCGGTGCCGGCCGTGCAGCTCGCGCACGCCGGGTTCAAGGCCTCCACGTACCGGCCGTGGGCACCGGAACGCGGCGGCGTGCCGGACGCCGAGGGCGGCTGGACGCCCGTCGCGCCCGGCTCCGAGCCGTTCACCACCGGCTACCGGACGCCCACCAGCCTCGACGACGCCGGCATCGCCGGTGTGGTCGAGGCGTTCGCGACCGCCGCCGAACGGGCGCTGGACGCCGGCTTCACCGTCGTGGAGATCCACGCCGCGCACGGTTACCTGCTCAACGAGTTCCTGTCGCCGTTGACCAACCACCGCACCGACTCCTACGGCGGCGACCGGGCCGCCCGGATGCGGCTCACCCTGGAGGTGGCCCGCGCGGTGCGCGCCGCGGTCGGCGAGGACGTGCCGGTGCTGACCCGGATCTCCGCGACCGACTGGGTCGAGGGCGGCTGGACGATCGAGGACAGCGTGGCACTGGCCGGCGAGTTGGCCGGCGTCGGCGTCGACCTGGTCGACGCGTCGTCCGGGGGCGTCAGCGTCGAGCAGCGCATCCCGCTCGGTCCCGGCTACCAGGTGCCGCTGGCCGCTCGGATCCGCCGCGAAGCCGGTGTGCCGACCGGCGCGGTGGGCCTGATCGTCGAGCCCGAGCACGCCGAGCAGATCGTCGCCGGCGGCGAAGCGGACCTGGTGCTGCTCGGCCGGGAGCTGCTGCGCGACCCGTACTGGCCGCACCGGGCCGCCGCGAAGCTCGGCGTCACGTACAGCGGCCCCGACCAGTACGCCCGCGCCTACTGACCTGACGTGGTCGGGCGGCTGCCGTACCCGGCAGCCGCCCGACCGTCAGCCGGCCAGGTGCGACCAGTCGCCCTCCAGCTCCTGCCAGGTGCCCTGGGCCGCGACCGCCCCACCGAGCAACACCACCACGTGATCGGCCCGGACCAGCGCCGCGCGCTTCGCGGTCGAGCCGACCACCGTCACCCCGTGGTCGCGCAACGCCTGCCACAACGCCAGCTCGGTGGTGACGTCCAGCGCCGACGACACGTCGTCGGCGACCAACAGTTCGGTACGCGGTGCCAGCGCCCGCGCCAGCGCCAACCGCTGCAACTGCCCGCCGGAGAGCCGGGTGCCCTTGTGCCCGATGAGCAGACCGAGCCCACCACCGGCGGCGACCAGGTCGTGGTCGAGCTGGGCGGTGCTGACCGCACCGGCCGCGTCGACCTGGTGCCCGAGGGCGATGTTCTCGGCGACCGTGCCGGACAGCACCCGGGGCAACTGGCCGACGTAGCCGACCTGGTTGGGGCGCAGGAACAACTCCGGCTCGGTGACCGGATCACCGTTCCAGGCCAGCTCACCGGTGTGGTGCACGATCCCGGCCAGCGCCCGCAGCAACGAGGACTTACCCGACCCGACCGGCCCGACCACCAGCACCAACTGCCCACGCCGCACGGTCAGGTCCACGTTCCGGACGGCCACCGTGCCGTCGGAGTGCACCACCCCGAAATCGCGCAGCTCCAGGCGGCGCAGCGGATGCCGGGGCGGCGGCGTCGGCGCGGGCGCCGTCCCGGCGGCCAGGTCGACAGCCGGAACCCCGGCGGAGTACGCGCTCACTCCGGTCATCGCCGCCGTCCGCCGGGTCCAGACCCGCGCCGACGGCAGCTGGGAGATCAACGACGCGGTGGTCCAGGCGAACCACCGTGCCGCACCCAACGTGGAGACGGCCACCAGCACCGCACCGGCGGACAGCCCGCCGCCCAGGTAGAGCGCCCACGCGCCGATCGGCAACAGTCCGCTGGCCATCGACGGGGTGGAACGCGCCCACACCTGCACCGAGATCTCCCGCCGCTGCCGGTCACTGCGCAGCACGTCCAGGCCGGCCAGATGGCGTAACACCGCCGTCGTAGCACCGGCGAGCTTCACCGTCCGCGCCGCGGACAGCGCGGAGACCAGCGCCGTGGCGAAGGCGGCCCGTGCCGCCACCGTGGCCCGGGCGGCACGTTCGAGCTTCGGCCCGAACAGCGTCGCCGCCAACCCGGAGACGACCATCGTGCCGAGGAAGAACAGCCCCGGTACGACACTGCCGGTGACCGCCGTCATGGCCACGACCAGGACCAGCGCCACCGACTGGTCCAGCACGTTGTCGGCGAGCTGAACCACCCGCTCGGTGTCGCCGCCCTGCGCCACGACCTCCGCCGGGGTGTGCGAGCTGACCCGGCGCGGCCCGGTCTGACCGTGCACCAGGCGCAGGCCGATCCGCAGCATCTGCCGCACCCACCAACCCGGGAACCAGACATGGGTGTAGTACGGCAGCGGCAGGGTGACCAGCAACCCGGCAACGATCCCCACCGCCGGCAGGTACGGGCTGCCGGTGCCGTCGACCAGATCAGCCCAGAGCCACGGCAGCACCGGCCCGTCCAGCCCCAGCAGGCTCAACCCGAGGAACAGCACTATCGCGGCCATCCCGTACCGGGGATCGTTGAGACAGAGCCGGAATATCTCCCGCAACGTACGGGCCGGCGGCACGGGCGGCAGCGGCGGCGGGTCGGCCCGGGTGGGCCCGACCGACCCGCTCGTCGCCTCGACGGGCTCGACCGGCTCGGCCTGTTCGACCGGCTCGGCCTGCTTGCCCGGCTCGACCAGCTCAGCGCGCCCGGTCCTTGGTTCGTCCGGATCGGGCCGCACGGTCGTCGGCTCGCCCAGGTCGGGCCGCACGGTTGCCGGCTCGTCCGGGTCGGGCCGCACGATCGTCGGCTCGCCCAGGTCGGGCCGCACGGTTGCCGGCTCGCCCGGGTCGGGCCGCACGGTTGCCGGCTCGCCCGGGTCGGCCCACGGGCTCGCCGAGTCGGTCGGCCAGGCGGGGTTGGCCGAGTCGGTCGGCCAAGCGGCGGCCAGGGCCGGGCTGGTCGGCCAGGCGGCGTTGGGCAGGTCGGTCGGCCAGGCGGCGGCCGGGTCCGGGCCGACCAGCAGGTCGGTGCCGCCGCCCGCGCGGCCGGCCGGTGCCGCCGCGGCGAAGGCGGCAGCGTGACTGGTGGCCAGCAGTTCGGCGAAGCGCGTCGACGTCTCCAGCGGACCGGCCTCCACCACCGCGCCGTCAGCCAGAACCACCACCTCGTCGCAACGGCGCACGGAGGAGAGCCGGTGCGCGATGACGATGCCGATCCGGTCGCGCAACAGTCGTTCGGTGGCTCGTTGCACCCGCGCCTCGGTCACCGGGTCGAGACGCGCGGTGGCCTCGTCGAGGATCACCACATGCGGGTCACGGACCAGGATCCGGGCGAACGCCACCAACTGCTCCTGACCTGCGGAGAGCACATGCCCACCCTCCCCCAACCGGGTCGCCGAACCGTCCGGCAGCTCGGCGATCCAGCCCGCCAGCCCCAGCTCGTCGAGCGCGCGGGCTGCGGCGTCGAGCAGATCCGAGTCGAAGAGTGCGACGTTCTCGGCGAGCGTGCCGGCCAGGATCTCGGTGCGTTGCGGCACCAGCGCCACCCAGCGGCGCAGTTGTTCGACGTCGAGGTCACGCAGGTCGGTGCCGCCGAGGAAGACCGTTCCCGGTGGCACGTCGACCGCCCTGGTGAGCACCTTCGCCAGTGTCGACTTACCCGAACCGGTCCGCCCGATCAGCGCGTACGAGCGACCCCGCGCGAAGGTCAGATCGAGCCCGCGCAAGGCGGCCCCCCGGCCACCCTCCTGGTACGTGAACGTCAGGTCCTCGATGTGCAGGTCACCTTCGCTCGGGCTGGCCCCTCCGACGGGCTCCTGCCGAGCACGCTGGAGCAACTGCACCCGGGCCCACGCGCCGAGAGCCTCCTGGATCTCCGGCACCATCCGACTGACGTGTTCTGCTGTCGCACCGAAGGCGAGCGCCAGCAGCCAGATGGCGGTGAGGCGGGCGGCGTCGACCCGGCCGGTGGCCAGCGCCCAGGCGCCGCCGAGCACCACCACGCCGATGCCGGCCCGGATCGTCGCGGTGGCGGCCGTCGCCACCTTGGCGGACAGCACCCAGACCACGCGGCCGCGGGACAGCACGGCGGCGGCGCGCCGCGCGTACAGCCGCAGCACGTACGGCCGGGCCAGACTGGTGCGTACGTCGTCCTGGCCGTGCACCGCCTCCTCCATCACCGCGGCCAGGTCCGACCACGCCTCCTCCTCGGCCATCCGTGCCGGACCGATCCGCGCGGTGGGCCGGCGAAGGCTGACGGCGAGCACCACAGTGAGCAGCAGCATCGCCACCCCGGCCGGCCACCACACGGCCAGGGCCACGACCATCGACAGCAGACCGACGCAGAGCCCCTGGGCGAGCCGCGTGCCCTGGTTACGGATGGCCGACGCCACCTGGTAGACGTCCCCGTCGATCCGGTCGAGCAACTCACCGACCGGTGTGGTTTCCAGCGTCGGCAGGTCCTGTCCGAGTGCGACCCGGCAGAGCCGGCGGCGCACGTCAGCGGACCAGTCGGCGGTCAGACCGGCCATCAAGAGGCTCACCGCGAGGTCACTGAGGACCACAGCGACCAGAGCCGCGGCCAGCACGGCGAAGAAGCCGGCCGAGCGGTGCACGAGCACCGCACCCGCCAGCGCCGAGGCACCGGCCTGACCGGCGGCACCGAGCACGATCAGGGTGACCACGATCGTCATTCGGCGCGTCGAGGTGTCCCACAGATCTCGGAGCAGGCGCATGGAAAATCCTCCGGACGTGGGGTGGCGGAGACTTAAGCCTGCCGACGTAGGTGCGCCGTCTCAACCGATTTTCCGGGCCCTGAGCAGGGCGTCGACCATGTCCCCACCGGTGACGCCGCGCCCCGACGACCCATGGGGCGGTGCCGCGCCCTCGACACGCCAAGAACCCCACCGGTGGTGCGCGCCCTCGACACCTCGGCAACCCGTCGGGCGGTGACGGACCTCGACGACCAGCACCCGCAACGCCCCCAGACCTCGCCGCCCTGCCGCGACGCCCCCGAACCTCCCAGACCGGCATGATCGACGCGTTTCCGGTGAAGTCGCGGTATCAACCCCGCGCGGATACCGCGATTTCGGCGAAGTCGAGTGGATCATGCGTGAGGCGGGGGGTTCTGCCCGCAGGCGTGGGTGCCGTGGGGTCCGGGGCCGTGTCGGTCCGGTACGGTTTGTTCCGTTTGGGTGGTATGTGGGTGTGGTCGGCGGCACTCGTCGGTCGGAATGACGGCCGGGCCGGGGTCGTTACACACCCTGACGATGGCAGGACCACGGCCGGTCGGCTCGATGGTCCGCCCCCGGGAATGACCCCCGAACCCGGGTCGTTACACCTGGACCCCGGCCCGACCGGCACCCCGTTCCACCGGGTGCTCACGGACTCGGCCGACCCCGGAATGACCCGGCCCGCCGGGTCGTTACACCCGGACCCCGGCGCCACGAGCCCCCGCCCGTAGGCCGCCGATGATCCCCCAAGACTTCCCCCGTTTGTTGCAGCGCCGGACGAGGTGCTCGCACCCGCCGTACCCGGGTGGGTGTTCTGACCCCCGAAGGAGCTTCCCCCATGACCACGATCATGCGTAAGAGTGTGCTGTCCGTTGCTGGTCTGGCGTTCGCCGGTGGTGTGTTCGCCGGTCCGATCGCCGCCCACGCCAACCCCGTCGACGCCAAGCCCGCCACCGCTGTCGCAGTGCAGGCGGGTGCGCCGAAGCCGCAGGGTGAGCAGTCGCACATCGACCTGAACGGTGAGCAGACCGCGAACGTGAAGGCGATCATCGCCGCCACGAAGAAGGCGGGTCTGCCGGAGCGGGCTGCGGTGATCTCGATCGCGACGAGCCTGCAGGAGTCGAAGTTGGAGAACCTGGGCCACCTCGGCGACGCCAACGACCACGACTCGCTGGGCCTGTTCCAGCAGCGCCCGTCCAGTGGTTGGGGTACGCCGGAGCAGATCACCGACCCCGCCTACTCCACGACGGCGTTCTTGAAGGGTCTGAAGCAGGTCGACGGGTGGCAGGGCATGCCGCTGACGGATGCCGCGCAGACCGTGCAGGTCTCGGCCTACCCGGACGCGTACGCCCAGTGGGAGCAGCAGGCCACCGACCTGGTCGGCCAGTACTGGAACAGCTGACCCCGCACCGAAACAGCTCGACCGCTGGCCGGCACCCCCACAACGGGGTGCCGGCCAGCGGCATATCCACCACCGCCACCACGGGTGGCGGCGCGTCCACACCGAGATCTTGGGCAGTTCCCGTTCCGCCCGCGGAACGGAAGCTGTCCAAGATCTGTGGAGTTACTACTCACGGCCTGCACGTCGGGAGAGCGAAACAGCCGGGCCGGCTCGGCCCGCGACCTGCCATTGGGAAGGGCGTGACGGTCAGGGACGACCAGACACCCAGCGGTCAGAAGAGGACCGTGGCGAGGGTGCCGATCGGTTGGAAGCCGCAGCGTTCGTAGACGCGGCGGGCCGGGAGGTTGAAGTCGTTGACGTACAGGCTGACGGTGGGGGCGACCCGCAGCAGCGCGTCGCGGACCACGGCCGCCATGGCGGCGGTGGCGATACCGCGGCCCCGCCACTCGGGTGCCACCCAGACACCCTGGACCTGGGCGGTCCGCTTGGTCACCACGGCCAGCTCGGCCTTGAAGACGACAGTGCCGTCGACGAAGCGGGCGTACGCCCGGCCGGACCGGACCAGGTCGTTGACCCGCCGCCGGTAGCTGCGCCCGCCGTCCTCGGCCAGCGGGGAGACGCCGACCTCTTCGGTGTACATGGCTACCGCCGCCGGGAAGAGGCGGTCGACCTCGCCGGAGCGGACCTGGCGTACCTCCGGGTCGGCCGGGATGGGTGGCAGGGTGTCGGTGGCCAGCAGTGGCTGGTTGGGGCGGACGTCTCGCGCTGGCCCCCACGTGTCGGAGAGCCGGTCCCACAGCCCCAGCACGGCGTCGGCCCGGCCGACGATGGAGGAGCACAGCCGTTCCTCGCCGGCGAGCAGGTCGGCGAAGGCGGCCACCGCGGCGTCGCTGGCCAGCACCGGCGTCAGGTTGCCGCCGAGCCAGCACAGCGATTCCAGGTTGCGCCGTGCGCCGTACCCCAGGATTCTCCCCTCGGCCCGCCACCACGAGAGGCCACGCGCGGCGATTCGCTCGGCGACCTGCGCGCCCGCGTACGGGTCATGGTCGAGTAGTCGCTCGACCGCGCGGCGCTCCGATTCCCCGAGTTGCCGTACCGGCACCGTCAGCACGACTACCAGCCTGCCAGATCGACCCCCCGCTTCGCCGGTCGAGTGACAAGGCCGGCATCGGCTCGGCCGGTTCGCTGGCGGAACGGGTCCGCTCGGCCCAGCGGACGACTGACGGCACCAGCGCTCCGAGCAGAAGGAACACCGCACCGAGCACCAGCCAGCCCGGTACGCCCCAGCCGAGGGCGGAGTGCCACAGTTCCCCGGTCACGTGGGCGAGCGCTCCGACGCCGAGCAGGCCACCGCTCCGGCGGTGGGGAGCGCGCTGCTGGCGGCGAAGAGTACGCAGGCCAGGGCCGATTGCCACGCCCGCTCGACGGGCGGCACGGGCGGCTCCGGGCACGGTGGCGGCGGTGCCCGCAGCGGTACCTGGAGGAGGACCACGAGCCCGGTGTTGACCAACGTCAACGCGGAGATCATCCAGACGGGTGCCGTGGTGTGCCCGGCGATCCACAGCGGCAGGGCGATGGTGAGCAGGCTGATGTGCATGGACATCAGCCCGTCGACCAGGGTGAAGGCCAGGAACGGGCGGTCTCGCAGGGCGATCAGTCGCGGGCCGTGCGTCGGGGCGGCGACCCGGGGTTGTCGGCGATGCATTGCCGATATATCGTTGATGCATCAGCGACAGTACGAAGAGAGGGAGAACCTGATGAGGTTCCATCGACAGCACCACTCGAGGCACGAGGCGCGGATGCGAGGGTTCGGCTTCCCGCCGGTGCCGCCCGGCCCCCACGACCATGGCCACGAGCACGGACACGGCGGCCCCTGGGGCGGCCGGGGTCGCGGCAGAGGTCGAGGTCGAGGTCGACGCCCCAACGTCCGGGCCGCTGTGCTGGCTCTGCTCACCGAGCGGCCGATGCACGGCTACGAGATGATCCAGGAGATCGACTCCCGCACCGGCGGCGCGTGGCGACCGAGCCCTGGGTCGATCTACCCCACCCTCCAGCTCCTGGAGGACGAGGGCGTGATCGCCGCCAGCACGGAGGAGTCCGGCGGCGGGCGCAAGCGCTTCACGGTCACCGAGGCCGGGCAGGCGGAGGCCGCCGAGGCCGCGCAGACTCCGGCCTGGGCGGACGTCGCCCAGACCACGGTGACCAGTTGGCACGACATCCGCGACTCCGGGGCCCAAGCGATGAACGCGCTGCGCCAGGTCATGATGAACGGCACCGACGACCAACGCGAGCGAGCCGCCCAGGTGCTCGACGAGACGCGCCGCAAGCTGTACGCGATCCTCGCCGAATCCGAGTGACCCGAACGCCGACGCCCGCACGAACGCACGCCACCGTCCGTCCGAACGCCAACGCCGCCCGAACGCACTCCGACACCCGCACGAACGCCGACGCCGCCCGCACGCCACCGTCCGCACGAACGGCACCGAGAACACCGACAGGCGCCGGCAAACACCGGCAGGCACGGCACCCGCCGCGCACGGCGGCAGGACGGCATCGGGTACGACGAATGCGGCCGTTCCCCGCACGGGGAACGGCCGCATTTTCCAAATGGAAAATCAGTGCACGGTGACCGTCGGGCCGGTGACCAGCCCGCGCAGCTCCTCGGGAAGCTCGGCGCCCATCTCGTCGGCGATCCGCAGCGCCTCCTCGATCAGCGTCTCCACGATCTGCGCCTCGGGCACCGTCTTGACGACCTGCCCCTTGACGAAGATCTGGCCCTTGCCGTTGCCGGAGGCGACACCGAGGTCGGCCTCGCGGGCCTCGCCGGGCCCGTTGACGACGCAGCCCATCACGGCGACCCGCAGCGGCACCGGCAGCCCTTCCAGACCGGCGGTGACCTCCTCGGCGAGCTTGTAGACGTCGACCTGGGCCCGCCCACAGGACGGGCAGGAGACGATCTCCAGGCCGCGCTCGCGCAGACCGAGGGACTCCAGGATCTGGTTGCCGACCTTGATCTCCTCGACCGGCGGGGCGGACAGCGACACCCGGATGGTGTCGCCGATCCCCTCGGCCAGCAGCGCACCGAAGGCGACCGCCGACTTGATGGTGCCCTGGAACGCCGGACCGGCCTCGGTGACGCCGAGGTGCAGGGGGTAGTCGCACTGCTCGGCGAGCTGCCGGTACGCGCGGATCATCACGACCGGGTCGTTGTGCTTGACCGAGATCTTGATGTCCCGGAAGCCGTGCTCCTCGAACAGCGAGCACTCCCAGAGCGCCGACTCGACGAGCGCCTCGGCGGTGGCCTTGCCGTACTTCGACAGCAGCCGCTTGTCCAACGAGCCCGCGTTGACGCCGATCCGGATCGGCACCCCCGCGTCCCCGGCGGCGCGGGCGATCTCCTTGACCTTGTCGTCGAACTGCCGGATGTTGCCCGGGTTGACCCGGACGGCGGCGCAGCCGGCGTCGATCGCGGCGAAGACGTACTTGGGCTGGAAGTGGATGTCGGCGATCACCGGGATCTGCGACTTCTTGGCGATCGCGGGCAGCGCCTCGACGTCGTCCTGGGACGGCACCGCCACCCGGACGATCTGGCAGCCGGACGCGGTCAGCTCGGCGATCTGCTGGAGGGTCGCGTTGATGTCGGAGGTGAGGGTCGTGGTCATCGACTGCACGGACACCGGCGCACCGCCACCGACCGGCACCGAGCCGACCATGATCTGGCGGCTGGCCCGGCGGGGAGCGAGCGGCGGGGGCGGCACGGCGGGCATACCGAGACTGATAGCTGTCACTTCAGGCACTCACCTTGGGAAGAGCGTGATCGGGTTGACGACGTCCGCGGCGATGGTCAGCAGCGTGAACGCGCCACCGATCAGGATCACCGCGTACGTGAAGGGCATCAGTTTGAGGTAGTCCACCCGGCCGGGGTCGGCGCGGCCGATCTTGCTGTAGATCCAGGAACGGGCGCGTTCGAACCAGGCGACGGCGATGTGGCCGCCGTCGACCGGGAGCAGCGGCAGCAGGTTGAACACGCCGATGAAGAAGTTCAGCGACACGAAGAGCATGAAGAAGACCAGCCAGGCGTTGTTCTCCACCGCCTCGCCGCCGAGTCGGCTGGCGCCGACCACGCTGATCGGGGTGTCCACGTCGCGCTCGCCGCCGGTGAGGGCGGTCCACAGGGCGGGGACCTTCTGCGGGAGGCGCTGCAACGCCTCGACGGTGCCGACGGCGAGCTGACCGGTGAAGTCGGCGGTGGCGCCGAAGGCGCCGACCGGGCCGTACGTCACTCGGGTGGGGGTGCTGGGGACGAGCCCGACGCCGAGCGCGGCCACCGGCGCGACGGTGCCGCTCGGGTCGTCCAGCGGCGGACGCTGGGTCTGCGCGAGCACGGTGCTGGTGGTGGCCGGCTGCCCGTCGCGGACGTATGCGATCTGCGTGGTGTCGCCCGGCTTGAGGCCGCGCAGCGTGGTGAGCAGGTCGCCGTAGGAGTTGATCGGAGTGCCGTTGATCGAGGTGATCCGGTCGCCGTTCTTCAACTGCGCCTGGGCGGCCGGGCTGGCGGCGTCGCCGGGGGCGCAGGCGCGCACCGAGTTCTCCGCCACCACGCAGTCACTGAGTCGGATGACGGCCGGCTCCTGGCGGGCCTGCGCGTCGGTGGTCGGGAAGTCCGGGTTGGGCAGGCCGGCGGAGACGGCCAGGATCCAGATCGTGACCAGGGCCAACGCGAAGTGCGTGATCGACCCGGCGGCCATCACGATCGTCCGCTTCCAGACCGGGTAGCGCCACATCACCCGCGACTCGTCGCCCGGCTCGACGTCGTCGTCCTGCGGGGTCATCCCGACGATCTTGCAGAAGCCGCCGAGGGGGATGCCCTTGAGGCCGTACTCGGTCTCACCCCGCTTGAACGACCAGATCGTGGGCCCGAAGCCGACGAAGTACTTGGTGACCTTCATCCCGAACGCCTTGGCGGTCAGCAGGTGCCCCGCCTCGTGCAGGCTCACCGAGATGAGAATGGCCAGGGCGAAGAGGACCACCCCGAGCAGGTACGACATCAAGCTCCTTCCACCGAACCCGCGATGATCTCCTGCGCGTGCGCGCGTGCCCACGACTCGGCCGCGAGCACGTCCTCGACGGTACCTGGTTCGCCGAAGTCCGGAGCCTCCTCCAACACGCGTTCGAGGGTGTCGACGATGCCGAGGAACGGCAGCCGGCCCGCCGCGAACGCCTCGACGCACTCCTCGTTCGCCGCGTTGTAGATCGCCGGGCGGCTGCGTCCGGCCTCTCCGGCGGCCTTGGCCAGCGCGACGGCCGGGAACGCCTCGTCGTCGAGCGGCGCGAACTCCCAGGTGTGCGAGGTCGTCCAGTCGACTCCGGCGGCAGCCTCGGGGACCCGGTCCGGCCAGCCCAACGCGACGGCGATCGGCAGCCGCATGTCCGGGGGGCTGGCCTGGGCGATCGTGGAGCCGTCGACGAACTCGACCATGGAGTGGATCACCGACGTCGGGTGCACCATCACGGTGATGTCGGCGTAGGGAACGTCGAACAACTCGTGCGCCTCGATCACCTCAAGCGCCTTGTTGACCATGGTGGCCGAGTTGATCGTGATGACCTTCCCCATGTTCCAGGTCGGGTGAGCGAGCGCCTGCTCGGGTGTGACCTGCGTCAACTCGTCGCGGCTCCGACCCCGGAACGGGCCACCGCTGGCCGTCACGATCAGCCGCCGTACCTCCGGGCGCGACCCGGACCGCAGGCACTGCGCCAACGCGGTGTGCTCCGAGTCGACCGGCACGATCTGCCCCGGCCGCGTCATCGCGGCCCGGACCAGGGGGCCGCCGGCCACGAGCGACTCCTTGTTGGCGAGTGCGAGGGTACGACCAGCACCGAGCGCGGCCAGCGTAGGGGCGAGGCCCAGCGAGCCGACCACCCCGTTGAGCACGATGTCGCACGGCCACTGGGCCAGCTCGGTCATGGCGTCCGGCCCGGCCACGATCTTGGGGAGCTTGAAGTCACCGGTGGCCCACCCGCGCCGACTCGCCTCGGCGTAGAACGCGAGTTGGAGGTCCTGCGCGGCGGACGCCCGGGCCACCCCGACCGCCTCGACGCCCAGCTCCAGGGCCTGCGCGGCGAGCAGCTCGACGTTGCCGCCGCCCGCGCCCACGGCGATCACCCGGAACCGGTCCGGGTTGCGCCGGACGATGTCGATGGCCTGCGTACCGATCGAACCGGTGGACCCGAGCAGAACAAGATCGCGGGGGGAAGTCACAGGCCCATTCTTCCCCACCGTCACTGCGAGCCCGCTGGGAGCCTCAGCCCACCGCCGCCACCGCCCGTCCCTCCGCCCGCCCTTGCCGTTGATCGACACCACATCGCCGACCTGGCGGCATCCCCGCTCCCCGACACCCCCACCTCGCCGACCTCGTGTCGATCAAGGGGCGACTCAGTCCTCCTCGCCCGACTCCTCCTCGTCCAGCAACTCGGCCGGGTCGATGGAGAATTCGAACGGCTCCCGCATTGCGAAGGTGCTCCCCGCCGCGGCGGCGGCCAACGGCCGGTACTCCCCGTCGGACAGCTCGAACAGGGCCATGGTCGGCACACGGTTACGCAGGTCCACCCGGAGAAAGAACGGCACCCCGACGGCGGCGTACTCGCGGGGGCGGTCGATCACATCCTTACGCCGATTACCTGGCGAGACGATCTCCCCCAACAACACCGCCTCGGCGATGGGAACCGTAGTGCGGCCACCACCGGACTTCCGCAGCACAGCGATGTCCGGGATGAAGAGATCATCCCCGCAGATGACGTTGATCTCCGGATAGACCCAGAATCCCGCCTTCCGCGCAGCACGGTGCAACACGTAGGGCAACTCCCGCTCGACCGACTGATGGTCGATTCCCGCGTGTGGTGTCACGATCACGCTTCCGCTCAGGACCTCAACCTTGGGGCCGCTGGTCTCCGGCAACAGGTCGAGGGCGAGCTGCGCAGTCCACGGCTCGTCGTGCCACCGCAGCACGTCGAACGACGGCTCGGTGTGCTGCGGCGCCGGCTCCGGCGCGAATGCTGCCTGGGCCATCCGGCTCACCCCCTCAGCGGGACATTCTGTTCAGCTCAGCCTAATCACCGCAGCCCCAGTTGCGCGGGATCGCACACCCGGTCCGTCATCGAGATCTACACATCCCGAGGCCCTTGCCAGCGACGATCGAGAGCCCGGCCGTCGCGGCGAACCAGCCCGGAGTCTTCCAGCGGCCGGTGAGCAGAGGTCGGCCCCACAGCCAGAGCACGAACAGAAGGGGTACGGCGAGGCAGAGCGCAGTCATCGCGTGGGCTGGCTGACCACCGTGCACGTGATGAAGGCGGTCCAGGCCGAGGGGGTGAAGGTCAACACCGGCCCCTGCCGGTCCTTGCTGTCGCGTACGCCGACCGTCTCGGCGAAGCCCGCCACCTCGACGCAGTCGCCGTCGCCACCGGACCGGGTCGACGTGCGCCAGACTCCGTCACGCTCCATCGGTCATCTCCTTCGCTATCGTCGCAATCAGCTCGCGGGACTCGGTCGGGGACAGCGCTCGCTCCCCTAGTGAGCGCCACACGTTCTCGTAGACCTCGATCTCGTGCGCCTTGTCAAGGTAAACCGCGCCGCAGGGACCGTCCATATAGATCGTGGTCGGCTCCGGCGACCGCACGTCGGTCGGGAAGTCGAGCATGGTGAAGGTGCCAGACGATGCCCAGCGGAACAGCCCAGCGGTCAGCGGCAGCACGCGCAGGTTGATGTTGTGCCGCTCGCTCGTCACCACCAGGGCCTCCAGTTGCCGCACCATGGCCGATCGATCGCGCAGCGGCCGACGCAACACCGATTCGTTCAGGATGACGTCGAGATGCGGGGCGCGGGGCACCGCACGGGCCAGCAAGCGCTGCCGATGCAGCCGGATGTCTACCCGAGCCTTGCGCTCCGCCTCGCCGAGCTGCGGATGGTCGGTGGCGATCACCTCGGTCATGTACTCGACCGTCTGCAACAGGCCGGGGATGAGGTCCGCCTCGTACTTGCGGATGCGGGTGGCGGCGGCTTCCAGACCGACGTACAGCTTGAACCAGTCCTTGATCGCCTCGCCGTAGCTGTGCCACCAGCCGTGCGCCTTGGTCTCGCGGGCCAGCGCCCGCATCGTCTCGATCGTCTCCGGAGACGCGTTGTAGACCCGGCACATGGCCGCCACGTCGTTCGGGTGCATGGGGACCTGGCCGGTTTCGTACCGCCAGATGCGCGGTGCCGACCATTCCAATTCCTTGGCCGCCGCCGTGACCGTCACATAGGCATTTCGCGAAGCTCTCTCAGATATCTGCCGAGCTGCCTCCGTGGGACTGTGCTGCCGGAGTCGTCCACGTCATCTCCCTGACTGTCGTCGTGTAAGACACCTCGCCCCTTGGTCTGGATTCTGCCGCGAAAGATTGCGTTGGGCCAGCAGTGAAACGACCATCGTGGACAGCCGGACAACAGATCGGGTCGGCCACCGTCGGGAGCGTTATACCGCAGAGTCATATTTATGACTGTGAGGTATGACGCTCGTCGGGAGGTCGCCGCCCGGACGGGAGGACCATGGGCGCTGTCGACGATCTACCGCTTCCGCCCCACGTCACCACGGAGGACGTCGTGCTGGCGCTGCGGGCGATCACCGTGCACGCCCCCGAGCAGCCGAACGGTGACCGTTGCCGCAAGGACGAGGCAGCACACCCGTGCCGGCTGCACCGCTGGGGCCGTCGCGTCCTGGAGCAACGCGGCCTGACCGATGAGCAGGTGCAGACGCTGATCACGGGAGGAACGGTGGCGTTGCGATGACCGCGCCGAGGTGGATCATCCATCTGCCGACCACGCTGACCAGCCTCGACGAGGTCACCGCCCTAGCCGTGGCGCTTCGCGACTCGCTCGGTCACCTCGCCGTCGTCGACTTCGGTGAGACCACGCTCAGCGAGGAGGACGCACAGTTTCTGCGTACCCGAGTGTTCTGTGACGCCCGGCTCGGCGGCGCGCGGCGTTGCCGGCGGTCCGACGGCCACGGCGGACCCTGCGCCGCGGTGTCCACGACGAACGTCGGGGTGTCCGCACGGTGCGGACACCCCGACGTCAGTTAACGCGTGTCGATCAGGGGGTGATGACGAACTGCGAGCCGGGCTGGATGACGATGTTGCCGTCGGCCGAGTTGGTGATCGTCACGTTCGTCAGGTTGGCGTTGCCGCGCGCGCCGCTCATCGCGAGGATGCCGGCGCCGTTGTTGGACTTGTCGATCCGCACGTTGGTGATGGCGACGTTCGGCATGTTGCCGCCGCCGTTCTTGAACTGGATGCCGTCGTACGTGGAATCGATGATGTCGGTGTCGCGGATGGTGACCCCGACGATGTCCCGGGTGGAGGGGAAGAGGGTGATGGCACCGAATTCCTGGTCCTCGTTCCAGAATGCGCCGCCGGTGCGGTAGAGCCCGTTGTTGGCGATCAACGTGGTGCCGGAGAACGGGAGCGGGTCGTGGTCGGTCGCCAGCATGATGCCCGGGTAGTTCGCGGTGTCGTAGATCAGGTTGTTCTCGATCGAGTTGTCGTAGCCGCCGTAGATGGCGATGCCGTTCGCCCGCCAGGGCAACTGGATGGTGTTGTTGACGAAGTGGTTGTCGTGCGCGATGTCGACGGTGCGGTCCTTGACGTACGGGTTGGCCCAGACCGCGAGCGCGTCGTCGCCGGTGGTGCGGAACGACGAGTTGAACACCCGCGAGTTGCGCGTGCCGTTGCTGAAGTTGATGCCGTCGGCGTACGTGTTGCGGATCCGCATGCCGGTGAACTCCAGCCCGTCGGCCGGTCCCCACAGGTCGGGGATGTTGTCGTAGTCGCGGCCCACCCAGACACCCACGTTGGCGTGTTCGATCCACACATTGCTGATCTTCGTGCCGGTGCCGAACCGACCGTTCAGGCCCACGCCACCCTCGGCGTTGCCGTCACCACCCCGGATCCGGCCGGAGCCGAAGATGGCGATGTCGGAGATCTGGGTGTTCTTGTCGATGTCGAAGCCGAAGTTGCCCTCGTGCGGGTGGTTGATACCACCCACCACGTTCTGCGGCTCGGTCAGCGTGTACAGCTGCGAGTGCCACATACCGGCGCCCCGGATCGTGACGTTGCTGATGCCGACCTGGTTGTGCGTACCCCGGTTCAGCGGGTCGTCGGTCAGGATCTTCTGCTCCTGCCGCCACTGCCCGGCGGGGATCCAGACACAGCCGATGACGCCGTTCTGGTCGTCGGTCACCGCCCGCTGGATCGCGGCGGTGTCGTCGAGCCCGTCGTTCGGAACCGCGCCGTACGACGTGATCGAGGTACAGCCGGCCGGCTGGCTCGCCGGAGGCGCCACCTGCTCCAGGTCGATCATGTCGATGACGTAGAACGAGGCGGT
Source organism: Micromonospora sp. WMMD1155 (assembly GCF_029581275.1). Taxonomy (NCBI): domain Bacteria; kingdom Bacillati; phylum Actinomycetota; class Actinomycetes; order Micromonosporales; family Micromonosporaceae; genus Micromonospora; species Micromonospora sp. WMMD1155. Next base: position 1,242,584 of record NZ_CP120742.1, read on the forward strand.
GTCACCCGAGTCGCGCTGCAGCTTGAACCGGGTGCCCGCCGGGTACGACTGCGCCAGCAGCGCGTTCGACTCGTCGAAGAGCCGCCGCGCGTCGGCCTGCGGGGTGTTGGTCAGCGCCTCCGGCCCGTCGGTGTTGCCGTAGAGCCAACTGTGCTTGGACGACAGGGTCAGCTTCCGGGAGAACACGTCGTTGACGTAGAGGCTGATCGTCGCCTCGATGCCGCCGCCACCGGGAGCGTCCGGGATGGAGTTGCGCACCACGATGGAGTTGGCCTGGTTGGCCGAGGTGAACTCCACGAACTGGCCGGTGCTGGTGAGGCGTACCGACTTGCGGCCCGAGGACTCGCTCGCGAAGTTGGTGTGCCCGAAGGTCCGCAGCGGGTCGGTCTCCAGCAGCGTGCCCGAGTAACGACCGGCCTCCGCCTCGTAGGAGGTGTACGGGACGGCGGCCCCGCGCCCGACCACTATCGACTGGCTGAACGCGTTGTTGGTCTCGTTGGTCTCGGCGACCACGTTCGTGGCGTCAGCGGTGGCGGTGAGCGTGGCACCGCCGCTGGTGGCGGTCCAACTGCCGCTGACCGCCACGGTGACCGTCGCGCCGGCCGCGATCGAGGCGGTGTTGGTGTTGAGCGTGGTGCCGCCCGCCACCAGCCGGGTGACAGTGGTCGCGCCGGTCGCGGTGGTACCCCGGTTGCGGACCGCCACGGTGAACGTGACGGACGCCCCGACCGCCGGGTTCGGCGGGTTCGAGGCGATGCTGAGCACCTGAAGGTCCGGGCCCGGGGCCTGCGTCACCACCAGTGGCGACGCCGCGGTGAAGCTGTTGTTGCCGTTGTTCTGCTCGACGATCGTGTTCGTCGGATCGACCACCGCCGAGACGGCGTAACTGCCCATCGGCCGCGTACCGGCGTTGAACGACACGGTGGTCGAAGCACCCGCCGCGAGCGCGCCCACCGTGGCGCTGCCCACGACCGCGCCGGCCAGGCTGAAGTTGACGGTGGTGGCCCCCGCGGCGGCGGATCCGATGTTCTGCACCACCGCCGACAGGGTGACCGAGCTGGCCTCGCTGGGCGACGACGGTGACCAGGTCACCGAGCTGACCACCAGGTCCGGGTTGGGTGCCGGGGTGCCGCACACCTCGAGCTCCGCGACCTGGCCGGACGGCGCACCGGTGTTGCCGGTGAACCGCAACTGCACGTCCGCGGTGGTCGCGCTGACCGGGATGGTCACCACGTTGGTGCCCTGCACGAACTGGTAGGCCGCCGCCGACACCAGACTGGTGTACGACGACGACGCCTGGTCGCGGCCGAGGACCTGGATGGTCTGGGTACGGGTGCCCCAGGCCGAGTCGGGGTTGAGCTTGACGGTGACGCCGGAGATCGAGTGGTTCGCGCCCAGCGCCACCGTCAGGTTCTGCGGGTAGCTCGCCGCGCCCTCCCAGTAGGTGCCGAGCTGCCCGTCGTTCGCCTTGTCCGGCGTGAAGGTGAAGGTGGAGCCGCTCGCCGTCATGCTCTTGCCCTGCGCCACGTTGGTGCAGGCGGGCGGGTTGCTGCCGGTCCGGGTGACGGTGTTGCTGTTGCCGGACAGGTTGCCCGCGCCGTCACGGGAACGGACGTAGTACGAGACGGTGGCGGTGGCCGGCTGGGTGTCCTGGTAGGTGAGCACGGTGCCCAGCGTCGCGATCAGGTTGCCACCCCGGTAGACGTTGTAGCCCGCCAGGCCACTGCCACCGGAATCGGTGGAGGCACCCCAGTTCAGCGTGATCGTGCTGCCCGACGTGCTCTGCGACAGCGTCCCCGGGACGCTCGGCGCGGTGGTGTCCGGGGTGGTGCCTCCGCTGCCGTACACCTCCAGCTCGGAGAGCTGCCCGGCCGGCCAGCCGCTGTTCGCGGTGACGGTGATCCGGACGTACCGGGTGGAGGTCGAGGTGAAGTTGATCGTGACAGTGCTGGCGCTCGCCGGGTTGAAGGTGTACGTCTGCGACCCGACCAGGTCGGTGAACGACGAACCGTTCGTGCTGCCTCGCACGCTCAGCGTCTGCGTCCGGGTCGCCCAGCCGTTCGTCGGCAGCTTCAGCACGACCTGGTTGACGCTCTGCGCTGCGCCGAGGTCGACCTGCACCCACTGCGGGAACGCGTTGTTGACGCTCTCCCAGTAGCTGCCCGCGTTGCCGTCGACGACCTTGGACGAGTCGTAGACGTCGGCGTGGCCGCTCTCCTGGGTGGGGCGGCCCTGGGCGAGGTTGGTGGCGGCCGGGGCGAAGCCGCTGCTCGGCGCGGCCGCCGTGTCGGCGGGGCGGGCGGCGGCCGGGTTCGCGACGGCGGTCGCCCCCGCCGTGGCGATCAGCGTGGCCGCGGCTGTCGCCGCGACCATCCTGAACAGATTCGTTCGTCTCATGACTGTCCTGTCGTCGGGGGACGGTTGCCGCGGGCGGGGGTGACCACGGGTGGGGGTGAGCGGCGGTGCGTCGCCGGCCGGTGAGGGCGACCGGCGACGAGGGGTACGACCATCAACGGGCCCCCTTGGAGGCCCGTTGAATCTTCCGCATGCATGCACAGAACCAAGCATGCGTTTGTCGAAATCTTGCGTTACTTTGACCAAAGGTTACTGACGTGCTACGGGAGCGTCAACACTTCGATCGCGGTAACTATTGACGGAGTTGCCCACTCTCGACTGCCGACAATGCGAGGAAGGTGCCACCTCCGACGACTGGAGGCGGCACCTTCCTCGAACCTGTGCGGATCTTGCGTCAGGTCGTAGCGGAACGCTCAGGCAGCCGACGCCCTCAACACGAAGGTCTCCAACAACTCGCCGCCGTACCATTCCGTGCGCTGCCCCACGTGCGCCATCCCGAGCCGCCGGCAGACCGCCATCGACGGCTCGTTGCCCGGCGACACCAGCGCGTAGACCTCCGGGGTGCCGGTGGCGAACTCCCGCGCCAGGAGCGCACCTGCCGCCTCGGTGGCGTACCCGTGGCCCCACGAGTCCGGGTGCAGGTGCCAGCCCGTCTCGATGTGCTCGGTGAGCACCGCCTCGTCGATGCCGGGGATCGGCTTGAGCAACACCGTGCCCGCCACCTGACCGGTCTCGCGTACCTCGATCGCCCAGGTGCCGTACCGGCCGTCGTCGGCCGCGTGCCGGTCCCGCCAGATCTGCAGCCGCTCGGCGGCCTGGGCCGGGTCGGTCATCGGCAGGCCGGGCGACACGGCCAGCCAACGGGTGATGTCCGGACGGGAGTAGATGTCGTAGATCCTGGCCAGATCCGCCGGATCATCGGTCCAATCGCGCAGGATGAGGCGTTCGGTCGTGACAACAGTCATGACGGGCGATCTTAAGGAGTGGCGGCCCCGACGACGGGGAAGGAGACGGCGATGGGCAACGGATGGCAGCGGGCGAAGCGGATCACCAGCGCCGCGTTCCGCCCGGTGCGTGGGCGGGACCTGTCGCTACACGCCGCCGCGATCACCTTCTACGGGGCGATCGCGGTGGTGCCGGTCGCCCTCCTGGCGATCTGGCTCACCTCGCTGGTGGCCGGAGCCGATCGGGTACGCCGACTCACCTCGCACGCCGTGGAGGCTCTGCCCACCGCCATCGGCGCACCACGGGCGGTGGAGGCGCTGGTCAACGCCGGAGTGGAGTTGACCCCGCTGCTGGCGTTGGCCTCACTGCTGCCCGCGTCGCTCTACGGCGAGGGTCTGCGCCGGGCCTTCGTGTCGGTGGCCGCGCCTCGCTCCGACGAGCACCTGATCGGCTGGCGGGGCCGACTGCTCCTGCTGCCGCTGCTCGCACCGGCCCCCGCGCTGCTGCTGTCGATCCTGCTGGCGCTCCCGCTCACCACCGGCCTCGTACGCCAGGGGGGTTGGTTCGGTGTGCTCGGCGTGGTGCTGTCGTTCCTGGCGGTCTGGCTCGTGCTCACGCCGGTGCTGGTGTGGGTGTTCCGGGTGGTCGGGCCCGCCTCACCGGACTGGCTCTCCACCGTGGGGATCGGGTCGTTCACCGCGGCGAACCTCTCCGGCTTCCTGCACGGCTTCGTGCTCTTCGCCTCGCTCCCCCTGGACCTCGGGGTGCCGTTCGGCGGCTTCGACGAGATCGGCGCCGGAGTGGCGGTGCTCCTCTGGCTGTACGTGTTCCACGTGATCGTCCTGGCCGGCTACTCCGCCACCCTGGCCCTCTCCACCTGGCGCACCAACCGCGCCGCCCGCACCCCTCAGCCGGGTTGATCAAGAGGTTTGCGTCATTTTCGTGCCGTCTGCTGACGCAAACCTCTTGATCACCGGGGCGAGGGCGGGCGTGGGGGTGGGGTCAGCGGCGGAAGGGGCCGTGGATCTCGTAGGTGATGCCGTTGGCGCCGGTCGACGTGCCGGAGGTGCCCCGCTGCGAGGAGAAGTACAGGCGCGAGCCGTCCGGGGAGAAGGCCGGACCGGTGATCTCCGACGACGACTGCCCAACGATCCTGAGGAAAGGCGTGACAACGGCGTCCGGACTGATCAAAACGATTTCCATGTTGCCGCCGTCCTCGGCGACGTAGAGGTCACCGGAGGCGGTACCCGTGATGTTGTCCACCCCGGTCAGCGGTGCCGTGCCGGCCGGCACCAGCGAGTCGTCGTACGCCAGGTCGAGACGCTGGTTGACCGCGTCGTACGCCCAGACCCGGTTGTCGCCCTTCGTGGTGAACCAGCAGGTGCCCCGGTCGTACCAGCAACCCTCGCCACCGTCGAAGTGCTTCGCCGCACCCACCTGGAGCCGAGTGGGGATCGGGAAGCCGTCCCGGTCCGGGACGTCCCGCCAGGTGACCGGCCCGGCGACCTGGTCGGCCGGCGCGCAGAGCACCTGCACCCGACCGGTACGCAGATCACCCCAGGTGTCCGGCAGGAAGCGGTAGAAGCAGCCGTCCTCCTCGTCCTCGGTCAGGTACACCACCCTGCGGTCCGGGTCGCACGCCGCGGCCTCGTGGGTGAACCGGCCCATCCGGGTCCGCTCCTCGGCCGACCGGCTGCCGTCCGGCCACGTCTCGAAGACCCGACCGAGGGGCACCTCCTCGCAGGACAGCCAGGTGCCCCACGGGGTCGCCCCACCGGCGCAGTTGACGTTCGTGCCGCCGAGGATCCGGTACGCCGAGACGACCGAGCCATCGGCGGCGAAGCGGACCGCCGACGCACCCCCGACGAACGGGACCTCCGAGTTCGACACGTAGATCCAGCCGTCTCCGGCGCGGAAGCAGGCGCCGCCGTCCGGCGCCCAGTGCCAGAGGTACGAGGTGCCCGCGACCCGCTGACCGGACCGGGCGATCACCCGGCTGGTGAAACCGGCCGGCAACTGGATGCCGTTGACGTCGGCCGCCAACAGGTCCCCGTACGGGCCGGGGCCGGGCTGGGCGGGGGCGGCCAACGCGGCGCCGGCCCAGAGGCTGCCGGAGAAGGCGGCCGCGCCGGCGACGGCGGAACGCAGGACGGTACGACGGTCCATCGGTGAACCTCCCGGAGTGGTCGATGTCCGACCGACGGTAGGACCGCGTGGGCATCGACCGCAGCCACTGCCCGGTGAACGAGCGGTGACGGCTGGGCAGGCGTTGGGCTGCCCAGCCCCGGCGGAGCGGACTAGGCTGCCGCGGCATGAGCAGTGAGATTCCGGCCCGCGCCGACGTCGTGATCGTCGGTGCCGGGCACAACGGCCTGGTCTCCGCAGTGCTGCTGGCCCGCGCCGGCCTGGACGTCCTGGTGCTGGAGGCCGCCGACGTGCTCGGTGGCGCGACCCGCACCGAGAACCCGTTCCCGAAGGTGCCGGGGCTGCGCCACTCCACCGGCTCGTACCTGCTCGGGCTGATGCCGCCGGAGTTGCTCGCCACCCTCGACGTGCGGATCCCCGTGCTGCGCCGCGACCCGCACTACTTCCTGCCCACGCCGGGCGGGCTCGGCTCGCCGTACCTGCTCTTCGGCAGTGACACCGCCGCGACCCGGGCGCAGCTCGCCGAGTTCTTCTCCCCCGCCGACGTGGCCGCCGACGACGCCATGCAGGCCGAGCTGGCGGCGCTGCGCGACGACCTCGCCCCGGCCTGGCTGGCCGAGCCGCTCAGCGTCGAGGAGACCGCCGAGCGGCACGTCCGACCGGCGGGGCGGCAGGTCTTCGTCGACCTCGTCCAGGGTTCGGTAGCCGACTACCTGGCCCGGTTCGAGTTCCGCTCCGAACTGCTGGTCAGCATGTACGCGGTCACCGACGGGCTGTCCGGTCTCAACGCCGGCCCGGACGACCCCGGGACGGGCCACAACTTCCTCGTGCACAACATGTGCCGGCTCCCGGGCTCGGGCGGCACCTGGATGATCGCCGAGGGTGGGATGGGCACGGTCTCCCGGACGTTCGCCGAGGCCGCCCGCGCCGCCGGGGCGACGATCCGCACCGGTACGCCGGTGAGCGCGGTGACAGTGGACGGCGGCGCGGCCAGCGGCGTCGTACTGGCCGACGGCCGACAGGTCGCCGCCCCCGTGGTGCTCGGCGCGTGTGACCCGTACCGGCTGATGGACCTGTTGCCCGACGGCGCGCTCCCGGCGCCACTCGGCGAACGGATGGCGGCGGTCCGCCGCCCCGGCACCACCCTCAAGCTCAACCTGGCGCTCACCGGGCTGCCCCGGTTCTCCTGCCTGCCGGCCGGCACGCCGAGCCCGTTCGGGTCGACCATCCACCTGCTGCCCGGCTCCGCCTCGCTGGTCGGTGGGGAGGCCACCTCACCGATGACCGCGCTGCGGGCGATGTGGGCGGACGTGCAGGCCGGGCGACTGCCGGCGGAGCCGACCATCGAGTGGTACCTGCACACCACCGTCGACCCGTCGCTCTCCGACGCCGCCGGGCACCACTCGTCGGCGTTGTTCGTCCAGTCGGTCCCCTACGACCTGGCCGGCACGACCTGGGACGCGGAACTGCCCGGCTACGTCGAGCGGCTGGTCGAGATCGTCGAGCGGTACGCCCCGGGCACCGGTGACCTCATCGCCGACGCGGTGCCCCTGCCCCCGCCCGGCATCGAGGAGCACTTCGGCATCACCGGCGGGCACATCCACCACGTCGACAACACCGTCTCGTTCACCGACCGGATGCCCTACGCCACCGGCATCGACGGCGTGTACGCGGGCAGCGCCGGCTGCCACCCGGCCGGCAGCGTCATCGGCGCCGCCGGCCACAACGCCGCCCAGAAAATCCTCGCGGATCTAGGTCGCTGAGGCCTCCTCGGCCCGGTGTGCGTACGGCCGCAGACCTGACCGGCGATCCCGAAGGTGATCACGTACGCCAGGTAGGACGGCCAGGCGTCGGCCAGGGCCTCCGGGAGTTCCCTCCCACCCACCCGGGCCGGTCCGGTCTGGAGCAGCTCGACGGCCATCACCGTCAGGACGACCCCGAAGACCCCGTCGCTGAACGTCTCCACCCGCGCCGCGTCCCGGGTCATCTCCCGGCCGCGCCCGTACCGGTACGAACCCTGTCGCGCGTCCGCCCCCGCCACGCCCGCCCCGCTCTCAATGGTGTCCGGTAGCTACCGGACTGCGGCTTTCGCCGCCCTCCATTGCATGGTGGCGTATCGGGGGGTCGGGCGGACACGGATCGCCGGGGCGCCACCTCAGGCGTCCCGGCCGGTACGTCAGCTGAGCGCCTCCCCGGCCGGGGCCGGGGTCTCGGCGTCGACCCGGTGGGCGCGGACCTTGTGGCCGACGCTGGTCAGGCAACGGCCGCTGGGCAGGTCGAAGCGCCAACCGTGCAGCTGGCAGGTGAGCTGGTCACCCTCGACGATGCCGAAGCGGGTCAGGTCGGCCTTCAGGTGCGGGCAGCGTCGCTGCACCACCCAGTCGCCCAGGGTGATGTCCTCGGCGTCGGTGCTGCGCTCGTGCTCGTCGTACCAGCCCTCGGCGTACTGGAGACGCTCCTCGGACAGGCACTTGAAGAACGCGTAGACGAACTCGTTGTACTGGCCGATCCGGGCGGCCGAGAACCGGCAGGACAGGAAGAGCGAGTTGACCCAGTCCACCTCGTCGATGAAGAGCAGGTGCTCGATCAACGACCGCTCGGTGCGGAACCGGTAGCGGACCTTCTCGTCGGCGTACGGCCGGACCTCCTTACCCGGGAAGTCCACCACGATCGACTCGACGCTCTCGCCGTCGTAGCCGACCAGGTCGAAGCGGACCGGGCCACCGACCCCCTTGGCCAGGTAGATCGACTCCTCGAGCAGGGGCTCGATCCGACGCTTCATCTCGCCGAGGACGTCCACCTCGGGGTGCCGCCAGGACGCCTTCTCCGCCTCGATGATCGGGCGCTTGCGCTCCCGCATCTCCTCCAGGTGGGCGACCTTGTTCGCGAAGAACTCCTCCACCGGCACCGGGTGGGTGGTGCTCGCCCCCTCGGTGGTGACCTCGGTGACGCTGCCCGGCAGCAGCACGATCCCGTTGGTGCCGCCGACCTTCGCGTACTCGGTGAGGAACACCGACTGGTCGGGGAAGATGTTGCCCTCGTCGCCGTGGATGTCGTTGAACTGCCACAGTGCGTCGTCGAGGAAGCACGGCGGGCCGGCGATCGGGAAGACGTGGTCGGCCTTCAGGTCGTCGATGTAGCGCCACGTCCGGTCGAACTGCCGGTCCCGCTTCTGCTTGCCGAACGCGGTCTTCGCCGCCTGCGGCAGCTCGTAGACCATCGGGTACCAGATCGCGCCGGAGAACTGCAGCAGGTGCGCGTGCACGTGCCCCAACTCGGCGAAGACGCTCAGGTCGGTCGGACGGGCGTCGTTCTGGTTGAGCAGCCGCACCCCGTCGTACTCGACCCAGAGCGACGAGTCGCCGATCGGGCCGTCGGTCGGGCTGGTCAGCGCCTGGATCATGATCTTCAGGCCGCCGGGAAGCTCCACCACCTGCTCGTTGGGCGCCTTCAGGAACTTGGTGAAGCCCAGCGCCCGGAACTCGTCCTCCATCTCCGAGGTGGGGAACTCGGGAAGCAGGACCGTCGCCTCCTTCGAGACGAAGTCCCGCAGGTGCTTCGCGTCGAAGTGGTCCCGGTGCAGGTGGGAGACGTACAGGTAGTCGACCTGGCCCAGGCTCTCCCAGTCGAGCAGGGAATTGTCCGGGAAGGGGAACCACGAGGCGAAGTACGCCGGGTTGACCCACGGGTCGCACAGGATGCTGCCCGCGGCCGTGTCGATCCGCATGCTGGCGTGCCCGGTTCCGGTCACTCGCACCGCACAGTCCCCCTCAAACAGACAATCAGGTGTACGCCAAACGCTACCGGAGTGAGTCTGACCGTCGCCCCGCGACGCCGGTAGTGCCATTCGACCCGGATGGGCGGAGCCTGAGGGCCGGGAAACCCCCACCCCGCCGCGCCGAGCGGGAGGCGTGCCAGACTAACCAAAGATCCGATCGCGAGGGAAGGACCGACAGTGGCAGGAAGCGAGCCGGTAACGTCGCCGGACCAGCACAAGCCCGGGCACCGCAAGGCCGGGCAGATCGGCGCGGTGCTGTCGGCGCTGGCGCTGCTGGCGATGATCTGCGGCAACCACGAGGGCAGGGTCGAGGACCTCTGGCTGATCGGCCTGGCCGCACTGCTGCTGATCATCGTGATCGGTGACATCGTGCTGCGGCGCAGCGGTCTGCGCTCCTGACCCGCCCGTCCGCCGGACGAGCGGTCGACAACGCCGAGGGCCCGCCCCCACCCGGGGGACGGGCCCTCGTCCGTACGCGTCGGGGTCAGCGCCCGAAGAGGATGTCCTGCACGTCCTTCAGCGCGGCGTCCACCTCGGCCTCGAAGTAGCCGCCCGGGACCAGCCCGAACCGCAGCGTGTCGAGGTCCTTCGGGTCGACCGGCATCGGGTTACGGCGCTGCATGCCGCCGAGCAGGGTTTCGAAGAACCGGTCCACCTGGTCGGGGTCGTACCCGCTGCCGAACCGACGGACCTGGAAGCTGCGGCGGATCTGGTCGACCCGGTACAGGTCACTGCCGGGCGGACCGGCCATCGGCGGACCGACCATCGGGGGGCCACCCATCGGAGGGCCGGGCACCGCGGGCGGACCGGCCATCGGCGGGCCGGCCATGCCCTGCTGGGGCAGCTGAGGCGGACCGGCCGGACCCCGGCGCATGTCACGCAGATCCCGCTCCGGCATCCGGATCTCGGCGGTCATGTCGGTGCGGCCGTGCCGACCGGCCTCGAAGCCGTCGAAACGCGACTCCTCCGGCGGACCGTAGCCGCCGGGCGCCCGCTGGTCGTCCGGGCCCGGGCCGTAGCCACCCGGCGCGCGCTGGTCGTCCTGACCGTACCCGGAAGGGCCGGCGGGGAGACCGCGCGGCGGAGCGCCGTGGCCACCCATCGGACCGGGACCCATCGGACCGGGGCCCATCGGGCCGCCGGGACCCATCGGGCCGGGGCCGGCCGGTCCGCGCGGGGCGTCGTAACCGCCACGGGGGCCGTCGTACCCACCGGCGAAGGCGCCGGTCGGCTCGTCGTAGCGGCCGTAGCGGTCGGCGGGCGGACCGGCCTGGGCGGGCATCGGTCGCGGCGGCATCGGTGGTGCCATCCCCCGCTCGTCGCGCATCGGCGGGCCCATCCGGTCCGGTGGGCCCAGCCGGTCAGCCATTCGGGGGTCGCCACCGCGCCCGGCGCTGTTGCGCTCCTCCAGCTCGGCCAACTGCCGCTCCACGCGGTCGAGGTGCAGGTCGACCTGCCACTCGTCGTAGCCGTTGAACCGGACCCGGAAGACGACGTCGTGGACCTCCTGGGAGGCCACCGGCGCACCGACCTGTCGGCCGTCGAGCGTCGCCTCGACCCGGTCGAGGAAGGCATCCACCTCGTCGACCTTGTATCCCCGGCGGAGCGCCTTGCGCCGGAAACGCTGACCCTGACTCGCCACTATGTCTCCTGGTCTCGTTCGCCACGCCCGGTCACGCCGGTGCCTCTCCGGCGCGGTCGGTGTTGGTGTCGTTGTCCTCGGCGGCGGCGAGTTGGCCACACGCGCCGTCGATCTCGCGACCTCGGGTGTCCCGCACGGTGGTGGACACCCCGGCGTCGCGCAACCGCCGGACGAACTCCCGCTCGACCGGCTTCGGGCTCGCGTCCCAGCGACTGCCCGGCGTCGGATTGAGTGGAATGAGGTTCACGTGGGTCAATTTGCCGGCCAGCAGCCGCCCGAGGAGGTCGGCCCGCCAGGGCTGGTCGTTCACGTCCTTGATCATCGCGTACTCGATCGACACGCGACGGCCCGTCCGGTCGGCGTAGTCCCACGCTGCGTCCAGCACCTCGGCTACCTTCCAGCGCTGGTTCACCGGCACGAGTTCGTCGCGCAGATCATCATCGGGCGCGTGCAACGACAGCGCAAGGGTCACAGAGAGGTCTTCGCTGGCCAGTCGGTGGATGGCCGGAACCAGACCGACCGTGGAAACGGTGATGTGCCGCTGGGACAGACCGAGCCCCTCCGGAGCAGGGCTGACCAGGCGGCGGATCGCCGCGACGACCCGGTTGTAGTTGGCCAACGGCTCGCCCATGCCCATGAAGACGACACGCGACAGCCGCGGTGGGGACCCGGCGACCACGCCGGAGGCCGCCACCCCGGCCATGTAGACCGCCTGGTCGACGATCTCGGCGGTGGACAGGTTACGGGTCAGCCCGGCCTGGCCGGTCGCGCAGAACGGGCACGCCATGCCGCAGCCCGCCTGGCTGGAGATGCAGACGGTGACCCGGTCCGGGTAGCCCATCAGCACGCTCTCCACCAGAGCACCGTCGTGCAGCCGCCAGAGCGCCTTACGGGTCGCGCCGTCGTCACAGGCCAGCTCCCGCACCGGGGTGAGCAGCGTCGGCATCAACTGCTCGGACAACCGCTCCCGGGTCGCCGCAGGCAGGTCGGTCATGGCCTGCGGGTCACGGACCAACCGCCCGAAGTAGTGGTTCGAGACCTGCTTGGCACGGAAGGCGGGCTCACCCAACTCGGTGACCAGCGCCTGGCGACCGGCCAGGTCCAGGTCGGCGAGGTGCTTCGGTGGCATGGAGGCCCGGCGCGCGGCGGGGGCATCCGAGATGGCGGGGATCAACGGCAAGCTCGTCATGGCTGGTCCAGTGTGTCACGCCGTCGGCGGCAGGTGCCGATCCGGAGGTGCCGAACGGGCCGCGACCCCCGCAGCCGGACGACCGGAACGCCGTGATCCATGCCTCAGTTCACCATCGGCACGAAGACGGCCAGCAGCAGGTACGCGGTCGGCACCGCGAAGAGGATCGAGTCCAGTCGGTCCATCAGACCGCCGTGGCCGGGCAGCAGGTTGCTCATGTCCTTGACACCGAGATCCCGCTTGATCATCGACTCGGCCAGGTCACCGAGGACCGCCGCGCCGGACACCGCCACCCCGAACAGCGCACCCCACCAGGGGGCCACCTCGAACATCAGCCACAGCAGCAACGCGCTGCCCAGCGCCGCCGCGGTGACCGAGCCGGCGAAGCCCTCCCAGGACTTCTTCGGGCTGATCGACGGGGCCATCGGGTGCTTGCCGAACGAGACGCCGGCCGCGTACCCGCCGGTGTCGGAGAGGACCACCGCGACCAGCGTGGCCAGGATCCGCAGCGGACCGTCGTCGGGGGCCGCCGCCAGCAACGCCGCGAACCCGGCGAGGAACGGCACGTAGACGGCGATGAGGGTGGCCGCCGTGAGATCCCGCTGGAAACCGGCCGGACCGTCACCGAGCCGCCAGATCATGGTGCCCAGCACGGTGACGAGCAGCCCCAGGCTGAGCGCGTCCGGGCCGGCGAACCAGGCCAGGCCCACGGTCAGCACCCCGCCGGCGATCAGCGGCACCAGCGGTGGGTGGGCGCCACTGCGTCGGACCGCCCGGGCCATCTCCCAGATGCCGATGGCGACGGCACCGGCGATCACCGGCAGAAACGCCAACGGGTAGAACACCAGCGGCACCACGATCAGCGCGCCGAGCCCCAGCCCGACCCCGATCGCCGCCGGGAGATTACGGCCGGCTCGCCCGTTGCCCACCTGCTGGGTGGCAGGTCGGTCGACGCTGGCCCGACGCCGACCCTTCGTCCGTCGACCGGCCGGCGGCTCCGGCTCGTCCACCGGCTCCGGGTCCGGCAGCAGTTCGGCACCGATGGGCGCGAGCTGCGCGGTCGGGTAGGCGTCCTCGTCGTAACGCACCGGCCCGTCGAAGGGTTCCGGCTCGTCGTAGCGCTCGGGCTCGTCGTAGCGGCCGGGGCCGCCCGGGTGGATCGGGCCGCCGTCCGGACCGACCGGCGGACGATCGACGTGTCGGCCGGAACGGCCCCGGTCGTCGTACCGGTCGGGCTGGTTCCGGTCGTCCTCGTGCCGGTCCCGGTCATCGAAACGACCGCGCCGGTCACGGTCGTCGAGACGGTCCCGGTCGTCCGGGCGGACCACACGGCCACGCTCGTCGTACGGGCCGGTCGGATGCGGCTCGGCGTACGGCCGGGCGTGCGGGTCGGCGTACAGCTCGGGGCCGGCCGTGGGACGGCGGCTCCACTGGCCGGCGTCCAGCTCCTGGTCGGGCCAGGGCAGCGCCACCGGGCGCTCCGGGCGGTCCCAGCCACGAGGCTCGTTGCCGTAGGGGTCGGGGCGGGACATCACACACCGCGACGGGGCGCGAGAACCACCACATGACGCACGACCACAAGCATCCCCTACAGGCGCGATGTTCCTCCGGTCGACCGCCTCGACGGTCGGTCGATTCCCGGGGTTCACCACCCGGTGGCCGGGAATCCTGCCGAGCCTACTGCACCCGCCGCACCGGCACGGCGGACGAGGCACACCGACGGGCCCCGCCCTGGTCACCGGTCCGCCTGACGGCGGCGGACACCAGACCGGTACCGCACCTCGGGATGGACGGCAACCATCGATCCGACTGGTCGCCTGCCCGATCAGGAACTGAGCCGAGCACACCCCACGTGGTCGGGTGGTGACGCGCCGGCTCCCGCCGGCGTGTCCGACGGGGGAAGGGCACACACATGCACAAGGTCAGTCTGGCGGCCTCGACCGTGGCCGCCATCGTCCTGGCAGCGGGGGCACCGGCCGCCGCCGCGGCACCCACCAGGATCACCATCGATCGCCACGCCAGCGAGTTGTACCTGTTCGAGCCGCCGGGGGCCGAGCCCGGCGAGGCGTACCCGGCGACGAGCGTCGACGCCACCGCCCGCTCCTGCCCGGCCGGCCCGTACCTGATGTCGGCCTCGCTCGTGCAGGACGGTCTGCCCACTCTCTGGGCCACCTCGGGACGGGGCGCCGGCGAGATCCAGTGCGACGGCGGCACCGCCGAACTCGCGATGGGCTTCGCGCGGAGAGATCCGGTGCTACACCCGGGCAAGGCCACCGTCCGCTTCGCGCTACGCGACGCGTACACCGGGGAGCAGTTGGCGGAGAGCACCAGGACCGTCTGGATTCCCTGCTGACGTACGACACGAGGCCCGTTCCCACCTCGGGGAACGGGCCTCGGAGCGTCCCACCCGCGTGGGCGGGCAGACGCGGTCAGACTTCGAGCAGCTCGGTTTCCTTGTGCTTGACCAGGTCGTCGACGCTGGCGACGTAGCGCTGGGTCAGGTCGTCGAGCTCCTTCTCGGCGCGGCGACCCTCGTCCTCGCCGGCCTCGCCGTCCTTGACGATGCGGTCCAGCTCCTCCTTGCCACGGCGGCGGACGTTGCGGATCGCCACCTTGGCCTCCTCGCCCTTGTGCCGGGCCACCTTGATCATGTCGCGGCGGCGTTCCTCGGTCATCTGCGGGAGCAGGATGCGCAGCTGGGTGCCCTCGTTGTTCGGGTTCACCCCGAGGTCCGAGTCGCGGATCGCCTTCTCCATCGTGTTGATCTGCGAGTTGTCGTACGGCTTGATGATCGCCATCCGCGGCTCGGGGATCGCGATGGACGCCATCTGGGTCAGCGGCGTGGGCGTGCCGTAGTAGTCGATGATGACCTTGGAGAACATGGCGGGGTTGGCGCGGCCGGTGCGGATCGCGCCGAACTCCTCCTTGGCGTGCTCGACCGCACGCTCCATCTTCTCCTCGGCCTCGAGGAGGGTGTCGTCGATCACCGGTCTCCTCGCCTCCTTCTGTGCTCGTCGTGGGCCCTGCTGAAAGTCGTCAAACCGCCGTCACCGCGATCGGCGGGCTCAGGCGGTGATCAGGGTGCCGATCTTGTCGCCACCCACTGCGCGGATGATGGTGTCGTCACCCTGCGCGCCGAAGACCAGCATCGGCAGGCCGTTCTCCATGCAGAGGCTGAACGCCGCCGCGTCGGCCACCCGCAGGTTGCGGCGCAGCACCTCGGAGAAGGTGATCGAGTCGAGCTTGCTGGCGGTGGGGTCGATCCGGGGGTCGGCGGTGTAGACGCCGTCCACCCCGTTCTTGCTCATCAGCACCACGTCGGCCCGGATCTCCAGCGCCCGCTGGGCGGCCACCGTGTCGGTGGAGAAGTACGGCATCCCGGCGCCGGCGCCGAAGATGACCACGCGGCCCTTCTCCAGGTGCCGGATCGCCCGCAGCGGGATGTACGGCTCGGCGACCTGGGCCATCGTGATGGCGCTCTGCACCCGGGTCTCGATGCCCTCCTTCTCCAGGAAGTCCTGGAGCGCGAGGCAGTTCATCACGGTGCCGAGCATGCCCATGTAGTCGGCGCGGGCCCGGTCCATCCCGCGCTTCTGCAGCTCCGCGCCGCGGAAGAAGTTGCCGCCGCCGACCACCACGGAGACCTGCACGCCGCGGCGGACCACGGTGGCGATCTGCCGGGCGATGGCCTGGACGACGTCCGGGTCGACGCCGATCGCGCCGCCGCCGAACACCTCACCGGAGAGCTTCAGCACCACCCGGCGGGCGCGCCCCGGCGGCGGTGCCGTCGGGTCGTCCAGCTCCAGCGTCCGGTCACTCACAACCTGCGTCATCCGCCCCGCCCTTCACCACGCGCACGCCCCGTGCGGCGCGTACCGCGAACCTGCCGCTGCCGACCCTATGTGACGAGGAGGCCGCGGTGCCTGTCACGTACACCGGCGGCCTCCTCGTCGACGTCTCCTGCCCACGGGCGCCCACGGCGCCCGGTGACGGCTCAGGCCTGGCCGACCTCGAACCGCACGAAGCGGGTGACCTCGATGCCGGCCTCGGCCAGCACCTGCTTCACCGACTTCTTGTTGTCGGCCACCGACGCCTGCTCGATCAGGACGTAGTCCTTGAAGAAGGAGTTCACCCGACCCTCGACGATCTTCGGCAGGGCCGCCTCGGGCTTGTTCTCCTCGCGAGCGGTCTGCTCGGCGATGCGCCGCTCGGACTCGACGATCTCGGCCGGAACCTCGTCCCGGGTGAGGTACTTCGGTCGCATCGCGGCGATCTGCATGGCCACACCACGGGCGTCGGCGTCGCCGGCCTCGTCGGTCTTACCGGTGTACGACACCAGCACGCCGACGGCCGGCGGCAGGTCCTGGGCCTTGCGGTGCAGGTAGACGGCGGTGGTGCCCTCGACCTTGGCGAACCGGTTGAGGACCAGCTTCTCGCCGATCTTGGCGGACTGCTCCTGGATCAGGTCGGCGACGACCTTGCCGTCGAGCTCGCTGGCGAGCAGCTCCTCGGCGGTGTTCACGCCGGAGCGCTCACCGTGCTCGACGAGCTGCTGGGCCAGCGCGATGAACGACTCGGTCTTGGCGACGAAGTCGGTCTCGCAGTTGAGCTCCAACAGGGCCTTGCCGGAGTGGGCGACCAGACCGTTGGCGGCCGTACGACCAGCCCGCTTGCCGACGTCCTTGGCGCCCTTGACGCGCAGGATCTCGACGGCCTTGTCGAAGTCGCCCTCGGCCTCGGTCAGCGCCTTCTTGCTGTCCATCATGCCGGCGCCGGTGAGGTCGCGGAGCTTCTTGACGTCCGCGGCGGTGATTTGGGACATGGCTCTCTCTTCGGTGTTGAGACGGCGTGTGGATGGTCAGAGGTGCCGGTTACCCGGATCCGGGCGGATCGTGCCCGGCGTACCGTCGCTGCCCGCCGTCCGCGAAAACGGACGGCGCGGCAGCGACGGTGCGATCACTCCGCGGTGGCGGCCGCCGGCTGCTCGGTGGCGGCCTGCGCCGGCTGCTCCGGGGTGGCAGCGGCCTGCTCGGCCGACTCGTCAGCCTTCTTCGGCTCGAGCAGCTCGCGCTCCCACTCGGTCAGCGGCTCGTCGCTCGCGACACCCTCGGGCTTCTCGTCGTTGCCCCGGCGACGGCCGGAACGCGCGATCAGACCATCCGCGACGGCGGCGGCGACGACCTTGGTCAGCAGCTCGGCCGAGCGGATCGCGTCGTCGTTGCCCGGGATCGGGAAGTCGACCTCGTCCGGGTCGCAGTTGGTGTCCAGCACCGCGATCACCGGGATGCCCAGCTTGCGGGCCTCGTCGACGGCGATGTGCTCCTTCTTGGTGTCGACGATCCAGACCGCGGCGGGAAGCTTCTGCATGTCCCGCAGACCACCGAGCGTGCGGGTCAGCTTGATCTTCTCGCGGGAGAGTTGCAGGGTCTCCTTCTTGGTGTAACCGGCGGCGGTGCCGCTGAGGTCACCCAGGCCCTCCAGCTCCTTCATCCGCTGGAGCCGCTTGTACACCGTCTGGAAGTTGGTCAGCATGCCACCGAGCCAGCGGTGGTTGACGTACGGCTGGCCGACCCGGGTCGCCTGCTCGGCGATCGCTTCCTGGGCCTGCTTCTTGGTGCCGACGAACAGGATGCTGCCGCCCTCGGCGACGGTTCCACGCACGAACTCGTACGCCTTCTCGATGTAGTCGAGGGTCTGGCGCAGGTCGATGATGTAGATGCCGTTGCGCTCGGTCATGATGAAGCGCTTCATCTTCGGGTTCCAGCGCCGGGTCTGGTGCCCGAAGTGGACACCGCTCTCCAGCAGCTGGCGCATGGTCACGACGGCCATGGTTGGGGTACTCCTCAAGATCCCTGGTTGTCACGCCCGACCGGTGGCCAGGCGTCCTGGTGCCTGGTCGCCGGCCCATGGTGGGCCCGATCGGGATCGGGACCAGGGAGGCCGTCGCTTCACGACGATTCGTGAAGAGGGCACGCGAGGTCGACCGCGCGAGGCGGTCGCCAGTTGGCCAGTGTACGCCCCTCACCCGTTCAACCGCCCCGGGGTGCGCGGGGTGCGCCGCCCCCTCGCCGCGCGCCTCGCCGATCCGCCCGCGATCCGCCCTCGGTCCGCCCTCGATCCGCCCTCGATCCGCCCTCGATCCGCCCGAATCGCCTCATGATCGACTCCACATCGGCGAGGTGGCGCCATCCCGCTGCCCTGACACCCCCACATCGCCGACCTGGTGTCGATCACGCCCGCGGCTCGCGCGGCGGGCGGGCGCGGCGCGCGGGCGCGGCGCGGCGCGCGGGCGCGGCGCGGCGCGCGGGCGCGGCGCGGCGCGCGGGCGCGGCGGGCGGGCGGGCGGGCGGGCGCGGCGGGCGGGCGGGCGCGGCGGGCGGGCGGGCGGGCGCGGCGGGCGGGCGGGCGCGGTCAGCCGGCGGCGAGCGCGGCGGCGATGAAGAGCACCAGGCCGACGGTCAGATAGGCCGTCGGTGGGCGCAGCCAACCCCGGCCGGTGTCGGAAAGCGCCAGACCTCCCGTTCGGAGCCCGTACAGCCCGATCGCGAAGATCGGCAGCCCGGCGACCAGGGTGATGCCCGCCACGACGTTCCCCGCGTCGACCGGATCGCCGGTCACGCCCGCGAGCAGCACCCGCAGCGCGGGAGCCTCGAAGATCAACACCAGCAGCGCGAAGAGTACGGCCAGCACCGGCCGACGGGTCCGGTAGACGCCGTCGGCGGTCGGCGGGTACACCGCAGGCTCGCCGGTAGGCAGGTCGGGGCGGGGTCCGATGCCCGGCATCGGACCGGTCGGCATCTCCAACGGATGCGGTGTCTCGCCGCCACCACGCGTGGGATCGATGATCGGGTACCCGCCGAGCGGGGCGGGACGAGCCTGGTCGGCGAGGACGCCGCCGGGCGTCTCGCCCACCGCCGTCGACGGACGGCTGACCTCCTCCCGACCGACGGTCAGCGGTGCGTCCGCCCCGGCCGCCTCGCGGGCGGCCCGACGACCGGGCAGCTCCCCGGAGACCTCCGACTGGTCCCGAACACCGAACGGCGCAGCCGCCCCGGTCGCGTCCTGGGTGACCCAACGACCGGGCAGTTCGCCGGAGACCTCCGAGGAGTCCCGGTCGGCCCGCCGTGACCGGGTGGCCCGGTACCCGTCGATCTCCGCCCGCACGTCACCCAACGGGTCGACCGCGCCGAACCGTCCCGACTCGGGCTCGCCCGCGCCGAACCGACCCGGCTGAGCGTCCACCGCGCCGAAGCGACCCGAGTCCGACTCCGGCGAACCACCGAAACGACCGGTGTCCACAGCGCTCAGCCGACCCGAGTCCGACTCCGCCGTACCACCGAACCGACCGGCGTCCACCGCGCTCAGCCGACCCGAGTCCGACTCCGCCGTACCACCGAACCGCCCCGCGTCCACCGCGCCGAAGCGCCCTGAATCCGGCTCTCGGCGACGGCCGACCCCGGTGTCCTCGACGGAGCGGCTCTCCTTGGGGCCGCGCTGCTCGGGGATCTCGTCGTCGCGGTAGCGCGGTTCGCCGGCGCCGCGCCACTCCGAGTCGCCGTAACCGCGACCCCGCTCGTCGGGGTACCAGCGCGACTCCTGATCTTCCGGAAAACTCCGTCGTCCGTCCACGTCAGGCACCGTATGCGACCGGCCACGCCCGCGCCATTTCGACCCGCCCCGCGCTGCCGACCGCACGGTCGATAGCGCGATCGAACGGAGGCTGGTGAGAACTCGCGAGGACCCCGCCGCGGCCGGACGTAAACGTTGATCAAATGATGAAAAGTAGGTCCTCCGCCGTCCTGGAACCTACTTTTCATCATCTGATCATGAGGGACCGGCGTCTCAGGAAGCCGACATCTCAGGAAGCCGACGTCTCAGGTAGCCGACGTCTCGGGTAGCCGGGCGGTGAGCCGGGCTCGGCCGCGGCCTCCTAGCACGGCGCGGGCTTGATCGTCCGGTTGTCCACAAGACGCCCGTCGTCCACAGATGCGGTGTCGCCGAGGTCGCGGCGCTCGCACTCCGGCGGGCACCGTGCCCTGCATGACGAAGCGGAACCAGGCGGTCGGCGCGTACGGGGAGCGGTGCGCCGTCCGACACCTGACCGAGGCGGGGCTGCGCCCGGTCGCCCAGAACTGGCGCTGCCCCTCCGGGGAGATCGACATCATCGCCTGGGACGGGCCGGTGCTCGCCTTCTGCGAGGTGAAGACCCGCCGGGGCGACGATTTCGGCACCCCGGCCGAGGCTGTCGTGCCGGCCAAGGCCCGTCGGCTGCGAGGGCTTGCCGCGCGCTGGTTGACCGAGACCGGTACGACCGCCGAGGAGGTGCGCTTCGACGTGCTGTCGGTGCGACTACCGGATGCCGGGCCGGCGCAGGTCGAGCACCTCAAGGGAGCGTTCTGAGATGCGTACTCCCGAAGAGTCGGCGGCGTCGTGAGCTACGCGAAGGTGCTCTGCGTGGGTCTGGTCGGCGTGACCGGCCACCTGGTCGAGGTGGAGGCGGACCTGGCAGCCGGCCTCCCGGCAGTGGTGATCTCCGGTCTGCCGGACACCGCCCTGCACGAGGCCCGCGACCGGGTCCGCGCCGCCGTCGTCAACTCCGGCCAACGATGGCCCAACCGGCGGATCACCCTCAACCTGCTGCCCGCCACGTTGCCGAAGTTCGGCTCGGCATTCGACCTGGCCATCGCGGCAGCTCTGCTCGGCGGTTCGGGTGAGCTGCCGCTGCTTCCTCTGGATGGTGTGGTGGTCCTCGGCGAGTTGGGGCTCGACGGCACGGTCAGGCCGGTGCGCGGCGTGCTCCCGATGGTCGCCGCCGCGGCCCAGGCCGGCGTCGAGCGGGTGATCGTCCCGCTCGGCAACGCCGCCGAGGCCGCCGTCATCCCCGGGGTACGGGTGCGAGCGGTGGACCACCTGCACCGGTTGGTCTCCTTCGTTCGCGACGGCACCCCGCTGATCGAGCCACCGGCGGCCACGCCGACACCGGCCCTCGGAGGTCCGGATCTGGCCGATGTCGCCGGGCAGCAGGTGGGCCGGCGCGCATTGGAGGTGGCCGCCGCCGGTGGGCACCACATCGCGCTGCTCGGCCCTCCGGGTGCCGGCAAGACGATGCTCGCCGAACGACTGCCGTCGATACTGCCCGAGCTGGACGACGACGCGGCGCTGGAGGTGACGGCACTGCACTCGGTCGCCGGGCTGCTGCCGCCGGGCGGTCGGCTGCTGCGACGCCCGCCGTTCCAGGCCCCGCACCATACGGCGACGGTGCCGTCGCTTGTCGGCGGCGGCTCGGGGCTGGCCCGGCCCGGCGCGGTGTCGTTGGCTCACCGAGGGGTGTTGTTTCTGGACGAGGCCCCAGAGTTCAGCAAGGGCGCGTTGGAGGCACTGCGTCAGCCCCTGGAGCACGGTCGCATCCAGCTGAGCCGCAGTGGAGGCGGCACCGTCTACCCGGCCCAGACCCAGTTGGTGCTGGCGGCCAACCCGTGCCCGTGCGCGAAACCGTCCGGCGACGCGCACTGCGAGTGCAGCCCGCTGGTCCGTCGCCGTTACCTGGGCCGGATCTCCGGGCCGCTGCTCGACCGCATCGACGTACAGGTGCAGCTGATGCCGGTGCGGGCGGCCGACCTGATGGCAGCAGACAGTGACGCCGAGCCGTCGGCGACGGTCGCGGCGCGGGTGGCGGCGGCACGACAGGCGGCGGCGACCCGCTGGGCGTGCCTCGGCCGCAGGCTCAACGCCGAGGTGGGAGGCCCCCACCTGCGTCGGCCGCCGTGGCGACTGCCCGCCTGGGTCACCGCGGAGCTCCGTGGCCGGCTCGACTCCGGCTCGCTGTCGGCACGTGGCTTCGATCGAGTCATCCGGATGGCCTGGACCATCACCGACCTGGACGGCCGAGATCGGCCAGACCTGGATGACGTCCGGGAAGCGATCCAACTCCGGACGGGAGAGACGGCATGAGCGCCGACGACGAGAGCAGACTCGCCCGGGTGGCGTTGACCTGGCTGGCCGAGCCGGGCACCCGCGCGGTTCACCGGCTGGTCGAACGACTCGGGCCGGTGGCCACCCTGAACCTCCTGCTCGACGGGGGCAGCCCGGACGGCTGGCTGCACAGCACGGTCGCCGCCCGGCTGGCCGGCGGCGACGCCCGCACGGTGGCTGCCGAGGCGATAGAGCGCGCGGACCGGCTCGGTGCCCGACTGGTCACGCCGGACGACGAGGAGTGGCCGACCCGCGTCGCCGACCTTGCCAAGCTGCGCCTGCCCGACGTCTCCCGGCGAGTGGACGGTGAGACCGCCCCACCGCTCTGCTTCTGGGTACGCGGAGCCTGGCCGCTGGGCGAGGCGCTGGATCGTTCGGTGGCCGTGGTCGGGGCGCGGGCGGCCACCGGGTATGGCCAGCACGTCGCCACTGAGTTGGGGTACGGGCTGGCCGAGCGGGACTGGACAGTCGTGTCGGGTGGGGCGTTCGGCATCGACGCCGCCGCTCACCGGGGAGCCCTCAACGCCGGCGGTCTGACTGTCGCGGTGCTCGCCTGTGGGCTGGACCGGCCGTACCCGGTGGGCAACACCGCGCTCTTCGACCGGATCGCCGACACCGGGCTGCTGGTCAGCGAATGGCCGCCCGGCGCCGATCCACTGCGGCCCCGGTTCCTGATCCGCAACCGGGTGATCGCGGCGGGCACCGTGGGCACCGTCCTGGTCGAGGCGTCGGCGCGCAGTGGCGCCACCCAGACCGCGCGGCGAGCCGTCCACACCGGTCGGGTGGCCATGGTGGTGCCCGGGCCGGTGACGTCGGCGATGTCCGTCGGCGCGCACGAGTTCCTCCGCGACAATCCCAAGACCCGGCTGGTCACCGGGGTGGCACACGTGCTCGAGGAGGTGGGCCGGATCGGCGTGGACCTGGCCCCGCCGGCGCGGGGCCCGCAGCGGCCCGCCGACATGCTCGACGAAGACGCGCGCTCACTGCTGGAGGCGCTCCCTCGCCGGGGCGGGTGGGGCGTGGATCAACTTGCCACCCGCGCCGGCGTCGACGTGCGGACCGCGTTACGCAAGCTGTCGCTTCTGGAGGAACTGTCCCTGGTGGTCCGCCGCCACGACGGATACTCCCTGGCCCCACCCGTTCGAGCGAAGCGCGGAGCGGTGGCGGAAGGGTCCGGGCCGACCTGAGAGGGCATCTTCGTGGGACGTCGAAAAGTCGTTACCGCCGTTAGGGTGCGTGGTCATGGGTGCGATCAAGCCGTGGCACATCGCCACGCTGTGCTGTCTCGTCACGTCCGCAGTGTTCATCGCCGGTTTGGCCGTTGTCCTGGTCAAGCGGGCCAACCGCCGATAGTCGGGCCGCTGGCTGGTCGTGGCGAAGGCGTCCGGGCCGGGGAACAGGCCAGCCCAGAGGGCCGGCGAAGGCGCCCGGCCACCAGCGGCCGGGCCGCTGTCGCTGTTCACCGGTTGGCGACGAACGGTAGCTGCTGAGTGGGTCCGTCGAGCGCGGTGTGTGGCTGCGTCGCCTCCTCCGGCCGCGTCGCCTCCTCCGGCGGCACCGGCGGCACGGCACGTGCCCGCGGCGGAATCAGACGATCGCGGAGCTTGAGCGCGGGCCACTCGACGGCGCGGGTAAGCACCACCGCGATGACGAAGACGCCGGCGTAGAGCACGGCCAGCCGGAGTGGGGTCTCGTTGACCCAGGGCGCGACCCTGACCACGGCCTGGTTGACGTATTCGGCCGCGGAGACATGGGTGAGGTAGATCGCGTACGAGTAGATACCGAGCGTGCCGATCGGGCGCAGAACGGCCCGGAAACGGACCACCCACTCGGCCCGGTAGAGCAGCAGCAGAAAGGACGCGGAACTGAGGTACGCGACGGAGTAGCCGAAGCTGGCGCCGTGGTCGGAGTTCTTGTTGTTGGTCCAGAGCCAGGCTATGCCGAGCACGGTGCCGCCGAGCCAGAGCCATTTCCAGGCCACGATGCGGTCGAACAGCTCGGTGTAGTAGACGGAGGCGACGGCCAGGAGCATGCCGGCGAGCATGGCGTCGACGCGGAAGTGGGTGAGCTGCTGGATCAGCACGGGTTTCGTGTCGATCTGGACCGCGATGACACGGCCGACGAGCGTGGCCACCATGATGCCGAATATGACCTTGACGAGGGTCTGCGGCCGAACGCGGCGGCGGAACGCGATCGGCAGGAGCAGTGCGGCCGCGAGGTAGAAGTGCTCCTCTACGGCAAGCGACCAGAGGTGCGGGGGCTTGGTTTGCGTGTAGTTCTGCACGTGGATGGTCTGCGGCAGGAACTGCCACGGATCCCAGGGGTGGGTGATCATGAGGAATGCGATGAACAGGTAGTAGACCGGCCACAGCTTGAATGCTCGGCGTAGCAGGAACCGGCCCGCGTCGAACCCTCCGGTGCGGACCTGCTCGCGGAAGATCAACCGGCCGACCAGGAACCCGGACAGTACGAAGAAGAGGTCGACTCCGGCCCAGCCGAATGTGCGGGTGGGCAGCAGCATGACGTCGCTGACGGGATTACCCGTGGGTTTGCCGGCGAGGTGCCATCCCACCGCGAGGAGGATGGCGACGCCGCGTACGACGTCGAGGTCGAGCTCGCGCGCGCCTAGCGGCGAGGCGAGGCGCGCCCGGGCGGCGCCAAGCACGGTCTTCGTCACCGCAGCAGCTTGACAGATCTTGACCGCGGGCTGTGCCCCGGCTGTGCCGCCGGTCCGCTTTGCGTGCTGATCGTCTTTCCGGGCCCCGATTTCGGCACCGCTGGGGCCGTGCGCTCGGCATTCGGTGGCGATGAAACCGCCCCGGCAGGGACTGCTTGAGGTGCCGACCGACGCGCTCGACGGCAACCGAGGGCGGTGCCGGCCCGGCGAGGCGCGATGAGCGGGGAAGGCTCGGGGCAGGTGACGTACGACGATCAGCCGTAGGCTGATGCCGTGTCAGCTGTCGGTACGGGTGGCTGTGTCAACGGACGGGCCTTCCCCGCGACCGGATCGGCGCGCCCACGGTGAGTCGACCTGCGCGGGGCACCCGGGCCATGCACCAGGCACTACCGCCGGCGCTGCGCGACGCCGTCGACGACTTCGCCGAGCACCTGTCCCGGGTGCGGAACCGGTCGGCGCACACCGTCCGTGCGTACGTCACCGATCTGGTCTCGCTGCTCGACCACGCCGTTCGGATGGGCTGCGTCGACCTGGCCGAGCTGGACCTGTCGGTGCTGCGTAGTTGGCTGGCGCGGCAGCGCACCACAGGTGCGGCGCGCACCTCGTTGGCGCGGCGGGCCGCGTCGGCCCGGGCGTTCAGCGCGTGGGCGCACCGGGCCGGGCTGCTCTCCGTCGACGTCGGTGCGGCGCTGGCCAGCCCGCGTGCGCACCGGGAGTTGCCCAGCGTGCTGCGCGCCGACCAGGCCGCTGCCCTGGTCGATGCTCCGGGTCGGCGGTTGACCACCACCGGCACGCCCGAAGCCCCACCGGACACCCGCCGGACAGGGACCGCCCCGGCGGCCACGGAATCGGAGAGCACCGCCCCGGCGGCCACGGAATCGGAGAGCACCGCCCCGGCGGCCACGGAATCGGAGAGCACCGGCCCGGCGCGCACGGACCAGGCGACCGAGCCGACCTCGGGCGCACCACAGCGGACCGCGGTGCCGTTGCGGGACCGGGTGCTGCTGGAGCTGCTCTACGCCACCGGCGTACGGGTCAGTGAGGTCTGCGGGTTGGACGTCGCTGACGTCGACCACGGCCGACGGGTGATCCGGGTGTTCGGCAAGGGTGGACGGGAGCGCTCGGTGCCGTACGGGGTGCCCGCACAACAGGCGTTGGACGACTGGTTGCGGCGGGGCCGCCCGGCGATGGTGAACACCCACTCCGGAAACGCGCTGTTGTTGGGCGCCCGGGGCGGTCGGCTCAATCCGACGACCGCGCGGCAGATCGTCGGTGCGTACGCCGAGGCCGCCGGCCTGCCCCGGACGAGCCCGCACGGCCTCCGGCACTCGGCGGCCACCCACCTGCTCGAAGGTGGGGCGGACCTGCGCGCCGTGCAGGAGTTGCTGGGCCACTCGTCGCTCGCCAGCACACAGATCTACACGCACGTGTCGGTGGAGCGGCTGCGGGCCGCCTACCGGCAGGCCCACCCCCGCGCCTGATCAAGGGCCGAGGGGCGGGATTCCCGGCGGTTACGATCATCGGGTGAGCGTCCCGCAGCCCCCTGAGCCGATCCCGGGCGCCCGCCTGCTCTTCTCCCTGGACCCGGCGGTAAGCCACCTCAACCACGGCTCGTTCGGCGCGGTCCCGATCGGCGTGCAGCGAGCCCAGCAGCGGCTGCGCGACGAGATGGAGGCCAACCCGCTGCGGTTCTTCACCCAGGGTCTGGTCGACCGGATCGCGCACACCCGACGGCATCTCGCCGGGTTCCTGGGTGCCGACCCGGACGGCAGCGCCCTGGTGGGCAACACCACCACCGGCGTCGCGGTGGTGCTGCAGTCCATCGGCCTGCGTCCCGGCGACGAGGTGCTCAGCACCGATCACGGGTACGGGGCGGTGAGCCTGGCCATCCAGCGCGAGTGCCGTCGTACCGGGGCGGTCAGCCGGGTCCTGCCGGTTCCACTGACGGCGACCGACGAGCAGCTCGTGCAGATCATCCGCGACGGCCTGCGCCCCGGGCGCACCCGACTGCTCGTCGTCGACCAGCTCGCCTCGGCGACCGCCAAGCTCTTCCCGACCGCCGCGATCGTCGGGGTGGCCCGCGAACACGGCGTGCCGGTGCTGGTGGACGCGGCACACGCCCCGGGGATGCTGCCCACGACGGTGGCCGGCATCGGTGCCGACTTCTGGGTGGGCAACCTGCACAAGTGGGCGTACGCCCCGCGCGGAACGGCCCTGCTGGCCGTGGCACCGCAGTGGCGGGAACGGATCGAGCCGCTGGTGGTCTCGTGGGAGCAGGAGTCGGGCTTCCCGGCCCGGCTCGAGTGGCAGGCGACCCTCGACTACACGCCCTGGTTGGCCGCCCCGGCGGGTCTGTTCACGATGCGCAGTCTCGGCGTGGACCGGGTGCGGGCACACAATGCGGCTCTCGCCGCGTACGGCCAGCGGGTGGTGGGGGACGCTCTGGGGGTGGCCCCCGCCGACCTGCCCGACCCCGGCGGGCCGGGGGTGTCTCTGCGCCTCATCCCGCTGCCGGCCGGGACTGCCGCCACGATCGACGCGGCGCGGGCGTTGCAGACGCGCATCGGCGAGCGGCTCGCCGCCGAGGTGGCGGTGATGAGCTGGAGCGGCCGGGGGTGGCTGCGGCTCACCGGTCAGGTGTACAACACCGCCGACGAGTACGAGCGGTTGGCCGCACGGCTGCCGGCGCTGCTCGCCCAGCGCTGACCGGACGCACCGGCAGAAGGCCTCCGGCTACCGAACCGCACCGGCGGACGGCCCGCCTACCGAACGGCATTGGCAGAAGGTTCGCCGACCGGCAGCAGGCGCACCGGGCCGAGGCCGAGCAGGGCGAGCGGGTCCAGGTACTCCTCGCCCCGGCGCAGGCCCCAGTGCAGGCACACATCCGCCGGGCAACCCGGGTGGCCGGGCAGCAGCTCGCCCAGCGGTGCGCCGGTGGCGACCGCCTGACCGGGGCGTACCCCGGGTTGCACGGGCTCGTGGGTGGTTCGCAGCCCACCGGCATGCCCCACGGTGACCACCGGTCGGCCGGCCACCAGGCCGGCGAAGAGAACGGTGCCCGGCCCGGCACTGCGGACCACAGCCCCGGCCGAGGCGGCCAGGTCGACGCCCCGATGGCCGGACAGCCACGGCTCGGGTGGCGGGTCGAAGCGGCGCACCGGTCGCGGTGGCCCGTCGAGTGGCCAGCGGAAGCGCTCCGACCCGACGCCCGCCACGGCGGCGACAGGCACCGGTACGACGGCTGAGGGTGGCTGGCCGGGGACCGCCGCGACAAGCACCGCCAGACCGCAGAGCTGCACGGTCAGCGCGAGTGGCACGGCGGCGCAGAGCAGCGCGGTACGGCGGATCGAACGGACCGATGGCTGTCGCATGACGGCAGCCTCCGGCCACGGTCGGGTGGTACGCCAGCCCGGCCGACGAACCTGTGGACGACCGACGGTCCTGTGGACGACCACCCGGAAGCTCCGACGATCTGCTATGTCTAGGCTGGGCCGCGTACGGCGGGTGCCGCCGTCTGCACCGGGGAGGCCCGCATGACCACTCTCGATGACCGGACGACGTCCCCCGCGGACCGCGCCGAAGGTTCCGGCCCGGCGGTCTCCGACGTGAGCGGCCCGTCCCGGCTCGCGGAACCGGACGAGGCGATCAGCGCCGAGGAGTTGCAGCTCGCCGCGCGTAACCACGGGATCCCGTTGGAGGCGTTGCGCTACGACGTCACCCCGGCCGGGTTGCACTACCTGCTGATCCACTACGACATTCCGGAGGTCGACCCGGCGACGCACGCGCTGACCGTCGGTGGCGCGGTGGACCGGCCGCTGACGGTCGGCCTCGCCGACCTGCGCGAGCGGCCACGGGTCACCCGGCAGGTGACCCTGGAGTGCGCCGGCAACGGCCGCGCCCTGCTGCACCCCCGGCCGGTGAGTCAGCCGTGGTTGGTCGAGGCGGTCGGCAACGCCGAGTGGACGGGCACTCCGCTGGCTCCGCTGCTGCGCGAGGCGGGTCTCGGGCCGGACGCTGTCGACGTGGTCTTCACCGGCGCCGACCACGGCGTCGAGCGCGGGGTCGAGCAGGATTACCAGCGGGCGCTGCCGGTGGCCGACGCGCTGCGCGAGGAGGTCCTGCTGGCGTACGAGATGAACGGCGCTCCCCTGCTGCCCCAGCACGGCGCGCCGCTGCGGCTGATCGTGCCCGGCTGGTACGGCATGGCGCACGTGAAGTGGCTGCGCTCGATCGAGGTCCGGACCGAACCGTTCGAGGGTTACCAGAACGCGGTGGCGTACCGGGTGCGGCGGGACGCCGACGACCCGGGCGTGCCGGTCACCCGGATCGAGCCGCGTGCGCTGGTCCGCCCGCCCGGCTTCCCCGACTTCATGTCCCGCCGCCGGGTGCTGCGCCCCGGCCCGTGCACCGTCGACGGTCGGGCCTGGTCCGGGCACGCCCCGGTGGTGTCGGTCGAGGTGACGACCGACGGTGGGCGGAGCTGGGCGTCGGCCGAGTTGGACCCGGCGGAGGCTGGGGAGTTCGCCTGGCGGCGCTGGCGGTACGAGTGGGCCGCGGCCCCGGGCCGGTACGTGCTGGGGGCCCGGGCGACCGACGCGTCCGGGCGCACCCAGCCGGTCGAGCAGCCGTGGAACCGTGGCGGTTTCGCCAACAACCTGGTGCAGCGGGTCGAGGTCGTGGTGCCGGCCGAGTGATCGGCGGCAGGTGCTACGCCACGGGTGGGGGCCCGTGACGTGGTCGGGTGCCCTCAGCCGCCGAAGCCGGAGTCGGCGGGCAGCGAGATGTCGGGCTTCTCCAGCTCCTCGACGTTGACGTCCTTGAAGGTCATCACCCGGACGTTCTTCACGAAGCGGGCGGGACGATACATGTCCCAGACCCAGGCGTCGTGCATCTCGACCTCGAAGTAGACCTCGCCGTCGGAGTTACGCACGTGCAGGTCGACCTGGTTGGCCAGGTAGAACCGGCGTTCCGTCTCCACCACGTACGAGAATTGGCGGACGATGTCGCGGTACTCCCGGTAGAGCTGCAGCTCCATCTCGGTCTCGTACTTCTCGAGATCTTCCGCGCTCATCGCACTCCGCCTTCCATGGCCACATCTTCCCCCACCGGCGCCGGAGGCCGAGGCTGCTCGCCCAACGCCACGCCGACGGTACCCCCTGATGCCCCGGAGCGCTCCATCGGCTCTTCCGAGGCGTGGCCGCCGGGCCGTCGGGCGCGCGGCGGCCGACCGTCGCGGCCGGAGACCGCGGCGACGTTGACGTACGAGAAGCGGTGCTCCCGGCACGGCCCGTGCTCCCGCAGCGCCGCGGAGTGCTCCGGGGTGATGTAGCCCTTGTGCTCGGCGAACCCGTACGCCGGGAACGTCTCGTCCAACTCCACCATGATCCGGTCCCGGGTGACCTTGGCGAGCACACTGGCCGCCGCCACGCACGCGGCCACCCGGTCGCCCTTCCACACGGCCAGGCCGGGCACGCCCAGGCCGTCCACGCCGAAGCCGTCGGTGAGCACGTACTCCGGTCGGGTGGTCAGCGAGGCGAGCGCCCGACGCATCGCCGCCAGGTTGCACACGTGCAGCCCCCGGGCGTCGACCTCGTCGGCCGGGATGACCACCACGGCGTACGCGAGCGCCCGGTCCACGACCTCCGCGTACACCCGTTCCCGGCTGGTCGGGGTGAGCAGCTTCGAATCGGCCAACCCCTCGATCTCGCCGCGCCGCCCTTCGGGCAGCACCGCCGCGGCGGCGACCAGCGGACCCGCGCACGCGCCCCGGCCCGCCTCGTCGGCACCGGCGACGTGCCGGAACCCACGCCGCTGTAGCGCTCGTTCCAGCGCGTAGAGACCGGCCTCGCGGCGCACGACGGTGCGCGGCGGGGTCAGCACGACGCCTCGTCCCGGCCGGCGACGGTGGACTGCACCAGCCGGGCCAGCAGCGCCGGCAACTCGGGCGGGTAGAACCGCTCACCGCTGGCCGCCAGCTCGTCCGGGAACCACCAGCGGTGGTCGGCGATGCTGCGCTGCTCGATGTCGTTGAAGCCGGTGGTGTCCACCTGCCAGGACTGCACCCGGAGGAGGAAGAAGTCCTGCTCCTGGCGGTACCAGGTGCCGTCGAAGGTGAACTCGGTCGTGTCGGACCAGACCGCCTCGCCCAGCGCGGCCGGGTCGAGCCGCAGCCCGGTCTCCTCGGCCAGCTCCCGTGCCGCGCCGGCCGCCGGGCTCTCCGCCGGATCGAGCCCGCCACCGGGGGTGAACCAGTATCGATGCCCTGGTCGGGCCGGGTCGAAGCCCTCGAACAGCAGGACCCGACCGGCCGCGTCGACGAGCAGCACGCGGGCCGCGCGTCGAGGGGTGTAGAGGGTCACCGCACCAGCCTGCCAGACCGATGGCGGATCGCCCACGCCCCGGTGGTCTACGGCTTGGGAATGCCGTCGAACGAGTCGGGCACGGTGAGCCAGGTGGCCCGGTTGACCGGCCAGAAGACGGTGAACGCCCGCCCGACCACGTCGTCCTCGGGGATCGTGGCCTCGGTGATGTTCTGCCCGGACTGCTGCCAGTGCTCCAGCGAGTCGCCGGAGGCCGAGCGGTGGTCACCCATCACCCACAGCCGACCCTCCGGCACGGTGATGTCGAACTCCTGGTCGGCGGCCTTGTCGCGGACCCCGTCCATGGAGAAGATGTACGGCTCGTCCAGCGACTTGCCGTTGATCATCAGCCGTTCCTGCGGGTCGCAGCAGACCACGTGGTCACCCGGGGTGCCGATGACCCGCTTGATGAAATCCTCGCCGTCGGGGTTGCCGCTCCACGTGGTGGGGGCCTTGAACACGATCACCTCACCGCGGTGCGGCGACCGGAAGTCGTAGACCAGCTTGTTGACCAGCACCCGGTCATCGATCTTGAGGGTGTTCTCCATGGACGGGGAGGGGATGAAGAAGGTCTGCAGCACGAAGGCGCGGACCAGCACCGCGACCAGGATCGCCACACCCAGCAGGATCGGCAGCTCCTTCCAGAAGGAGCTGCGGGGCTTGTCGGTCTGCTCGTCAATCACGCCAAGGAGCCTACGTTGCCCGGCTGGACGTCACCGTCCGGAACGCGCGGGAACCACGGAGTGCGGCTACCAACGGCGGGACCAGCAGCACCACGCCGCCCTGCGGGGTCGGTCGCACCGGTGGTGCGCCGGAGGAGGCCGTGGCCGGCCCGGACACGTCGTCGAACGTCGACGGCACCGACAACGCGTTCCACCGGGACGAGGGCCAGACCACCATGAAGGCCCGGCCGACGACGTTGTCGATCGGCACCGGGCCCTGGCAACGGGCGTCCTGGGAGACCTCACGGTGGTCGCCCATCACGAAGAGCTGACCCGGGGGTACGACGACCTCGTCGAAACGCCGGGAGCGGCACTCCGACGGGTTGGGCGGCAGATCCAGTGGGGAGTCCCGCAGCACGTACGGCTCGTTGAGGGGCGTGCCGTTGACCGTCACCCGTCCCTGGCTGTCGCAGCAGGCGACCCGGTCGCCCGGAACGCCGATCACCCGCTTGATGAAGTCCTTCTCACCGGGACGGCTCACCCCGATGAGGTCGCCGACGGTGCGGGCGAGCCGACCGGCGACGCCGGGCTTCGGCTGCTCGTCGACCTGCGGCGCCCAGCGGTCGGTGCCCCGGAAGACCACCACCTCACCGCGTACCGGGTCGCGGACGTCGTAGACGACCTTGTTGACCAGCACCCGGTCCCCGACGAGGAGGGTGTCCTCCATCGAGCCGGACGGGATGAAGAACGCCTGGAGCAGGAAGGTGCGGATCAGCACGGCGAGGCAGAACGCGACGACCAGGAGCAGCGGAAGCTCCTGCCAGAGGGGCATCTGCCGGCGGGTACGGCGGGTTCGCCGGCGCCACGGATCGACGGTGCCGTCCTCGTCAAGCGTCTGCACCACGCCACTCCCCGGTCCACAGAAGCACTACCGCCCGGGAGCCTCGACGAGGCTCCACGGGCGGTAGTGGACGGCTGCCCGCCACCTGGGCGGACCCGCCGCCTCGCTGCGCCCGTACGACCAGGGTAGTGCGGTCCGGCCGGTACGGCATACGCGCAGCTCAGGCGGCGTGGCGAGCGGGAAGTCAGCTGGGCTGCTTCTCCCGCTTCTCCTTGATCTTGGCCTTCTTGCCGCGCAGCTCGCGCAGGTAGTAGAGCTTGGCGCGGCGCACCGCGCCACGGGTCACGACCTCGATCCGGTCGATGCCCGGGCCGTTGAGCGGGTAGGTCCGCTCGACGCCGACACCGAAGCTGACCTTGCGGACCGAGAAGGTCTCGCGCAGACCGTCACCCTGGCGGCGGATCACGACGCCCTGGAAGATCTGGACACGGGACCGGTTGCCCTCGACGACGCGGGCGTGCACCTTGACGGTGTCACCGGCCCGGAAGTCGGGAAGGTCGGTCCGCTTCGACTGGGCGTCAAGGGCGTCCAGGATGTTCATCGCTGCGTCCTCGTAAGGCTCACGGCGCACCGTCACTCGGTGCGCGGGTGGGTGATTCTGATCCCCGGGTGGTGGTCGGCGGGCCGACCCCGGTCGGGGATCCTCGCAGCCGCCCGCGGGCGCGGACGGATACGGCAACCTCCCTACTTTGCCACATCCCCCGGCGGCACCTGAAATCCGGCCTGGTCCAGAGCCGCGATGTCCCGTTTGTCGAGCCGATCGGCGGGCAGTGCGGCCAGCAGGTCGGGGCGACGGGCGGCGGTGCGCAGCAAGCCCTCCTCGCGCCGCCAACGGGCGATCTTGCCGTGGTCTCCGGAGCGGAGCACCTCCGGCACGTCGTACCCGCGCCAGCTCGGCGGCTTGGTGTAGATCGGTGCCTCCAGCAACCCGTGCGCGTGCGACTCCTCGTCCAGCGAGCCCGCGTTGCCCAGCACACCCGGCAGCAACCGGGTGACCGCCTCCACCATCACCAACACGGCGACCTCGCCGCCGAAGAGCACGTAGTCACCGAGCGAGACCTCGGTCACCGGCATCCGGGTGGCGGCGTGCTCCAGGACGCGTTGGTCGATGCCCTCGTACCGGCCGCAGGCGAAGAGCAGGTGCGACTCGGCGGCCAACTCGTACGCCATGGCCTGGGTGAACGGGACACCGGCCGGAGACGGCACCAGCAACCGGGGCGGTGGGGCCTCGGCCGGCGCGAGCGCGTCCAGCGCCGCACCCCACGGCTCCGGGCGCATCACCATCCCCGGCCCGCCGCCGTACGGGGTGTCGTCGACGGTGCGGTGCACGTCGTGGGTCCAGGTCCGCAGGTCGTGCACGGCGAGTCGGAGTGCGCCGTTGGCCCGCGCCCGCCCGATCAACGACAGGTCGAGCGGGGCGAAGTACTCCGGGAAGATCGACACGACGTCGACGCGCATGCCTGGTGGTCCTAAAGGTCGAGCAGGCCGGCCGGCGGGTCGACGATCACACGTCCACCGGCCAGGTCGACCTCGGGGACGATCGCCCGGACGAACGGGATCAACGCGGTACGCCCCTCGGGGCGCCGCAGCACCAGCAGGTCCGAGGAGGGGGCGTGGTCGATGCGGGCGACCTCGCCGAGGCGTTCACCGGCCGGGGTGACCACGGCCAACCCCACCAACTGGTGGTCGTGGAACTCCTCCGGATCGTCCGGCGGGGCCACGTCGGCGCTGTCCACCACGAGCAGGGTGCCGCGCAGCGCCTCGGCGGTGTTGCGGTCCAGGATCCCGTCGAACGCGACGAGCAGGCGGCCCTGGTGGAAACGGGCCTCCTCGATGGTCAGCTCGGCCGGAACCCGGAACGGCACACCCGGCCCGTTCGCCGGCGACGGGACCGCCCCCGGCTCAGTGCGGAGCACTGACCCGGGGGCGAACCGTGCTTCGGGCTCGTCGGTCCGCACCTCCACGGTGACCTCACCGCGGACACCGTGCGGCTTGCCGATCCTGCCGACGACGAGCTGCATCAGTACGAGTCGACGATGTCGACGCGCACGCCGCGCCCGCCGATGGAGCCGATCACCTGACGCAGCGCCTTGGCGGTCCGGCCGGACCGCCCGATCACCGTGCCGAGGTCCTCGGGGTGCACGCGGACCTCGAGCCGCTTGCCCCGACGGGAATCGACCATCCGCACCCGGACGTCGTCCGGGTGGTCGACGATGCCCTTGACCAGGTGCTCCAACGCCGGACGCAGGGGCATGTCAGGCCTGCTCACCGGCGTCGGCAGCGGCAGCGGGGGCCTCGGCCGGAGCCTCGGTCTTCGGCGCCTCGGCCGGGGTCTCGGCGGCCTTGGTGGCCTTCTTGGCCGGCTTGGCCGGGGTCTCCGGGGCGAGCCCGGCGGCGGCCTTCGCCTCGGCCTCGTACGCGGCCTTCCGGTCGGTCCGCTCGGCGGCGACCTTCAGCGGCGGCGGGGCCGGCAGGCCCTTGTACTTCTGCCAGTCACCGGTCAGCTCCAGCAGCCGCTGCACAGCCTCGCTCGGCTGAGCGCCGACGGACAGCCAGTACTGGACCCGCTCCGACTTGACCTCGATGATCGAAGGGTCTTCCTTCGGCTGGTACACCCCGACGAACTCGATCGCCCGACCGTCACGCTTGGTGCGCGAGTCGGCGATGACGATGCGGTACTGCGGGTTGCGGATCTTGCCCATCCGCAGGAGCCGGATCTTTACGGCCACAGTTGTTTCGCTCCTGTTGCGATCTCACCGGCCCGTGCGGGCGGTGTGCATGGGTGAGCGCCGACGGCACAGTGGGGTTGGGCCGGAGACTACTCGGTGGACTGGCGACGCGCCCGGGTTAGAGGGCGCCGGACGCGCGCCGGATACCAGCGACCCATTCTGCCAGATCCGGTGCCGATCTTCCGCACCGGACCCGGACACCACGTCACCGGTGACCGGAGACACTCCTCACCGCACCGGCGGGCGGTCCCATCCTGGCGGAAGTTCGTCCGGTACGTCCCATTCTGCCGGGGGCATGAAGTCGCACCAGGTGCCGTCGAACGGGAACTCCCCGGCCTCGGCGAGGGCGATCACCCGCTCCCCCTCGGCCCGGACCGCCTTCTCGTCGGTCACCCAGTAGTCGGCACCGAAGGCGAGCCGCTCGACGAACTCGCCCTCGTCCTTCCACTCCCAGCTCAGGTCCGGGCGGACCAGCACGTCGAGGTCCTGGTCCACCACGTCGACGCCGGCCACCGGGCCGTCGTCCCAGCGGACACCGTGCTCCTCCAGGTTGACGTACCAGTGGGCGAACCGACCCTGGGCGTCGCGGAACCACCAGACGGAGTGCGCCGCGCCGGTCGGCAGGAACTTCAACAGCGGCGGCCCGTTCCAGCGCCCGTGCGCCAACCGGTACGACGACGAGATCCACTGGGCGAAGGGCATCGCTCGCATGCCCAGCCCCGCCTCGGTCACCTCGTGGGCCACCGGCGAGTCCCGGGCGATCCACACCAGCAGACCCCGCTCGTCGTCGCTGACCACGCGGCCCGGCCGGACCCATCCGATCCGACCGTGCCGCACGTTCCGGTGCATGATCAACCGACCCGGCGCGAACCGCACTGGCTGTCTACGTTCAGTAGGCGCGGGCGAGGACGGCGATCAGGTCGGGCTCGTCCTCGGAGTCCGGCACCGAGCCGTCGGCGCGCACCAGGCAGCGCACCGTGACGCCCTGACCGTTCGCCTCGGCCTCACCGGCCACACCGACCGCCGACCACGGCACCCGGGCCCAGCCCGTCGCGGCGGCCTCGATCGCCTCGGCCAGGGTCGCGACCTCCACGGTGCGCGACTCGCGGTTGGCCAACGCCTGGTCGTGCAGCACCTGCTGGTCGGTCTCCAGCGCCGCCACCACCGCGGCGACCACGTCGGCCACCGGCGTCGGGGACTTCGACCCGTCGGTGCGGCGCACCACAGTCGCGTTGCCGGCGGCCAGGTCGCGGGGGCCGACCTCCACGCGTACCGGATAGCCACGCAGCTCGGCGTCGACGGCCCGGCGGCCGAACGCGGTGTCGGTGCGGTCGTCGAGCGCGACCCGGACACCGGCGTCACGCAGGCCGTCGCGCACCTTGGCCGCCGCCTCCGCGACGCCCTCGCCATCCTTGACGATCATGATGTACGCCTGGATCGGGGCCAGCTTCGGCGGCACGCGCAGACCGTTGTCGTCGCCGTGCGCCATGATCAGACCACCGAGCATCCGGGTCGACGTGCCCCAGGACGTGGTCCAGGCGTGCTCCCGGCCACCCTCCTTGGCGGAGTAGCTGATGTCGAACGCCTTGGCGAAGTTCTGCCCCAGCTCGTGGCTGGTGCCCAGCTGGAGCGCCTTGCCGTCGCCCATCATGCCTTCGCAGGTGTACGTTGCCGTCGCCCCGGCGAACCGCTCACGCGCCGTCTTCAGGCCCACCACCACCGGGATGCCGATCACGTTGACCATCAGGTCCTCGTACGCCTCGTGCAGGATCCGCCGCGCGTACGCCCGGGCGTCCTCGCGGGTGGCGTGCGCGGTGTGCCCCTCCTGCCAGAGGAACTCGCTGGTGCGCAGGAAGATGCGCGGCCGAAGCTCCCAGCGGACCACGTTCGCCCACTGGTTGAGCAGCAGCGGCAGGTCCCGGTACGAGTCGATCCACTTGGCCATGAACTCGCCGATCACCGTCTCGCTGGTGGGGCGCACCACCACCGGCTCGGCGAGCGGCTTGCCGCCACCGTGCGTGACCACCGCCAGCTCCGGCGAGAAGCCCTCGACGTGCTCGGCCTCACGCTTGAGGTAATTCTCCGGGATGAAGAGCGGGAAGTACGCGTTCTCCGCACCCGCCGCCTTGATCCGGGCGTCCATCTCAGCCTGCATACGCTCCCAGATGGCGTAGCCGGCCGGTCGGATGACCATGGTGCCGCGGACCGGGCCGTTGTCGGCCAGCTTCGCCTTGGCGATCAGGTCCTGGTACCAGCGGGGAAAATCCTCCGCACGGGGAGTGAGCACGCGTGCCATGACCGCACATCCTATGCGCCCCTCACCGGGGCGGTGCGGTCGGGCGCGGCATCGTTAGCATCTGCCGTCATGACCCCCCTCGATCCACACCCCGGCGCGGCCTCCGACCCGACGCCCGACCCCGCCGAGCTGGCACACCTCGCAACCCGGTGGGTGCGCTGGGTGGCCCGGCACCGGCAACCCGCCAATCCGATCGGCGACGGGTCCGGCCGGCACGCCGGGCACCACCAACCCGCCGACGTCTGGTTCCTCGCGGGTACGTTCGGTGGCTCTGCGCAACG
Organism: Micromonospora sp. WMMD1155; assembly: GCF_029581275.1. Taxonomy (NCBI): domain Bacteria; kingdom Bacillati; phylum Actinomycetota; class Actinomycetes; order Micromonosporales; family Micromonosporaceae; genus Micromonospora; species Micromonospora sp. WMMD1155. The sequence continues at coordinate 1,280,515 of NZ_CP120742.1, forward strand.
TCGGTGCGTGGTTCCCGCCGGGCGGCCACTGTTCTTCCCGGCGTTCTGCTATTGGCAGGTCGGTCGCACCGACGAACCGGCGGAGGCCATGGACAGCGCGACCGGTCACGCGCAGTTCGACGGGGTGGCCGTCGCCCTGCGCGAAGCCGGCTCGGCCCAGTCGTTCCCGGTCAGCGGCTTCTTCAACAACGTCGTCACCGTCTGGCCGTGGCCCAGGCCGGTCTCCTGCTGGGGTCTGTGGGCGCTGGTGCCGCCGCCCGCCCCCGGTCAGCACGAGCTGAGCTTCGGTGGCAGCGACGGTGAGCGGTTCCGGGTGGAGGCGCAGTACCAGATCGACGTGCGCTGAACCACCTACACTTCGACCACCATGAGTGAGCAGACCGGCGTCACCCCGGTGCGGGACGGCATCGTCGACGCCGCCCGCACGCTGACCGTCGCCACCGGGTGGGACGGTGTCCGGATGGGTGCCGTCGCGGGCGCCGCCGGGGTCAGCCGACAGACCGTCTACAACGAGTTCGGCAGCAAGGCCGGCACGGCGCGCGCGTACGCGGGTCAGCGGATGACTCGGCCGCGGAGGATCGTGCGGGACGGGGCGCGGACGACGCGTAGGTCGCGGCGGGGGTCCTCGGGGTAGACGGTCAGGTCGGCGAGGCCGCCCTCGACCAGGCCGGGGAAGCCGAGCCATTCCCGGGCGCCCCAGGAGGCGGCGGCGAGCACGTCGATCGGTGCCATGCCCGCGCGCTCGTGCAGCAGCATCATCTCCTCGGCGGCCAGCCCGTGGTCGATGCCGCCGCCGGCGTCGGTGCCGACGTAGATCGGTACGCCCGCCTCGTGCGCCGCGCGCACCACCTCGGGGAAACCGTCGCGCAGCGCCAGCATGTGTTCGGCGTACCCGGGGAACTTGCCCCGCGCCTGCTCGGCGATGCCTCCGAAAGTCGCGATATTGATCATCGTGGGGACGAGCGCGGTGCCCTGCCGGGCCATCTCGTCGATCAGGTCGAGGCTGAGCCCGGTGCCGTGCTCCACCGAGTCCACCCCGGCCCGCACCATGATTTCGACGGCGGATTCGGAGAAGGTGTGCACCGCGGCGCGTACCCCGGCGTCGTGGGCCGCTCGCACGGCGGCGGTGAGGGTGTCCGCGTCCCAGGCCGGGGCCAGGTCACCCACACCACGGTCGATCCAGTCGCCGACCAGCTTGACCCAACCGTTGCCGGCCTTCGCCTGGGCGGCCACCGTCGCGGCGACCTCGGTCGCGTCGACCTCCACGCCGATGTCGCGCAGGTAGCGCTTCGGCGGGGCGACGTGCCGGCCGGCGCGGGCCAGTCGCGGCAGGTCCGGTTCGTCGTCGAGTTCGGGGTACGGGTACGGCGAGCCGGCGTCGCGGATGGCCAGCACCCCGGCGTCCCGGTCGAGGCGGGCCAGCTCGCGCGCCTGGTCGAGTGAGGTGATCGGGGCGCCACCGCGGGCGATACCGATGTGGCAGTGCGCGTCGACCAACCCCGGCAGCACGTAGCCGCCGTCGACAACCGTCTCCGCGTCGGGCACCGGGATGAAGGTCACCCGGTCGCCGACCAGCCAGATGTCCCGGACCTCGTCGTCGGGGAGCAGTACGCCGCGCACATGTAGGGCCATGCGCACAGTCCTACCCGATCACCGCTTCGTCCGCGCGAGGACCTCCTGCCGGCGCTGCGTCCACGCCGGCAGGTCCAGGGTCACCTTCCACGGGCGGTCGATGGTGACCAGACCGTCGGTCTCCACGCTGGGCTCGTAGCCGCCCTTGGGGCTGAGTAGGAGTTCGGTAAAGGTGACCTTCTCCCGCAAAGGGTCGATCACCCAGTACGCGGCGACGCCTGCATTGGCGTAGATGCGGACCTTCTCGTGCCGATCACGAATGGTGGAGTCGGGTGAAATCACCTCGACCGCGAGCAGGGCGTCCTGCACCGGCACGGGTGACCGGTTGGCCTGCTCGACCCGGATCACCACCACGTCCGGCCGCGGCTCGTTACGGCGATCGATCGAGAGCGACTGGTCCATGCTGACGAAGAAGTCGTCCGGGCAGGCGAGTTCCAGGGCGAACATGACGCGACCGCAGATGAACTGGTGCAGCGGTGTGGGGGACGGCACGATCAACCTTCCGTTGATCAGTTCGTACGGAAGGTCCTTCGGCAGGTCACCGAGGTCGTCGACCGTCCACTCGTGCCGTTCGGGCAGGATCGGGGCCGCGGTCATGACATCTCCTTCCAGGGGGCGACATCACCCTAAGCGCCGGATCAGTCGCCCGCCGTCACCGACACGCGTCAGCGCGGGCCCTTGTCGCCGCCCTTGCCGAGCTTGTTGAAGTCGATCTTCGGCAGCTTGAAGCCGGGCGGCAGGCCCTGCGCGCCCGCGAGGTCGTTCGGGTCCATCCCCGGTGGGAGCTGCGGCATGCCACCGGGGAAGCCGCCCGGCATTCCGGCGCCGGTACGCGGCCGACCGCCGCCCTTGGTGCCCTTGCGCTTGTTCTTCGGGCTCTTGGTCGCCTTGCGCCGACCGCCGCCGGGCAGGCCCATCATGCCGCCCATCTGCTTCATCATCTTCTGCGCGTCGGCGAAGCGGTTGAGCAGTTGGTTGACGTCCATCACGGTGACGCCGGAGCCGTTGGCGATGCGCGCCCGGCGGGAGCCGTTGATGATCTTCGGGTTGGTCCGCTCGCCCGGGGTCATCGACCGGATGATCGCGGTGACCCGGTCGAAGTGACTGTCGTCCAGCTCGGCGAGCTGGTCCTTCATCTGCCCCATGCCGGGCATCATGGCCAGCACGTTGGCGATCGGGCCCATCCGCCGCACCGCGATGAGCTGGTCGAGGAAGTCGTCCAGGGTGAACTGCTCGCCGCCCATCAGCTTGGCGGTCATCTTCTCCTTCTGATCGGAGTCGAAGGCCTGCTCGGCCTGCTCGATCAGAGTGAGGACGTCGCCCATGCCGAGGATCCGGCTGGCCATCCGGTCGGGGTGGAAGACGTCGAAGTCCTCCAGCTTCTCACCGGTGGAGGCGAACAGGATCGGCTGCCCGGTGACCTCACGCACCGACAGCGCGGCACCACCACGGGCGTCGCCGTCGAGCTTGGAGAGGACCACACCGGTGATGCCGACCCCGTCGCGGAACGCCTCGGCGGTGCGGACGGCGTCCTGACCGACCATCGCGTCGATGACGAAGATGACCTCGTCCGGCGAGACGGCGTCGCGGATGTCGGCGGCCTGCTGCATCATCTCGGCGTCGATACCGAGTCGACCGGCGGTGTCGACGATGACGATGTCGCGGGCGGCGCGCTTCGCGTGCTCGATCGACGCGCGGGCCACCTGCACCGGGTCACCGGTGCCGTTGCCGGGCTCCGGGGCGTACACCTCGACACCGGCCCGACCACCGAGCACCTGGAGCTGCCCGACGGCGTTGGGGCGCTGGAGGTCGGCGGCGACCAGCAGCGGCTGGTGCCCCTGGCCCTTGAGCCAACGGGCCAGCTTGCCGGCCAGGGTGGTCTTACCGGAACCCTGGAGGCCGGCCAGCATGATCACCGTGGGCGGCTGCTTGGCGAACTGGAGTCGCCGACCCTCGCCGCCGAGCACGTTGATCAGCTCTTCGTTGACGATCTTGATGATCTGCTGGGCCGGGTTCAGCGCCTGGGAGACCTCGGCGCTGCGGGCCCGCTCCTTCACGGCCGCGATGAAGCCCTTGACCACCGGCAGCGCGACGTCCGCCTCCAGCAGCGCGAGGCGGATCTCGCGCGCGGTGGCGTCGATGTCGGCGTCGGTGAGCCGTCCCTTGCCGCGGAGCTTGGTGAAGATCCCGGACAGGCGGTCACTCAAGGTGTCAAACACGCGAACATCCCGTTTGTCAGTGTTCCGGCGGGCACAACCCGGCCGGCACTGCGGAGTCCGGCCACCGCTAGGGTAACCGGCCACCCGCAAGGCCGCTGGCGGCCCGGGCCTCACCCCGAGACCAACCCCGATTGGTACGCGAAGACGACGAGCTGGGCCCGGTCCCGGGCTCCCAGCTTGCCCATCGCCCGGCTGACGTGGGTCCGCGCGGTCGCCGGGCTGACCACCAGCCGGGCGGCGATCTCCTCGTTGTTCAGGCCCTCCCCGACGAGGCCGACGACCTGGCGTTCCCGGTCGGTGAGCGTGTCCAGCCGGGGGTGCGGGCGAAGCACCCAGGACGGCCGGGTGGCGAACTCCCGCACCACCCGGCGGGTCACCGATGGCGACAGCAGCGCCTCCCCCTCGGCGACCAACCGGATCGCGCGCAGCAGGTCGACCGGCCGGGTGTCCTTGGTGAGGAAGCCGCTCGCGCCGTGCCGCAACGCGTCGAAGACGTACTCGTCCAGCTCGAAGGTGGTGAGCACCACCACCCGCGTGCCGGTCAGGTCGGGATCGGCGACGATCCGCCGGGTCGCCTCGATGCCGTCGATGCCGGGCATCCGGATGTCCATCAGCACGACGTCCGGCCGCTCCCGGCGGGCCAGCTCGACCGCCCGCAGCCCGTCGGCGGCCTCACCGGCGAGCATCAGGTCGTCCTCGCTCTCCACCAGCGCCCGCAGGCCGAGCCGGACCAGGTCCTGGTCGTCGGCGACCAGCACCCGGATCACGTGGTCGACTCCACGGGCAGCCGGGCGTACACCCGGAAACCGCCACCGGGGCGCGGCCCGGTGGCCAACCGCCCGCCCAGCGCCTCGACCCGCTCCCGCATCCCGGCCAGACCGTGCCCGCTCCCGTCGTCGGCCGGAGCCGTCCCGGCGCCCTCGTCGGTCACCTCCACCGTCACCTCGTCGGCGCGGTAGTCCACGGTCACCTCGGCGCTGGTCACCCCCGCGTGCCGCAGCACGTTCGTCAACGCCTCCTGCGCCACCCGGTACGCGGTCAGGTCCACCGCGGCGGGCAACTCCCGAGGGTCGCCGACCACCCGCGTCCGCACGGCGAGCCCGGCACCGGCCAGCCGGTCACGCAGCGCCGGGAGCCGGGCCAGACCGGGCACCGGCCCGCGCTCGGCGCCCTGCCGTACCGCCCCGAGGGTGACCCGGAGCTCGTCGAGCGCCTCCCGGCTGGTCCGGCTGATCGCGGTCAACGCGGTCTCCGCCTGCTCCGGCCGCTTCGGCAGCAGGTGCAGGGCGATCTCCGCCTGCATGCTGATCGCGGCCAGCCCGTGCCCCACCACGTCATGCACCTCCTGCGCGATGCGCAGCCGCTCCTCGTCGGCCTGCCGGCGAGCCTGTTCGGCACGGGCGCGGGCCTCCTCGGCGCGGGTACGCGCGGCCGACTCCCGACTGACCCGCGCCACCACACCCACCGCGAACGGTACGACCACCCAGGCCGACGCGGGCAGCACTCCCGCCCAGCCCGGCGCCGGCCCTCGGGCGACGAAGACGTGCGCCACCAACAGGACGAAGGCGCCCCCGGCGGCGAGCGCCGCCGGGCGCACCGGCAGTCGCACCGCCACGGTGTACACCGCGAGCAGGAACGCGAGCAGGATCGGCCCGTACGGGTAGCCGAGCACCAGGTACGTCGAGGTGGCCACGGTGACCACGGCCAGGACGGGCACCGGGGCGCGTCGCCGGAGCAGCAGGGCGAGCGCGGCGACCGCGATCAGCACCCGGCAGGCGGCGTCCACCGGACTGGACCCCGGCTGGTTGTCTCCGGCCAGCCCGGTGGCGAGCAGCCCGAACGCGAGCAGCACCAGGGCCGGCGCCACATCCGGCCATCCCCACCGCCCACCTGGTCGCATGGCCGTCATTCTGCCCGCGCCGGGGGCAGCCGTCGTGCGTCCGGCGGCGGCACCACCGCTACGTCCGCCGACGTATCAGCCGCCACCAGCGGAGCCAGCCGCTTCTCCGCCCGCCGGGTCGCGGCGGCGGGCACTCCGATGAGCAATATGACTCTCAGGTATGAATATGACTCTGAGGTATATCGCCCATCGAGGTAGCCGGCTCGCGCGGGCGGCCGTGCCGTCGTCCAGCAGGCGGCCGGTCGCTGCCAGGACCGCCCAGTGCGTGGCCTGCGCGAGCGGCGACCGCAGGTCAGACAGCGGCGAGGACCGCGGCCTCCAGACGGGCCCGGGTGTCGTCGTCCGGCCAGCCGCCGACCAGGTAGAAGGCGTCGACCACGTCGGCGCCGAGAGTGGAGATGCGGGCTGCGCGGACCAGGGCACCCGCCTCGTCGAGCGCACAGGTCACCCGGTAGAGCAGCCCGGCGGCGTCGGCGGCACGCAACTCCAGCAGCACCGCGTCGGTGGCCGCCTCCCGGTGCCAGACGACCCGTGGAGCAGCCCCGTCGCCCCGGGCGGCGAGCGCACGGCCGCGCAGCCGCTGCGTCACCGACACGTCGCCGCCGACGGCCCGGCGCAGGTCGGCGCGGAGCGGGACCGGGTCCGGCGGGAGGCCGTAACGGGGTTGCACCCGGCACTCGACCAGGGCCCGACCGTCGACCACCGAGGCGTCGGCGGAGATCACCTCCATCCGGTGCAGGGCCAGGCAGCCGGCCACCGTGGCGAGCAGGCCCCTCCGGTCGGCCGCGGCGACCGACACCCGGTCACCGGTCAGGTGGACGACCGGTAGCGGCCCGGCCAGCAGCGCCGGGTCCGGGGTGGGTGGTTCGGGGAGTACGCCGGTGTCCAGTGCGGTACGGACCCGGGCGACCAACTCGGCGACGAGTCGACCCTTCCAGTCCGACCAGGCCGCCGGCCCGGTCGCCGCCGCGTCGGCGCGGACCAGCGCGTGCAGCAGGTCGAGGGTGCCGGTGTCTCCCACCGCCTCGGCCACCGAGGCGATGGTGACCGGGTCGGTCAGGTCCCGGCGGGTGGCCACGTCGGGCAGCAGCAGGTGCAACCGGACCAGCGTGCCGATCAGGTCGACCTCGGCGGGGGGCAGGCCGATCCGGGTCGCCGCCTCCTGGGCCAGTGGCACACCGACGGTGCTGTGGTCACCGGTGAGCCCCTTGCCGATGTCGTGCAGGAGCGCGCCGAGGAGCAGCAGGTCGGGGCGCTCCACCTCACGGGAGTGCCGGCTGGCCTCGTACGCGGTCTGCACGAGGTGCCGGTCGAGGGTGTAGCGGTGCACGGGGTTGTGCTGCGGCAGGCTGCGCAACCGGGTCCACTCGGGCAGCCAGTTGTCGACGAGTCCGTACCGGTCGCAGGTCTCCCAGGCGGGCACCAGGCCGGGACCCGCGCCGAGGAGGGTCGTCAACGCGGCCCGGGCATCGGCCGGCCAGGGCGCGGGCAGCGGTGGGCAGTACGCCGCCAGCCACTCACAGGTGGCCCGGGCGATCGGCAGCCGGGTGGTGGCCGCCGCGGCGGCCACCCGTAGGGAGAGACTCGGGTCGGGGCGGGCCCCGATCGCCGTGCGGGCGAGCACCAGCTCACCGTCGTGCTCGACCACGTCGCGGGCCACCGGGCGGCGCACGGGGCGCCCGCCACCGTTGCGGGACCGGCCGGAGCGCAACCGGTCGGCGGCGCGGAACGCGTCGTCCAACGCGTGGCTGACCGTGCGGGCATCGCCGGCGACCCGGCGCAGGAGGGCGTCACCGTCCTCGACGACGGCTCCCGGCCGCCGCGCGGCGTCGGACGCGCCGGGCTGGAGGTGTCGCAGGCCGAGCAGTCGGGCCACCCCGTCGCGTTCCTGCGCGACCAGCCGGTCGACCCGGCGGCCGACCTGCTGGTGCAATGCGTCGCGGGTGTCCAGCAGGCGCAGGTGCGCCGCGCGCACGGCGGGGCGCAGCGCGTCGGTGATGCCGGCGGCGGAGATCGCCCGCAGCAGCCCCACGTCGCGTAGACCGCCGGCGGCCTCCTTGAGGTCGCCCTCCAACAGGAAGGCCAGCTCGCCGTGCGCCTGCCAGCGGGCCTCGGTGATCTCGCGCAGGCCGGGCAGGTGCCGGACGGCGGTGCGCCGCCAGTGGTCGGCGGCGGTACGGATCAGCGAGTCGGCCAGCGCCTGGTCCCCCACCACGAGGCGGGCGTCGAGCAGCCCGAGGGCGACCTTGACGTCGTCCTGGGCGACGGACAGCGCCTCGGAGACGGTGCGTACCGAGTGGTCGAGCCGCAGGCCCGCGTCCCAGATCGGGTACCAGACCGAGGCGGCCAACTCGTCGGTGCCGGGCACCCCGGCGTGCAGCAGGACGAGGTCGAGGTCGCCGTACGGGGCGCACTGCCGCCGCCCCAACCCGCCGACGGCGAGCAGCGCCACCCCGTCCCGGGCGGGCAGCAACCCCCGCAGGAACGCCTCGTACGCCGCCGCCCGGGAGAGCCGAGCCGCCTCCCCGATCCCGGCGCGGACGCCGACGACCTCGTTGACCAGGAGGTTCGCGTCACCATCGGCGGCGTGCCCTGACGCGTTCTTCCTGATCAACGAGGTCATGTCGGCCGTCAGAGCGCGTCTAGGCCGCGCTCGCCGGTACGTACCCGGACGACCTCCTCGACACCGGTGACCCACACCTTGCCGTCACCGATCTTGCCCGTGCGGGCCGCCCCGACGATGGCGTCCACCACCTTGTCGACGTCGATCTCGTCGGTGAGCACCTCGACCCGGATCTTGGGCAGGAACTCGACCGTGTACTCGGCACCCCGGTAGACCTCGGTGTGCCCCTTCTGCCGTCCGTACCCCTGGACCTCGCTGACGGTCAGCCCGGCCACCCCGAGGGCGTGCAGGGCCTCCTTCACCGCGTCCAGTTGGTACGGCTTGATGACCGCGGTCACCAGCTTCATGTCCAACCCCTCCATCCCAGGAACGTTAACCGGCGACCTTTTCGCTGACCGGCTCGGCGGGCTCCGCCTCCGGCTTGGCACCACTCGTCGCACCGCCACCGGGGGTGCCGATGCCGGCCATCGCGAACGCGCCGCCCGCGCCGCCACCGGCCGGGGACAGGTCGTAGCCGCTCTCGGCGTGCTCGCCGATGTCGATGCCCTCGACCTCCGCCTCGGCCTTGACCCGGAAGCCCATCGTCTTCTCGATGACGAAGGCGAGCACCCAGGCGATGCCGAAGGACCAGACGGTGACGATCAGACCAGCGAGCGCCTGCCGTCCGAGCTGGGTCACGCCGCCGCCGTAGAAGAGGCCGTCGGAGGCGCCCACCACGTCGGTGATCGCGGCGTTGACCGAGTTGGTGGCGAACAGACCGAGCCAGAGCGACCCGATCCAGCCACCGACGAAGTGCACGCCGACGACGTCGAGCGAGTCGTCGTAACCGAGCTTGTACTTGAGGCTGACGGCCAGCGCGCACACGGCACCGGCGACGATGCCGAGCAGGACGGACGCCCACGGGGCGATGAAGCCACAGGCCGGGGTGATGGCGACCAGGCCGGCGACGGCGCCGGACGACGCACCGACCATCGTCGGCTTGCGGGTCTTGACCCACTCGACGGCGATCCAGCCGAGCACGGCCGCCGCCGTGGCGAGCTGGGTGTTGATGAAGGCGAGGCCGGCGACCGAGTCGACGGTCAGCTCCGAGCCGGCGTTGAACCCGAACCAGCCGAACCACAGCAGACCCGCACCGAGCGCGACCAGCGGGATGTTGTGCGGCTTCATGCCCTCCCGCGGCCAACCGAGCCGCTTGCCGAGCACCAGCGCCACGGCCAGGGCCGCCGCACCGGCGTTGATGTGCACCGCGGTGCCACCGGCGAAGTCCAGCGCGTGGATGTCACCGCCGATGATGCCGCCGCCCCACACCCAGTGGGCGACCGGGAAGTAGACCAGCGTGGCCCAACCGAAGGCGAACAGCAGCCAGCCGGCGAACTTGGCCCGGTCGGCGATGGCGCCGCTGATCAGCGCGACGGTGATCACCGCGAAGACCATCTGGAAGGCCATGAACACGTAGAGCGGAACCCCGATGCCGCTGGGGTTCTCCGCCGTGGCACCCCACAGGTCGGTCTCGGCGAGGAAGGTCTTGGTGCCGAGGTACGCGCCCGGGTCGCCCCAGAAACCGTTCACGTCGGCCCCGAAGGCGACGCTGAATCCGTAGAACCACCACAGAATGGAGATGAGCCCGATGGCGGAGAAGCTCATCATCATCATGTTGAGTACGCCCTTGGCCCGGTTGAGGCCGCCGTAGAACAGCGCCAGTCCGGGGGTCATGAGCAGCACGAGCGCGGTCGAAACCAGCAGCCACGTGGTATTGGCGCCGTCGATCGTCGGTGCTTCAGGCACGCTGGCCTCCTAAAGGTGAAGTCCTCCTTCGCGGCTTTCCGGGGCAGCGTCGCCCGTAGGCCGGTTGCGCGGAAGCTTTGTTGCCGGCTGTTTCACCCAGGGTCCCGGGCGGGTTTCCAATTCGTGACGGGTTGTTTCGTACGTGTCACGAACTCCGCACACTCAGCGCCATGGACGGTGGTGGATCGCCCGGACGGCGGACGTCGATGGCCGACCGGCCCGACCCATCGACCGGTCCGTTCCAACGGAACCGCCCGAGCATCGACCGGTCGACCACTCAGCGGAGGGCGTTCTCCAGCGCGTGCCGCTCGTAGTCGAGCAGCCGCAGATCGCGCATCGGTCGACGCAGGTGGCCCTTGTGCACGATCCGGACGAACGCCGGCTCACCGGCGGCGGCCATCCGACGGATGCCCTCGACGTGGTCCACGATCCGCTTGCGGATGGTCCGGATCAGCCGGTGCCGGTCCCGGGGGATCAGCCCGTACGCGTCGGCGAAGAGCCGGAGCCGCCGCGGCCGGTCCGGGTGCTTCCAGCCCAGCGTGATCGAGTCCCGGTCCGCGAAGATCGGCACCCAGGTCCAGGCCGCGTACGCCACGTCGTAGATCCGCGCGCCGGGCGAGGCGAGGTCGAAGTCGATCAGCCCGAGGGTGCCGTCGGGCCGCCAGATCACGTTGTGCGGCGCGGCGTCGTGGTGGCAGATGACCTCGGTGTCCGGTGGCGGGGGGCCGAACGACCGCCAGACCGCCCCGGGCGGCGGGGTGAAGCCGTACTGGGCGTCGTGGAACATCCGGAGCATCGTCGCGACGGTCACCAGCGCCTCGTCGGTCACCCAGTGCGGGGCGAGCGGGTACTCCCCGCACTCCCCCTCCAGGTACGACAGCACCTCGCGGTTGCGTTCGTCCATGCCGAGCGCTCTCGGTGCGCCGGTGAAGCCCACGTACTCCAGGTGGCGCAGCAGGGCGTGCACGGACGGTGTCCACGGCCCGGCGTTGCGGCGGACCGTGTCACCGACCCGGACGACGGTGCTCACGTTGCCGCCGTGCAGCGGGATCTCCTGCGAAGTCACGTACGGTCTCCCGAGGCGCTGCGAGGGGTGGCCGGGTTCACGCCAGCCCGCGTACGCGCGGTTGTCACTGGACACCCGAGACTACGCGTCCCGTCCGGCGGCCTCGGTCCCCAGCAACGCGTCGACGAACTGCGCCGGGTCGAACGGGGCCAGATCGTCCTTGCCCTCACCGAGGCCGACCAGCTTCACGGGGATGCCGAGCTTGCGTTGCACGGCGATCACGATGCCGCCCTTCGCGGTGCCGTCGAGCTTGGTCAGTGCCACGCCGGTCACGTTGACCACCTCGGTGAAGACCCTGGCCTGCTCCAGGCCGTTCTGGCCGGTGGTGGCGTCGAGGATGAGCAGTGTCTCGTCGATCGGCCCCTGCTTCTCCACCACACGCTTGACCTTGCCCAGCTCGTCCATCAGGCCGACCTTGTTCTGCAGTCGGCCGGCGGTGTCGATGAGCACGGTGTCCACGCCGGTGTCGATGCCGCGCTTGACCGCGTCGAAGGCGACGCTGGCCGGGTCGGCGGCCTCGGGGCCCCGGACGGTCTCCGCGCCGACGCGTGAACCCCAGGTCTCCAACTGGTCGGCGGCGGCGGCGCGGAAGGTGTCCGCCGCGCCGAGCAGCACGCTGCGGCCGTCGGCGACGAGCACGCGGGCGATCTTGCCGCAGGTGGTGGTCTTGCCGGCGCCGTTGACGCCGACGACCAGGACGACCGCCGGCACCCCGTCCTTCGGGGCGGTCCGCAACGAGCGGTCCAGGGTCGGGTCGAGCGCGTTGACCAACTCGGCGGCGAGCAGTGCCCGCAGCTCGGAGGCCGAGCGGGTGCCGAGCACGCGGGTGCGCTCCCGGAGCCGGTCGACGATGTCGCGGGTGGCGTCGACGCCGACGTCGGCGGTGATCAGGCTGTCCTCGATCTCCTCCCAGACGTCCTCGTCGAGGTGGTCGCGGGCGAGCAGGCCGAGCAGGCCCTTGCCGAAGACGTTCTGCGAGCGGGACAGCCGCGAACGCAGCCGGACCAGCCGCCCGGCGGTCGGCTCGGGCACCTCGACGGGGACCTCGATGACCGGCGGCGGCTCGACCAGGACGCCGGTGGACAGATCGGACTCCGGTGCCTCGACCGGCGGGCCGGCGAGATCCTCCTCTGCCCTGGTGTCGACCTCCGTGCGCGGCAACGGGGGCTCGGGCCGCCGCCGCAGTCGCGGGACGACCAGCCCGACTGTGCCGGCGATCAGCACACCGAGCAGGACCAGAGCGAGGACGAGATATTCGGCCATGCCGGAATCCTGTCAGATGCGGGCGACCGCGTCCCAGCCACCGCACCCCGAGCGGTGTCCGGAGTCTCCGCCACCGCACTCCGGGCGGTGTCCGGGGTCTCCGCCACCGCACCCGGGGGCGGTGTCCGGAGTCTCCACCACCGCGCCCGGCTGGTGCCGGAAACCGGCGGTAGGCTCGGCCGCATGCCCGCCGCACACCTCCTCATCGGCCCACTCCTGCGGCGAGTGGTGGACACCCGAGCGACCGTCTGGGTGGAGACCGCCGCGCCCGCGGTGGTCACCGTCCGCACGGCGGGCGGCGCCACCGGCACCGCGCCCACCTTCTCGGCGTACGACCACCACTACGCCCTCGTGGTCGTGGAGGGGCTCACCCCGGACAGCGAGACCACCTACGAGGTGCTCGTCGACGACGAGGTGGTCTGGCCGGTGCCGAGCAGCGGCTTTCCGCCGAGCGTGATCCGCACCCGGGCCGCCGACGACCGGGACCAGCCGGTCAGCCTGATCTTCGGGTCGTGTCGGGAGACGACCCAGCACGCCACCACCCGCAAATTGCCGCCGGACGCGCTGGACGCGTACGCCCGGCGACTGATGGCCGACCCGGAGTCGAATCCGCTGCCGGATCTGCTGGTGCTACTCGGTGACCAGGTCTACGCCGACGTCACCTCGCCCACCGTGCGCCGGTTGCTGCGCCGTCGTCGGCGGCGTCCGAAGGGCGCCCCGGCCGACCAGGTGGTGAGCTTCGACGAGTACACCAAGCTCTACCTGGAGTCCTGGCGTGATCCGGAGATCCGCTGGCTGCTCTCCACCGTGCCGAGCGTGATGATCTTCGACGATCACGAGATCATCGACGACTGGAACACCTCGGCGGCCTGGCGGGCGGACGTCCGCGAGCAGCCGTGGTGGCAGGAGCGGATCGGCAGCGGGCTCGCCTCGTACTGGGTCTACCAGCACCTGGGCAACCTCTCCCCCGACGAGATCACCGCCGACCCGGTCTTCGCGAAGGTGGTCGCCGCCGAGGACGCCACGGGCGTGCTGCGCGAGTTCGGGCACCGGGTCGACCAGGAGTCGGACGTGGCGCACGACACCGAGCGCTGGCGCGCGGTGCAGTACCAGTGGAGTTATGCACTCGACCTGGGCCGCACCCGCCTGGTCATGCTCGACAACCGGTGCAGCCGGGTGCTCGACCCGGGCGGCCGGGCGATGCTGCCGCCGGGCGAGTGGTCCTGGTTCCTGGACCAGGCGCACGGGGTCTACGACCACCTGGTGGTCGGCGCCTCGCTGCCCTGGCTGCTGCCCCAGGGCATCCACCACATCGAGGCGTGGAACGAGAAGCTGGCGGAGTCCCGCCGCCCGTGGGTGGCGCGCGGGGCGGAGAAGCTGCGCCGTGCACTGGATCTGGAGCACTGGGCGGCGTTCCGGCGTTCCTTCGAAGGGCTGGCGGAGACCTTCGCCCGGATCGGCACCGGCACCCCTCGCGAGTCCGGAGCGCGCATCGGCGCCGGTCCGGCGTACGCTCCACCGGCGTCGATCAGTGTGCTCTCCGGCGACGTGCACCACTCGTACGTGGCCCGGGCCCGGTTCGGCGACCCGGCGGTGGTCACGCCCGTGCACCAGCTCACCTGTTCACCGATCCACAACCAGGTGCCGGCCGGCATCCGTCCGTTGATGAAGATGGGCTGGTCGGCCGGTCCGGCGGGTGCCACCCGGGCGCTGGCGCGGTCCGCCGGGGTGCGCCGACCGAGCGTGCGCTGGCGCAAGCTGGCCGGGCCGTACTTCGGCAACGCGGTCGCCACCCTGACGCACCGGGGGCGCGGGGCGGACGTGGTCATCGAGGGCACCACGAAGGACGGGCACCTACGCACCGTGATGCGGCGTCGACTCTCGGCCGACTCCGCGCCGACCTCGCCGTAGTCTCTACGCCGTGGACGAGCACCTGCCGGAACCCATCCGGGCGGTCGAGCACGAGTTGACCGCCCTCCTGCGTCGTGGGCGGGCGGTCTCCTGGGAGATCGCCCGCGAGGTGCACCCGAACCTGGAGCCGAACACCTACGGGCTGCTGCTCTGGTTGCGGCGCAGTGGGTCGATCCGGTTGACCGAGTTGGCGGCGCGCCTCGGTGTGGGCAAGGGGACGTTGAGCCGACAGATCAACGCCCTGGAGGTCCTCGGCCTGGTCTACCGCGATCCGGACCCGAGTGATCGGCGGGCCGCGCAGATCAGCCTCACCGAGGAGGGGCAGCACCGGTTCGACGTGGCCAGGGCCGCCCGGCTGGGCGAGTTCGTGCGCGCGCTGGACGGCTGGCCGGAGCGGGACATCGAGGAGCTCGCCCGGCTGCTCGGCCGGCTCAACGACTCCTGGTCCTGAACCCGGGGTGACGGGGAATACGGCACCCGCTCCTCAAGTTGTTGCCTAAGGCAACCAAGCATACGGTTGCCCCAGGCAACTCTCAGGCGGCCCGCATGTCAGCTCGCCGCCGTTCCACCTCGACTCCGCTCGGAGGCACCAAACGATGAGCCAGGCGACAGCGCCCACCAAGGCGACCGCCGTCGACATGACCCACCGGCAGATCCTGGAGGCACTCTCCGGCCTGCTGCTGGGCCTGTTCGTCGCGATCCTCTCCTCCACGGTCATCTCGAACGCGCTGCCGCGGATCATCACCGAGCTGCACGGCGGCCAGTCCGCGTACACCTGGGTGGTCACCTCGGCCCTGCTCGCGACGACCGCGACCACCCCCATCTGGGGCAAACTGGCCGATCTGACCAGCAAGAAGACACTCGTCCAGCTCGCCCTGGGCATCTACGTGCTGGGCTCGGTCCTGGCCGGCCTCGCCCAGGGCACCGGCGAGCTGATCGCCTGCCGCGTGTTGCAGGGCATCGGCGCCGGCGGCCTCACCGCGCTGGCCCAGGTGATCATGGCCACGATGATCGCGCCGCGCGAGCGGGGCCGCTACAGCGGCTACCTCGGGGCCGTGATGGCCGTCGGCACCATCGGCGGCCCGCTGATCGGCGGCGTGATCGTCGACACGTCCTGGCTCGGCTGGCGCTGGTGCTTCTACGTGGGCGTGCCGTTCGCCATCGTGGCCCTGATCGTGCTGCAGAAGACCCTGCACCTTCCCGTGGTCAAGCGGAAGGCCGAGATCGACTGGTGGGGTGCCACCCTGATCACCGCTGCCGTGTCGCTGCTCCTGATCTGGGTCTCGCTCGCCGGTGACCAGTTCGCCTGGGCGTCCTGGCAGACCGCCGCCATGGTCCTCGGCGCGTTGCTCCTCGGCGCGCTGGCGATCCGGGTCGAGACCCGGGCCGCCGAGCCGATGATCCCGCCGCGCCTGTTCCGCAACCGCACCATCACCCTCGCCGTCGTCGCCAGCATCGCGGTCGGCGTGGGGATGTTCGGCGCGTCGATCTTCCTGGGCCAATACTTCCAGATCAGCCGCGGTCAGAGCCCGACCATGTCCGGCCTGATGACCCTGCCGATGATCCTCGGCCTGCTGGTCGCCTCCACCGTGATCGGACGGGTCATCACCAGGACCGGCCGCTGGAAGCGGTACCTGGTGATCGGCTCGGCGCTGCTCACCGTCGGCTTCGCGCTGATGGGCACGCTGCGCGCGGACACCAGTTTCGCCCTGCTCAGCGTCTACATGGCGGTCATCGGTGTGGGCCTGGGCATGACGATGCAGAACCTGGTCCTCGCCGTACAGAACACCGTCGGCCCGCACGAGCTCGGCGCGGCCAGCTCGGTGGTCGCGTTCTTCCGCAGCCTCGGTGGCGCGATCGGCGTCTCCGCGCTCGGCGCGGTCCTCGCCCACAAGGTCAAGGACTACACCGCCGACGGGCTGGCCCAGCTCGGCATCCCCGCCTCCAGTTCGGGCAGCGGCGGCGCCCTGCCCGACGTGCACACCCTGCCCGGCCCGCTGCGGGCCGTGGTGGAGAGCGCGTACGGCCACGGTGCCGGTGACATCTTCCTGACCGCCGCACCCTTCGCGTTGATCGCGTTGATCGCGGTCGCCTTCATCAAGGAGGTGCCGCTGCGGCAGCACAACGGCGACGCGGTTTCGGCCGAGGTCGAGAGGGAATCGACACTCGCCGCCGGTGCCGGCGCGGCCGTCGTCCGCACCGGCGAGCAGAGGTGAGGTAGAGCGATGAGCGTGGGAGCACCGGACCGCGAGGAGTACGGCCCCAGGACCCGACCGCTGCCCTTCGAACGGGGCACGGACGGCCCTCGGGTGATCATGGTGGGCGTCGACGGCACCCGTACCTCCGAGCGGGCCGGCTCCTACGCCGCGGGTCTGGCCCGCCGGCAGGGCGCCGCCCTGGTGGTGGTCTTCGTCAGCTCGCCGAGCGGCCTGACCGCCCTGGTGCCCGGCATGGACGCCGGAGCGGTCCAGCGCGCCGCCGACGAACTGGCCGACGAGCTGCGCCGGGAGTGCCGACGTGGGGCCGAGCAGTGG
Source organism: Micromonospora sp. WMMD1155 (assembly GCF_029581275.1). Lineage (NCBI taxonomy): Bacteria > Bacillati > Actinomycetota > Actinomycetes > Micromonosporales > Micromonosporaceae > Micromonospora > Micromonospora sp. WMMD1155. Next base: position 1,297,448 of record NZ_CP120742.1, read on the forward strand.
GGCATCCCGGTGACCTTCGTGTGCCGCCGTGGCGACGCGTACGGCGAGTTGTGCGCGGCGGCCGACGAGTTCCAGGCCGACATGGTGTTGGTGGGCGCCTCCGAGCAGGCCGGTCACCGGCTGGTCGGCTCGGTCGCCACCCGCCTGGTGCGCGCCGGTCGCTGGCCCGTCGTCGTGGTGCCCTGATAACCCGTCGCGACATGTCAGGCGTGCCGGGCAGGATGCACCGCATGACGTGGACCGCACCGGAGATCAGCCGGACCCCCGAACCGTACGTCGGCGACGAGCGCACGATGCTCGACGGCTGGCTCGACTACCACCGGCAGACACTGCTGCTCAAGTGCTCCGGGTTGACCGAGGAGCAACTTCGGACGCCGAGCGTGCAACCCTCCGGGCTGACCCTGCTGGGCCTGGTCCGACACCTGGCCGAGGTGGAGGCCTGGTGGTTCCGGGAGAACTTCGCCGGCCGGCCCGTCGACTACCCGTACTTCACCCCGGAGACGCCGGACGCCGACCACGACGTCAGCGACGCCGACGCCGAGGCCGACTTCGCCGTCTTCCACCGGGAGGTGGCCCTGGCCCGCGAGGCCGCCGCCGGCCACTCGCTCGACGAGACGTTCACCGAGGTCGGCCCGAAGAAGCGCACCTTCAACCTGCGCTGGGTGTACGTGCACATGATCGAGGAGTACGCCCGGCACAACGGCCACGCCGACCTGATCCGGGAACGCATCGACGGCGTCACCGGCGAGTGACCGGCGCTCAGTAGTCCAGAGCAGCCCGCAGGTAACGGAGGTCGGCGTGACCGCCCCAGCGGTGCGCCGACAGCCCGGCGGCCCGGGCACCGCGGACGGCCCAGTCCTCGTCGTCGACGAAGAGGACCCGGGCCGGCGCGGTGGCCAACGCCACGCAGGCGGCCTGGAAGTATTCCGGGGCGGGCTTGTGCACGCCGAGCGTCGACGAGTTGACCACCACGTCGAACTCACCGACCAGGCCGAGGGCGGCCAGGTCGGCGTCGAGCAGGTCGGTGGCGTTGGTGCCCAGGCCCACGGTGATGCCGGCGGCGCGCACCTCCCGGACGAAGTCGAGCACAGCGGTGTCCACCTCGCCCCGGTAGCGCTGCCACCGCTCCACCGCCGCCCGGGCCCGCTCCGGGCCGCCGGCCGGCTCGGCGAGTGCGTCGGCCACGCTGTCCACCCACTGGGCGTGGCTGACCTGGCCGGTGAGCACCGGCCGGAGCCGACCCCACTGCATGGCGATCTCCAGGAGAACCCCGTCGGCGAGGCCGTAATCCCGCTCCACCCCGGCGGCGACCGCCGGGTCGAACCGGCGCAGGACGCCGTCCAGATCCAGCAGGAGCGCCGTCGCGCGTTCCCGAGCCACTACCCGTTCTCCTCGCCGCGGCCGTGCCGCTCGTCGTCCTCGTCGGCCCGGTTGAGCCGTTGACTGATCACCTGGGTGACCCCGCTGCGCATGGTGACCCCGTAGAGCGCGTCAGCGATCTCCATCGTCCGCTTCTGGTGCGTGATGACGATCAGCTGACTCTTCTCCCGCAACTGTGCCATCAACGTGATCAACCGGCCCAGGTTGACGTCGTCCAGGGCCGCCTCCACCTCGTCCATGATGTAGAACGGGCTGGGCCGGGCCCGGAAGATCGCCACCAGCATGGCCACCGCGGTCAGCGACCGCTCGCCACCGGAGAGCAGCGACAGCCGCTTGATCTTCTTGCCCGGTGGACGGGCCTCCACCTCGACACCGGTGGTGAGCAGGTCGTCCGGCTCGGTGAGGATCAGCCGACCCTCGCCGCCGGGGAAGAGCACGTTGAACACCTGCTCGAACTCCCGGGCGGTGTCCTCGAACGCGCTGGCGAACACCTCCAGGATCCGCTCGTCCACGTCCTTGACCACGGTGAGCAGGTCCCGACGGGTGGCCTTGAGGTCTTCCAACTGCTCGGAGAGGAACTTGAACCGCTCCTCCAGCGCGGCGAACTCCTCCAGCGCGAGCGGATTGACCTTGCCGAGGAGGGTCAACTCCCGTTCCGCCTTGGCGGCCCGCTTCTCCTGCACCGGCCGCTCGTACCGGACCGGTTCGGGCACCGGGAGGCCGTCGCGTTCGGCCGTGGCGATGTCGACTGGGGTCGGCGGGACCGGCTGCGTCGGGCCGTACTCGGCGACCAGCGTCTCCACGTCCAGCCCGAAGTCCTCCGCGGCCTTCGCCTCCAACTGCTCGATGCGCAGCCGTTGCTCCGCGCGGGCGACCTCGTCGCGGTGGACCTGGCTGGTCAGCCGCTCCAACTCCGCGCCGAGCCGCTTGGCCGCGCCGCGTACCTCCTGGAGTTCCGCCTCGCGGGCGGCCCGTTCCCGGGCGACCGCGTCGCGGTGCTCCTCGGCCGTCGCGATCGAGGTGGTGAGCCGGGTGAGCGCCTCCCGGGCGCCGCCGGCGACGGCCCGGGCGATGCCGGCGCCCCGGGTGCGCGCGGCCCGCCGGGCCGCGGCGCGTTCCCGGGCGGCCCGCTCGGCGGTGGCCTGCCGGGCGAGGGAGTCGGCCCGGCCGGCGATCGAGGAGACCCGCTCCTCGGCGGTACGCACCGCGAGCCGGACCTCCATCTCGTTCTGCCGGGCCTGCGGCACCATGGCCGCGAGTTGATCCCGCTCCTCGGTCGAGGGCTCCGCGTCGACAGGCGTCTCCTCGGCCAGCCGCAGCCGCTCCTCCAACTCGTCGAGCGCGGCGAGGTCCCGCTGCCGGGCGGCCTCGGCGCGGGACCGGGACTCGCCGAGCCGGTCGGTCTCCGCCTTCGCCGAGCGGGCCGCCGCGCCCAGCTCGGCCAGCCGCCGGGCGGCGGCGTTGCGGTGACTCTCCGCCTCCCGCTTCTCGGCGGCGGCGTGCTGCACGGCCTCCTTGGCGGCGGTCACCTCGGCGCGCGCCTCGACGAGCTGCTCGCGCAGCTCCGCGGCGGCCCGTTCGGCGGTCAGCCGGTTGGCGCGGGCCTCCTCGACGGCCGCCTGCACCTCGATGTAGCTGGGGGCCTTGGCCGACCCACCGGCCGCCGCGTACGCCCCGACCACGTCGCCGTCCGGGGTGACCGCCCGCAACTCGGGGTTGCCGGCGACCAGCTCGGCGGCGGCGGCAAGGTCGTCGACGAGCACCACGTCCCGCAGTGCGCGGTGCACCGCCGGACGCAGGTCGGCGCTGCACTCCACCAGGTCGGGGGCCCACCGGGCGTCGTCCGGCAGCTTCGGGCGCAGCGCGTCGGCGGAGCCGGTCATGCCCGGGCCCGCCGGACTGCCGACGAGCAGACCGGCCCGGCCGGCGTCGGAGATCTTCAGCAGTCGCATCGCCTCGACGGCCTCGTCCACCCCGCTGACGGCTACCGCGTCGGCGAGTCCGCCGAGCGCGGCGGCCAGCGCGGCCTCGTGGCCCGGCGCGACGGTGAGCAGCCCGGCGAGGCTGCCGAGCAGTCCGGGTACATCGTCGGCGCGGGCCAGCAACGCCCCCGCGCCGTCCTTGCGCCGCAGCCCCAGCGCCAGCGCCTCCTCCCGGGCCTTCCAGGTGGCGGCGTCCTTCTCCGCCGCCCGCTCCGAGTCGGCCAGGGAGCGTACGGTCGCCTGCGCCCGCTCCTGCGCGGCGACCGCCTCGGCGTGCCGCGCGTCGAGGTCCGCGTTGTCCCGGTCGGCCTCGGTGGACTGAGCGGCCACCGCGTCCAGGTCGGCCTGCGCCTGCTCGGCGCGGCCCAGCGCGTCGGCGTGCGCGACAGCGAGTCGTTCGATCTCCTCGCCGGCGCTGGTGGTGCGGGCGCGGGCCGAGTTGACCTGACCGGTGAGCTTCGCCATCCCCTCCCGCCGGTCGGCGATGGCCTTGGCCGCGGCGACCAGCTCCCGTTCGGCGGCGGCGAGCTGCCGTTCCAGCTCCTGGCGGTGCTCGACCGCCTCGGCCAGCCGGATCTGGTCGTCGGTGAGCGCCGCGCGCAGGTCCTCCTCCTGCTCGCGGACCCGCTCGGCCTCCGCCTCCAGTTGATCCGGATCGCGGCCGGGCCGCTCGTCGTCGCCGCTGGTGCTGAGGTGCCGCAGCCGTTCCCGGGCCAACTGCTCGATCGAGCGGAAGCGTTCCTGGAGGGCCGACAGCTTGTACCAGGTGTCCTGTGCGGCGGCGAGCAACGGCGCGTCCTCGGCGAGGGCGGCCTCCAGCTCACCGAGTCGACCCTGCACCTCGACGTGCTCGCCCTCGATCTGCTCGCGCCGCTCCCGCAGCGCGGTCTCGTCGGCGATCTCCCGGTCGAGCGTGGTGCGCAGGGTGGCCAGGTCGTCGGCGAGCAGCCGCAGTCGGGCGTCGCGCAGGTTGGCCTGGATGGCGGCGGCGCGACGGGCCACCTCGGCCTGCCGGCCCAGGGGCTTGAGCTGGCGGCGCAGCTCAGTAGTCAGATCGGCCAAGCGGTTGAGATTCACTTGCATCGCGTCGAGCTTGCGCAGGGCCTTTTCCTTGCGCTTGCGGTGCTTGAGGACGCCGGCGGCCTCCTCGATGAACGCCCGGCGGTCCTCCGGCTTGGCGTGCAGCATGCCGTCGAGCCGCCCCTGCCCGACGATGATGTGCATCTCCCGGCCGATGCCCGAGTCGGAGAGCAGCTCCTGGATGTCGAGCAACCGGCAGGAGTCGCCGTTGATCTCGTACTCGCTCTCACCGGAGCGGAACATCCGGCGGGTGATGGAGACCTCGGTGTACTCGATCGGCAGCGCGCCGTCGGTGTTGTCGATGGTCAGGGTGACCTCGGCGCGGCCGAGTGGGGCCCGGCCGGCGGTGCCGGCGAAGATGACGTCCTCCATCTTGCCGCCGCGAAGCGCCTTGGCGCCCTGTTCGCCGAGGACCCAGGCGATGGCGTCGACGACGTTGGACTTGCCGGAGCCGTTCGGACCCACCACACAGGTGATCCCGGGCTCCAGCTTCAACGTCGTCGCGGAGGCAAAGGACTTGAACCCCTTCACCGTCAGGCTCTTGAGATACACCTTCTCGATCCTCGTCCGGTGGCCGCCGTACCGTCGCCGGCTCTGGGGACCTGGGTGAACTCGCAGACTAACCCGGCGGCGGGAGCGGCCCGGCACGCGACCCGCCCCGGGTCGGGTACGCCGAGGGCGCGAGGCGTGTACGCACTGTTGTTCCAGTGGTCGCGATAATGGTGAGAGCAGTTCATGATCGGCTTATCGGCCGATGCGTTATTCGGACGCGGCGGGGACGGTTCCCGCGCGACCGATCGCAAGATCATAAATCGTCGACCCGAAACCGAACCGGACAGTGTTGCGCGCCGGCACAGGACGTGTCGGCGCGCTTTTCTGCGATGGTGCGATTCAGTTTTGTCGACGCGGAGATCAGGTCAGCGCCGGCTCGGCCAGACGGAGCAGATCATCCGCCTCCGCCGCAGCCGCCGCGAGCCGATCGTTGTCGGCACGCAGACGCGTGATCTCGAACTCCAGTGCCTGCACCCTGGCACGCAGCCGGGTGACCTCGTCGAGCAGACGCCGGTCGGGCGCTGCACCTACGTGGCCGTAGAGGGCCTTCGCCATGCTGACTCCTTGATATGCGCTGCCGGAAAGGCCGGCCAACGCGCGCCCATTTGTACGCGGCTGTCATTCCAGGCTGTATCTGGGCATGACCGGGCGCGACTGGCGACACCTATATATTGAGCCGCAAACCCCTCCTTCGTCAAGTTCTCGCAGGCCGTAGATCATCTCCACGTCGACCTGTCCACTTGTCGGGGGGCTGCCTTCACGGCACGGACACGCTCTGTCCGGACACCTTTACTGTACGCCCGGATTCCCGGAAGTCCGCCCCCTGTCGTCCGACTTCCCCTTAACTCTTCCTTAGCCACGTTGCCGCAGGTCGCGGGCGCGCCGTAGCGTCACCCCGGCCCGCAACCGACCTCTGGAGGCATAGGCGTGTACGGCTGGACCGACCCGATGGACCCGAACGGCGCCCCCCGGCGCGCCGAGCGGCCGACCGACGAGCCGGCCTGGCTGCACGACCGCCCGGAGCCCCGCTCGGCCTACCTGTTCGGTGACGACGCCGACCAACCCGGCGACGACCGACGGTCGCCGCAGCAGGCCGACGGCTGGCACTCGGGCCGCCCGACGCCCGCCGACCCGGTCGACGCCCCCACCGCCGCCTGGCCGGCCCACCGCCCGGGCCGCGAGAGCGGCACCTGGGACAGCAACCACCCGGCCGAGGACACCACCGGCGGGTGGCACGCCGACAGTGACACCGCGACCACCGGCGGGTGGCGCACCGACACCGACCCCGACACGACCGGCGGGTGGCGCACCGAGGCCGGGGCGACCGGTCGCTCCGGTGAGGGACGGCACCGCTCCCCGCGCCGCTGGCGCAAGCCGATGATGATCGGCGGTGCCGCCGCGGCGGCCACCCTCGTGGTGACCTTCGGCGTCGGCGCGCTCGCGATGCCCGGTGGTGGCGACGGGGCCGATCAGCCGACGGCTGTCGACGACACCTTCGCCGCGACGCAGGCACCGACCGAACCACCGGCGATCGACACGCTGGCCGCCCCCTCCCCGTCGGCCGCGCCCAGCTCGGCGCAGCCGAGCCCCACGCCGAGCAAGGTCGTCAAGCCGACCCCCGCGGCGTCCCGGACCACCGCCGCGTCGCGCCGCGCGCGCAGCACCGCGCCGAGCACGACCAGCGGTTCGGGGTCCGGCGGCTCCAGCGGCACCGTCAGCTCGCAGGCCCGCGAGGTGGTGGACCTGGTCAACGCCGAGCGGGCCAAGGCCGGCTGCAAGGCGCTGACCATCGACGACAAGCTGATGACCGCCGCGCAGAAGCACAGCCAGGACCAGGCCGACCACCAGAACATGTCGCACACGGGCAGCGACGGCAGCAACGCCGGGGTCCGGCTGGACCGGGTCGGCTACGCCTGGCGCACCTACGGCGAGAACGTGGCCTGGAACCAGAAGACACCGACCTCCGTGATGGACGCCTGGATGAACAGCTCCGGCCACAAGGCCAACATCCTGAACTGCGCGTTCACCGAGATCGGCGTCGGCATCGCCAGCAGCAACGGGCCGTACTGGACGCAGGTCTTCGCAGCGCCGCGCTGACCGCGCGTCGTCCGCGCCCCCGCGCTCGTTTGACCCGATGAGGTACGTCGGGCCGAGCGCGGGGTCGGCGTACCGGTGCGGGCGGCGACGGGCCGCCCCGACCCCGGGAGCTGCCGATGCGGATCCGGCCACGGCGACGCCCCGCCGTACGCCCGCTGCACCGCGTCGCGTCGGCGGGCATCGCGTTGCTCATGGTCGTGCCGGCGTACGGCTGCCGCCCGGCGCTCACCCCGCCCGGCGCGCCCACCGCGTGGCCGGCCGGGCAGTCCCGCCACTGGCAGTGGCAGTGGCAGCTCACCGGTCCCCTCGACCCGACGGTGGACGCGGACGTCTTCCTGCTCGACCCGGTGGCCACCACCGCCGCGCAGACCGCCGAGTTGCACTCCCGGGATCGCCGGTTGATCTGCCAGGTGCACGTCGGGTCGGTCCGCTCCGCCGACCCGGACGCCAGCCGGTTCCCGGACGTCGTCCAGGGTGCGGCCGGGCCCCGGCCGGACAGCCGCTGGTTGGACGTCCGGAGCTGGGACGCGCTGAAACCGGTGCTGGCCGACCGGTTCCGGCTCTGCCGGGGCAAGGGCTTCGGCGCGGTCGCGCTCGCCGACACCGACGGGTACGCGTTCCGCACCGGCTTCCCACTCGACTTCGACGACCAACTGCTGTTCAACCGGAGGCTGGCCGAGCTGGCCCGCTCGTTGAGCCTCTCCCCCGGGCTGGTCAACGACGTGCCGCAGCTCGCCGCGCTGGCCCCCGACTTCGACTTCGTGGTCAACGAGGAGTGCGTGCGGCTGGCCCAGTGCGCCAAGCTGCTGCCGTTCGCCGACGCCGGCAAGCCGGTCTTCCACGTGGAGTACACCGGCACGACCGACGACTTCTGTGTGACCACGGTCGGCTACGGCTTCGCCTCGATCCGGAAGGACCGCGCGTTGGACGCCTCCCGGGAGGCCTGCCCGCTGCCCTGAGCCTGCTGCCGGGCCGGGCCGCGGTCGCGACCCGGCCCAGCACGCTCGACGTCAGGGCACCGGCACCAACTGCGGGGTGGGGGCCGGCGGGTCGCTGGGCGCGGCCTCCTGCGGACGCGGGCGCAGGAAGCGCGGGGCCCACCAGTTGGCGTCGCCCAGCATGGTCATCAGTGCCGGCAACACCACTCCCCGGATGATCGTGGCGTCCAGCAGGATCGCCGCCGCGAGGCCGATGCCGAGCTGCTTCATGTCGATCGTGCTCAGCGTGGCGAAGATCGAGAAGACCCCGACCATCACGACCGCCGCGCTGGTCACGACCCCGGCCGACGAGGTGATCCCGTACGACACCGCGTCGCGGTTGGGCATGCCGGACCGGATCGCCTCGCGGATCCGGCTGACCACGAAGACGTGGTAGTCCATCGAGAGGCCGAAGAGGACCACGAAGAGGAACAGCGGCAACCAGGACACGATGGCACCCATCGACGTGAAGCCGAGCAGTCCCTCGGCCCACTCACCCTGGAAGACCAGCACCAGCAGCCCGTACGCGGCACCGGCGGAGAGCAGGTTCAGCGCGATCGAACTCGCCGCGACCACCACCGACCGGAAGGTGAAGACCATGACCAGGAAGGTCAGCACCAGCACGAAGCCCATCACCAGCGGCAATTTGTCCCGGACGTGGGCCGCGTAGTCCTCGCTGTCGGCGACGCTGCCACCGACCGCGTACTCGACGCCGGGGATGCCCCGCAACCCGGCCGGGACCAGATCCTCGCGCAGCTTCTCCAGCGACTGCACCGACCGGTCGTCCCGGCTGGCGTACGGGGTGGCGACGTCCAGCACCGACACCTGCCGGTCGGCCGACACCTCGATCTTCGGGCCGTCCGCCTCGACCGGGGCGAACAGCGGATCGCCGGCCGCGCGGCCGGACAGGTCGGTGAGGGCGGCGCGTACCCGGTCGGCCTGCTCGGCCGGTGCCCGCACGGCCACCACGTGGTTGGTGCCGGTGCTCGGGAACGCGGCGGTGAGCCGGTCGTACGCCTGCATGGCCGGTGTGGTGCGCGGCAGGTCCTCCATACCGGGGAACTTCAGCTTCATACCGAGCGCCGGCGCGGCCAGCGCGAGCAGCAGTCCGACCGAGATGACGAGCGTCGCCACCGGCGCACGCAGCGCGGGCCGGAGCACCGCGGGAAAGAGCCGGGGCGCGCGGGGCTGGCCGTGTCGGCCGGTGCGCGGCGCGGTCAGCCGCCAGAGCAGCGGCACCCGGGGCCGGTCGACCCAGCGGCCCAGCCTGGCCAGCAGGGCGGGCAGCACCGTCAACGAACCGGTCACCGCGACGGCGACCACCAGGATCGAGCCGACCGCGAGGGACGAGAACACCACGTCACCGGCGAGCAGCAGCCCGGCCATCGAGATCATCACCGCGAGGCCGGACACCACCACGGCGTGACCGGACGTCTCCGCCGCGATCTCCACGGCGTCGAGGCCGGAACGGCCCTTGGCGCGTTCCTCCCGCTCCCGACGGATGTAGAACAGCGAGTAGTCGACCCCGACCGCCATACCGATCAGCAGGATCACCGGTGCCGTGGTGTCGGTCGCGGGCACCAGGTGCGAGGCGAGGGTGGACAGACCCATCGCGGCGGCGACCGACGAGAGCGCCAGCAGCACCGGCACACTGGCCGCGATCAACGCCCCGAACGCGATGATCAGGATCGCCAGGGTGACCGGCAGGCTGAGCAGTTCGGCACGCTCGAAGTCCTTGCCCAGCGTGTCGTCGAGGGCCTGACCGATCGATGGCCCGCCGACCTGTTCCACGCGTACCTGCGGATGCGCCGCCTGCACGCTGGCGGTGGCGTCGCGCAACGGCTGCACCCGCTCCGACGCCGTCTCCGGGTCACCGGACATGGTGACCGGCACCAGCAGCGCCGAACCGTCGCGGGCGGTGACCGGCTGCCCCACCGCGGCCACCCCGACGACCGTGCGCAGCCGGGCCGCCGCGTCGTCGGCGGCTGCCGTGGCCGCCGCCCGGTCCAGCGCACCGCCGCGAGAGGTGATCAGGACGTTGTCCACGGCCGGGTCGTCGAAGTCGGCGGCGTCCACGATCAGGCCCGCCCGCCCCGCCTCACCGATGGCCTGGTCACCGCTGGTGGCCTCGTTGAGACCAGCGGCGTTGCCGCCGACGAAGCACACCGCCACGAACACCGCCCACAGCGCGATCGCCCGCCACGGGTGCTCGGCGCTCCACCGCGCCAACCGCACCGTCACCGGTCTTCTCCGCATCTCGGCTCCCCCTGTCACGTCAGCCCCCCGGTCAACGGTGCTGACGTTAGGGGCGTGACGAGGCAGTCACATCGGGGATCGGCCCCGGCCCACCCCGGAAACCCCGGGTGGGCCGACGGGGGTCGGCCCGGCGGGCATCAACCCACGAATCGGACGTACGCCGGGGTACGGCCCGGAGCGGTCCGCCGCGACCCGCCGATGCCGCCCCGGAGTCGACTCCGGGTCATCCCCGAAGGGAACCCCGGGGCCGCGGTTGGCAGCGCGGGCAGCTGTACGAGGACCGGTTCATGAACGCCTCGCGGCGGATCGGCGTACCGCACCGGCGGCACGGCTCACCCTCACGGCCGTACGCGTTGAGCGCCCGGTCGAAGTAACCGCTCTCTCCGTTGACGTTGACGTAGAGGGCGTCGAAGCTGGTGCCGCCCTCACGGATCGCCTCGCCGAGCACGTCGCGGACATGGCCGAGCAGGCGCTGCGCGGCCGGGCCGGTCAGCGCGTCGGTGGGTCGCCCGCCGTGCAGTCGAGCCCGCCAGAGCGCCTCGTCGGCGTAGATGTTGCCCACCCCGGAGATCAGGGTCTGGTCGAGCAGGGCCCGTTTCACCTCGGTGTGCCGGCGACGCAGCGCGGCGACGAACCCCGCGTCGGAGAACGCCGGGTCGATCGGATCACGGGCGATGTGTGCGATCTCGTCGGGCAGCTCGGCTCCGCCTTCGCTCACCGAGAGCCCACCGAACGTGCGTTGGTCGACGAAACGCAGCTCCGGCCCGTCGTCGGCGAACCGGAACCGGACCCGCAGATGGGTCTCGTCGACGGTGCCGGACGGTTGGAGCAGCATCTGACCGGACATGCCGAGGTGACCGACTATCGCGTCGCCGCTGTCCAGTGGCAGCCACAGGTACTTGCCGCGACGGCGGGCGTCGAGCACCGTCCGACCGGCGAGCACGTCGGCGAAGTGCACGTCACCGGGAACGTGCCGGCGGACCGCACGCGGGTGACGGACCTCGACCGAGACGATCCGGCGGCCGACGACCCACTCGGCCAGCCCCTGCCGGACGGTCTCGACCTCGGGCAGCTCAGGCACGCCGCGACCCGGTCTCGTGGCCGTCGGCGCCCCCGGCCGGCAGGGCCTGCGCCAGGTGGTCGGCCTGCTCGGCCTGAGCTGCCCGCTCGGCGCGTTCCAGCGGACCGACCGACTCGTCGCCGGTCCGCCCGGCACCGTTGGTCTGCGCGGCGCCGTTGGCCTGCCCGCCCTGGCTGGTCGGGGCGGCACCATTGGTCTGGCCCTCGTCGCCGTTCTGGCCGTTCTGCTCGGCGAGCGTCCGCCAGGCGGCCTCGGCGGCGCGCTGCTCGGCCTCCTTCTTGCTGCGCCCCTCGGCACCGCCGTACCGGTTGCCGGCCACCACCACCCAGGCGGTGAAGGTCTTCAGATGATCAGGGCCGGTGCCCTCGATCCGGTACTCCGGAACACCCAGCCCGAGCGCCGCCGTCAGCTCCTGCAGGCTGGTCTTCCAGTCCAGCGCGGCCCCCCGACCGGCCGACTCGGCCATCAACGGGTCGAACAGCCGGTGGATGACGATGCCCGTCGTGTCCAACCCGTACTGGAGGTAGATCGCGCCGAGCAGCGCCTCCAGCGTGTCGGCGAGGATGCTCGCCTTGTCCCGGCCGCCGGTGGTCTCCTCGCCCTTGCCGAGCAGCAGGTACGCGCCGAGCCCGTCCGGACCCAGACCACGGGCCACGTCCGCCAACGCCCGCATGTTGACCACGCTGGCCCGCAGCTTGGCCAACTGCCCCTCGGGCAGGTCCGGGTGGTTGTGGAACAGCGCCGTGGTGATCACCACGCCGAGCACCGAGTCGCCGAGGAACTCCAGGCGCTCGTTGGTGGGCAGCCCACCGTTCTCGTACGCGTACGAGCGGTGGGTCAGCGCGCGCTGGAGCAGCTCGGGTTCGAGGCTCACGCCGAAAGCCGCTTCCAGGTGACTGACGGACACCCGCCGCCTCTTGTCGTTGCTCATGATGTGCGTACCTCGGTGTCGGTGGAACGGTTGGTGCGGTCCGTCACGGCGTCGCCGTCGAGCAACGCGGAGACCAGATCGGTGGCGCGCCGACGCCACAGGTGAGCGGCGAGGGCGATGCCGGAGGCGACGTCGCCGGCGCGGGCGGAACCGTGGCAGACGACCACCGTCCCCGCCACGCCCAGGAGGGCGGCGGCGCGGGGAGCGCCACCTTCGGCGGGAGGACCGCCGGCCATGGCGTACGCGCCCTCGATGGCCTTGAGCAGCACGTTACCGGTGAAGCCGTCGGTGACGACCACGTCGGCGCGCGCGCCGAGGGTCACGTCGTACCCCTCGACCAGGCCGACGTAGCGCGCCCCGGCGGGGAGCGGCTCGACGGTGAGCAACGGGTCGGTGGCCCGACGGACCCGGTCCCCCTTGCCGGCCTCGGTGCCGACCGACAGCAGCCCGACCCGGGGCGCGGAGATCGAGTGGGCCACCGCGGCGTAGGCGGCGCCGAGGACGGCGTGCCGGGCGAGGGTGGCCGGGCGGGGCTCCAGGGAGCCACCGACATCGAGCAGGACGACCGGCCCGGCCACGGCGGGCAGGGTGGCGACCAGGGCGGGTTGGCGGATCTCCGGCCAGCGGCCGAGGCCGAGAACGGCAGCGGTGACGGTGGCACCGGTGGCACCGGCGGACACCAGAGCGTCGGCGGTGCCGTCGCGGACGGCGGTGACCGCGGCGCGGACGGTGCTCTCCGCGCGGGCGGCGCTGGGGTGGTCGGCCATGCCGACCACGTCGCGGACGGGCCGCACCGCGACCCGGACGCGCTGCGCCGGATCGAGCTCAGCGATCAACTCGTCGGCGACCTCGGCCGGGCCGACGAGGAGCAGGTGCAGATCAGGGTCGGCGCGCATGGCCCGCAGAGCGCCGTCAACCACGACGGCGGGAGCGTCGTCCCCGCCGAGGAGGTCAACGGCGATCCGCGCGGTGCCCGGCTCCACGGGAACGCCGGCCGGAGTCGGCCGGGCGTCGGAGGGAGCCGGGGCACCGGGCGAATGCCAGGATGCGCGCGCCGCCCGACCTGAGGTCGGGGGCGTCACTGGGCGTCCAGGTCAGACCTCGAGAACCTGGCGGCCGTTGTAGGTGCCGCAGACGGAGCAGGCGGCGTGCGGCAGCTTCGGGGACTTGCACTGCGGGCACGCAACGGTCGCGACCACGGTCGCCTTCCAGTTCGCCCGGCGGGACCGGGTGTTGCTGCGCGACATCTTGCGCTTCGGGACGGCCACGGTTCTTACTCCTCTGTAACGGTCAGTTGCGACAGGCCCGCCCAACGCGGGTCGATCTGCTGGTGACTGTGGTCGGCCGGCAGATCGTCCCAGTGCGCCCCGCATTCGGGGCACAGTCCTGGGCAGTCCTCCCGGCAGAGCGGGTTGGTCGGCAGCGTGAGCACCAACGCGTCCCGCAGCGCCGGCTCCAGGTCGATCAGATCGCCCTGCATCCGGCCCACCTCGTCCTCGTCGGTCGTGGCGTCCGTGGTGCTGTCCTCGTACGCGTACAGCTCCTGGATCGTCACGCCCATCGAGTCGTTGATCTCGCGCAGGCAACGGCCGCACTCGCCCTTGACGGGACCGGTGATGGTCCCGGAGACGAGCACGCCCTCGGACACCGACTGCAACCTCAGATCGAGGTCGAGATCCGCACCCTCCGGCACGCCGATCATCTCCACACCGAGGTCCGCCGGTGCCGGCACGACCCGCTTGACCTCACGCAACGCGCCAGGGCGGCGCGGCAGGTCCCTCGTGTCGAGGACCAGCGGCGACCTGGGGTTGAGTGTCGATGGCGAGTGCTTGGGCATAGTTAGACTCCGGCCGGTGAGAGGCCGACAAAAAAGGTTACCTGGACGACCGCCGGACCGTCGAACCGGGGGCGACGCCTGCGGCGAGAATGTCGGCTGGTGAGGTGCCGCTCAGAAGGGTAGCGGGCGTTCCGCCTCGTCCCCAGCGAACGTGCCGATCTCCCGCAGGGCGTGCATCTTGTCCCGGCCGCGCTCTATCGAGGCCAGCGCCCGGGTGAGGAACTGCTCGAAGTTGGCCAGCGCGGTGTCGACGTAGTCGTCGACCTCCTCACGCAGCCGCTGCGCCTCGGCCCGGGCCTCGGCGATGATCCGGGCACCCTCGTGCTCGGCCGACACGGTGATCTCGTTCACCGAGACCAGGCGGGCGTGTTCTGCCTCACCCTCGCTGATGATCCGGTCCGCCTCGCGCTTGCCGGCCTCCATGATCTTGTCCCGCTCCTCCAGGAGCGCGGCGGCACGACGCAGGTCGGCAGGGAGGTCGGCACGTATCTCGTCGAGGGCCGCGATCGTCTCGCCCCGGTCGACCATGCAGTTGTTGCGCGACATCGGGACGGAGCGGGCCTGCTCCACCATGGCGATCAGTTCGTCGATGCGATCGAGCGGGTCCACCGGTACCTCACTCCTGTCGTTCTTCGGCCGACCTCCATGATGCGGGCTACGGCCGTTCCCCGCGCCACCAATCATGGCGTGCCCGCCCCACCCGCGCCCCATCCACCCCAACCCGGCGCGTCGCGACATCGTCACCCGGCGCCCACCGTGCCCGTACTCTTGCCTCGAATTCGCGCAAAAGGGGCGGGAGGGCGACCCGGGCGCTGCGACCGCCGCCAGGGAGCGAGCGGATCAGCTCCGGGGGCCGAGCCGGGCCTGGAGGGCTTTACGGACCGGGTCGGGGACGTGCGCGGAGATGTCGCCGCCCCACTTGGCCACGTCCTTGACGAGGCTCGACGAGAGGAACGAGTAGAGCGGGTTGGTCGGCATGAACAACGTCTCGACGCCCGCCAGCCCGATGTTCATCTGGGCCATCTGCAACTCGTAGTCGAAGTCGCTGACCGCCCGCAGACCCTTGATCAGCACACTCGCCTGCTGGGCCCGGCAGAAGTCCACCAGCAGCCCCCGGAACGACTCGACCCGCACGTTCCCGTACGACGAGGTCACCTCGCGGAGCATGTCGATCCGCTCCTCGACGGTGAACAGGCCACTCTTCGACTGGTTCACCAGCACACCGACGATCACCTCGTCGAAGAGCCGACTGGCCCGCCCGACGATGTCGAGGTGTCCGTTGGTGACCGGATCGAACGAACCGGGGCACACCGCACGTCTCATGATCGGCGACCGTACCAAAGTGTGGTCTCGCCGTAACGGCGACTGCGGTCGGAGGTGATGCCGTCCACCCAGTCGAACTGCCTGGTCCGACTGGACCGCTCCACCACCACGAGCGCGTCGGGCGCCAGCCACCCGCCGTCGACCAGAGCGGCCAACAGGGCGGTGATCTCCTCGTCCGGGACCGCGTAGGGCGGATCGGCGAAGACCACGTCGTACGGCCCGCCGTCCGGGCCGGCGGCCAGCGCCGTCGCCACCTTGCCGGCGACCAGGCGGGCAGCCGGGCCGACGCCCAGGGTCGCGACGTTCTCCCGGATCACCTGGGCCGCCCGTGGGTCGGACTCGACAAGCAGCACGTGCCGGGCACCCCGGGAGAGCGCCTCCAGCCCGACCGCGCCGGAACCGGCGTACAGGTCGGCGAAGCGGGCGCCGTCGAGGTCGACCTCGGCCTCGACGGCGCTGAACAACGCCTCCCGGACCCGGTCGGACGTGGGTCTGGTGCCGGCGCCGGAAGGCGCGGCGATCCGCCGACCACCGAGTGCGCCGGCCACGATCCGGGTCACGGTCTCCTCCTGCTCATACCCGCGACGCTACGCGACCCGTCGGACCTATCGCCCGACACGGTCGGTACCACCACGAAGATCACGTGATCACTTCTCGTATATCAATGATCTCAACTTCATAACATCCGTCTTAGCAAATCCTGAGCGCTGTCTCACGACCGGCGATCTCGCTAGGGTCTGCCGGGTGCCGGCGGCAACCCACCGGCCCGCGGTACGGGAGGGCGCCTCTCCGATCGGACGTGCAGCGACCGTCCACTGTCACTCCCGTGCCACACCCCTGACGCTTCAGCACTCCAGGAGTACCCGTGATCCGTCCCAAGCTGTCGCTACAGCGACCGCTGGCCATCCTGGGAGCCGCCCTCATCGGCCTCACCGGGGCAGTCGCGGTGGCCGGCCCGGCCAGCGCGCACCACACCACGATCACCGCCGTAGCCGACTGTGACCGGCTCACCGGCGAGCGCGTGATCACCTGGAAGGTCGAGAACAGCGAGCGCGACAAGGCGGTCACCCTCAAGACGGTGACCGCGGAGCCGGCGACCGAGGTCACCGTGCCCGTCGAGGGCTCCGAGGCGGTCCCGCTGCAGGGCACCGTCATCCGCAAGGGCGCCAGCGTCCTGGCCGTCCAGCGGGTGCCGGGCGACACCGCCACCGCCAAGCTCACCATCTTCGGCAAGTGGAAGAAGAACGGGCAGGAAGCCACCAACGACGGCAGCATCAACCTGGCCGCCGACAGCTCCTGCGCGCCGGCACCGAAGTGCGTCGACGTCGACAAGGCCACGTACAGCCACACCTTCGACGGTCCGAAGGGCACCGCCACCGTCAAGCTCGACGGTGACCTGCCGCTCTGCGGCGAGGGCAAGCAGTGGTTCACGCTGGTGTCGTACTTCGCACCCCGGCCGCAGTTCGCCACCCCGCAGTACGTCTACGGCACGCCGGACAGCAACTGGATCGGTGGCACCCAGACCGAGATCGAGCTGAACGTGGAGATCCCGGACTGCCACACCCAGGTCGACCTGATCTGGGGCGGCAAGGACGAGGTCATCGACGAGCTGGTCGACGGTGGCAAGCGCTACGGCGACAAGAAGCTCGGTTCGGCGGGCGCCCCGGGTAACCGCTCGAAGGGCCCGCAGGGCTGGTACAACGGCGGCAGCAAGAGCTGCACCACCCCGGCCTCGACCTTCGCGTCCAACTGCGACGGTTCCGTCGCCGTGTCGCTGAGCAACGACGGCAAGATCAGCAAGTACGCGGTCGAGTTCGAGGTCAAGGGCGAGAACGGCTTCACCAAGAAGGTCTCCGTCCCGGCCGGCAAGGCCGACACCAGCGTCGTGGTTCCCGCCGCCGACGCCGGCAAGATCGAGGTGCTGGTCGACGGCAAGGTCGTCGAGAACGGCACGTACTCGTGGCAGCGCCCCGAGGACTGCCCGCTGCCGGTCGTCACCACCAAGGCCGACTGCAAGGACTTCGCCCTCACCGTGACCAACCCCGAGGGTGGCCTCCCGGTCAAGGCGACGTTCACCTACGGCGACAAGAACGAGACCCGTACGGTCGCCTCCGGCGAGTCGGAGACCGTGACCTTCACGGCCGGCAAGACCGAGTCGGCGCTCGTCGCGCTGCCCGACCTCGACCTGGAGATGGAAGCCATCTACACGCCGGAGGGCAACTGCGGCGGCG
Source organism: Micromonospora sp. WMMD1155 (assembly GCF_029581275.1). Taxonomy (NCBI): domain Bacteria; kingdom Bacillati; phylum Actinomycetota; class Actinomycetes; order Micromonosporales; family Micromonosporaceae; genus Micromonospora; species Micromonospora sp. WMMD1155. The sequence continues at coordinate 1,315,175 of NZ_CP120742.1, forward strand.
GTGGCGCCGGTGGCGAGGAGCCGGGCCTCCCGGTCACCGGTGCGGCGGCGGGCGGCATCGCCGCCGGTGCGATCGCGCTGCTGATCGCCGGCGCGGTGCTCTTCGTCATCGCCCGGCGGCGTCGGGTGACCTTCACCGCCTGAGACAACCCGCTCTGACGACAGAGGGCGCGTCGACCACCCGGTCGGCGCGCCCTCTGTCGTGCGCGGGGTGGCCCACCAAGCCCTGGGCAACCTCGCATACGCTGCGCGGCCCACCGGCTGCGCGGCCCACCGGCCACCCTGGGTGGCGTGATCGACTCGGAGTCATTGAAGTCGGGGCATCCCCCAGGGCTCGACACCCCGGTTTCCTGAAACGGGAGTGGATCACGAGCCTGGCCCACGCCGGAAGAGGCCGGGGCGAGCCGGAGCGGGGCCGGAGCAGGCCGCAGCGGGGCCGGAGCAGGCCGCAGCGGGGCCAGCGCGGGCCGGTCGAGGGCAGGTCAGGCGACCTCAGCCCTTCTCCAGGTACTCCGCGCGGTCCTCGTCCACCAACGCGGCCACCGAGGCGGCCAGCGCCGGGTTGCGGGTCAGCTCCGGGTCGTCCTCGATCAGGGTGATCGCCTCGGCACGGGCGTCGCGAATCAGCTCGGCGTCCCGTCGCAGCGACAGCAGCCGCAGGTGCGACCGGCGCCCGGACTGGGTGGCGCCCAGCACGTCACCCTCACGGCGCTGTTCCAGATCCAGCTCGGCGAGCTTGAAACCGTCGCTGGTGGACGCCACCGCGTCCAGCCGCTCCCGCGCCGACGACCCCTCGGCCGCCTCGCTGACCAGCAGACAGAGCCCGGCGGCGGCACCCCGGCCGACCCGACCCCGCAACTGGTGCAGTTGGGAGACACCGAAACGGTCCGCGTCCAACACGATCATCACGGTCGCGTTCGGCACGTCCACGCCGACCTCGATCACGGTGGTCGCCACCAGCACGTCCAGGTCACCGGCGGCGAAGGACCGCATCACCGCGTCCTTCTCGTCGGCCGGCAGGCGACCGTGCAGCACCCCGATCCGCAGCCCGTGCAGCGGCCCCTCGGCCAGCAGCGGTGCCACCTCGGTCACCGCCAGCGGCGGGCGTCGACCGTTGTCGTCCTCGGGTGGCGGCTCCTCGTCGGAGGTGGGACCGTCACCGATCCGGGGACAGACCACGTACGCCTGGTGGCCGGCGTTAACCTCCTCGCGTAGCCGACGCCAGGCCCGGTCCAGGTAGGCCGGCTTCTCGGCGGCCGGCACCACGTGCGAGGCGATCGGCGACCGCCCCCGGGGGAGCTGGGAGAGGGTGGAGACCTCCAGGTCGCCGTAGACGGTCATCGCCACCGTGCGCGGGATGGGCGTGGCCGTCATCACCAGTACGTGTGGCGGCTGGTCGGCCTTGGCCCGCAGGGCGTCGCGTTGCTCCACACCGAAGCGGTGTTGCTCGTCGACGACCACCAGGCCGAGGTCGGCGAAGTCGACCCCCTCGTAGAGCAGGGCGTGGGTGCCGAGCACGATGCCCGCGGCACCGCTGGCGACCTCGCCGAGCGCCCGCCGCCGGGCCGCCGCGCCCAGCGAGCCGGTGACCAGCTCGACCCGGGTGGCGTGCTCGGCGGAACCCAGCTCGCCGGCTCTGCCGAGCGGCCCGAGCAGGTCGAGCATGCCGCGGTGGTGCTGGGCGGCCAGCACCTCGGTGGGCGCCAGCAGCGCGGCCTGCCCGCCCGCGTCGACCACCTGAAGCATCGCCCGCAACGCCACGACGGTCTTGCCCGAGCCCACCTCACCCTGCAACAGGCGGTGCATCGGGTGGGGTGCGGCCAGGTCCGCGGCGATCTCGACGCCCACGTCGCGCTGGCCTTCCGTCAGCTCGTACGGCAGACGGGCGTCGAAGGCCTCCAGCAGCCCACCTGGCCGGGCCGGGCGGGGTCGGGCCGGCCAGTCGGCTGCCCGGTGCTTGCGCTGGACCAGGGTCAACTGGACGGCGAACGCCTCGTCCCACTTGAGCCGCCGCCGTGCCCGGTGCAGTGCCTCCTTGCTGGACGGCCGGTGGATCTCCTTCAGCGCGGTGCCCAGCCCGACCAGCTTGCGGCCGGCTCGCACGTCGGCCGGCAGCGGATCGTCCGGCGGGGTGAACGTGTCCAGCACGACGCGTACGCACCGAGCGATCACCCAGGTCGGCAGGGCCGCCGCGGCCGGGTAGACGGGGATCAGCGCGCCGGCGAACTCCTCGATCTCGTCGTTGACCGCCGCCTCGCCGTCCCCACCGTCGCCGAGCAGCACGTACTCCGGGCCGTTGAGCTGTCGTTTACCCCGGAACTCGGTGACCTTGCCGGCGAACAGCCCCCACCGACCGGGGCGCAGCTCCCGCTCGCGCCACGCCTGGTTGCCGAAGAACGTCAACGTCAGGACCCCGCCGGAGCCGTCGCCGACGGTCACCTCCAGCAGGTTGCCCCGCCGCTGCCGCATCGGACGCACCGCGGTGCGCTGCACCTGGGCCAGCACGGTGACCTGCTCGCCGACGTCCAGGGAACGGATGTCGGTGTGCTCGCCGCGCTCGTCGTAGCGGCGCGGGAAGTGGTAGACCAGGTCACCCGCGGTGTGCAGGTCGAGGTGCGTGGCCAAGGCCTTGGCCGTCTTGTCCCCGACCAGCTTCTTCAGCGGAGTGTCCACGGTGGCTGGTTCGCTCATTCGATCCCTACCAGGAGCGGATAAAACGGCTGGCCCCCCGGGTACGCGTGCACCTCGACGAACGGCCAGCGACTCGCGACGTGGGCGCGGACGGCGTCGGTGAGCCCGGCCGGGGCGTCCAGCCCGGCCAACAGGGTGACCATCTCGCCGCCGCCGCCGAGCATCCGGTCGACGACTGCGGCGCAGGTGTCGGTGAGGTCGGTGCCGATCAGGTGCACCTCCCCCTCGACCAGCGCCAGGACGTCGCCGGGGCGGCACGGCCCGGCGACGGTCAGCGCCTCCCGGCTGGCGTGGCAGACCTCGGCGTAGCGGCACGCGCCGGCCGCCTCGGCCATCGCGATCACGTCGTCCTCGAAGCGGCGGTCGCCGTCGCGGACCGCGAGGGCGGCGAGCGCCTGCACGGGCGAGCGGGTCGGCACCACGCTCACCTTGATGCCGTGCCGGTGGGCCTCGCGCGCCGCCGCGCTGGCCACGGCCTCCGTGTCGGCGTCGTTGGGCAGCACCACCACCCGGGCCGCACCGGTGCTGCGGACGGCGTCCAGCAACTCACCGGTGGACGGGTTACCCGGCACGACGGTGGCGCCCTCCGCGGCGAACAACTCGGCGATGCCACCCCCGGTGGCGACCACCACCGCGGCCCGGCCGGTCGCCACCGGCCCCGGGGGCGACTCCGGCTGGTCGGCGAAGCGGGTCACCGAGATCCGGTACGGCCGACCGGCGGCGACGCCGGCCTCGACCGCCGCGCCCACGTCGTTGACGTGCACGTGCACGTTCCAGGTGGCCTCCGGCTCCCGCCCGTCGCCGACGACGACCAGGGAATCCCCCAAGGCGTCGAGCGTCCGCCGCAACCCGTCGACCGCCTCAACGCCTGCGTCGAGGAGGAACTGCACCTCGTACGCGTACTCCTCGGAGCCGGTCTCCCGGGCGGCGGTGGCCGCCGGACGGACGGAGCGCGGCGGCGGCGCGGGCCGGGCGTCGGTCTCGCCGGTGAGCACCGCGACCAGGGCGTCGAGCAGCACGCAGAGCCCTCGGCCACCGGCGTCGACGACACCCGCGCGGGCCAACGCCGGCAGTTGCTCCGGGGTCCGGGCGAGCGCCTCGGTCGCGGCCCGGGCCGCGACGCGGGCCACCGCCGGCAGGTCGTCGCTGTCGGCCTGTTCGGCTGCCGTGGCGGCCGCCGCGACCACGGTGAGCACCGTGCCCTCGACCGGCCGGGCGACCGCGGTGTACGCGGCGGCGGTGCCGGAACGCAGCGCGGCGGCCAACTCCCGGCCGCGCACCACAGGCACCCCGGCGACCTCGTCGGCGACCCCCCGCAGGATCTGCGAGAGGATCACCCCGGAGTTGCCCCGCGCGCCGAGCAACGCGCCCTGCGCCAAAAGCCGCAGCGCGTGCCCGTGTGCGGTCGGCCCGCTGTCGGGGAGAGTGTCCAGATCCATCGCGAGCGCCTGCTGCGCCGAGGTGAAGGTGAGCACCAGGTTGGTGCCGGTGTCACCGTCGGGCACCGGGTAGACGTTGAGCTGGTCGATCTCGCCCTGGTGGCGCTTGAGCGCGGCCAACCCACTCGCGCACCAGCGGCGGACCGTGGCGGCGTCGAGGGTGTCCAGCACGGGCAGAAGCCTACTGGCGCGCACCGACACGCGCCGGAGTCGTCCGGCGTGTCCTCCGCGTCCCGGTCTCGCGGTGACCGCAGCGCGGGCGGACACCTCCGGTAGCCTTGCCGCCGGGCCGGCCCACTCGCGGGCGGACGGGCCCTCGACCAGGTGGGAGCCGGAGCGCGAACGAGCGCCGGACCGGGCCGGTTGGCCGGGTCGGCGAGTCATCGGGTAACCTGACCAGGTTGCCCGGGTAGCACCTGCCGGCGACCCCATGAACGTATCAATCCCAGGAGTATCCCGTGGCTAGCGTGTGCGACGTCTGTGGCAAGGGACCGGGCTTCGGCCACAACGTGTCCCACTCGCACCGGCGGACCAACCGCCGCTGGAACCCGAACATCCAGTCGGTGCGTACCCCGGCCGGTGGCGGCAACACCAAGAAGTTGAAGGTCTGCACCTCGTGCATCAAGGCCGGCAAGGTCACCCGCGCCTGACGCGGTAGCACCCACTCTCTCGTACGGCTCAGCCGGCGGACCCTGAGGTCCGCCGGCTCTGTCGTGTGGTGGGGACCGCTCGCCCTCAGAGGGTGCGGCCGAAGGAGACGCAGCCCTCCGCGTCCTTGTAGAAGCCGAAGTTCGGGATCCGCTCGTACCCCGCTGAGCCGTACATGGCGATCGCCTCGGGCTGCTTGTCACCGCACTCCAGGACCACCCGCTTGCGGCCCTGCTCACGGGCCGAGCGCTCGACGGCGGCCAGGACCGCGCGGGCCACGCCGCGCCCCCGCGCCGCCGGCGCCGTGTACATCCGCTTCAACTCCGCGGTGTCCGCGCCGTGGCTGCGCCAGCCGCCACAGCCGACCGGCTCACCGGCCAGGTAGGCCACCAGGAACGCACCGTCCGGCGGCTCGAACTCGCTCGCGTCCACCGGGGTGTCGTCGCCGGAGCCGCCGTAGCGGGCACCGAGGTCGGCCAGTGCGGCTCGGATCAACTGCTGCGCCACCGGTGCGTCGAACCGCACCGCCCGGATCTCGATCTCACTCACGGTGTCCAGGGTACGGCGGGTGCCGGGCCCTAACGGAAGTGGTCCCAGCCGGTCGGGCCGTCGTAGGGCGCGCCGTCGACGGTCACACCGCCACCGTGCGTGACCACACCGATCGGCCGCCACTGCGGTGGCAACGCCACCGCCGGGGGGAAGGTCGCGGCCAGCGCGTGGTCCTCGCCACCGGCCAGGATCCAGGTGTACGGGTCGACGCCGAGCGCCTGCGCGGCGTCGGCCATCTGCCGGGGCACCTCGAACGCGTCCCGGCGGACGTCGATGGCCACCCCGCTCGCCGTCGACACGTGCCCGAGATCGGCGAGCAGCCCGTCCGACACGTCGATCATCGAGGTGGCGCCGAGCGTGGCGGCCTGCGGCCCGGCCGGGTAGGGCACCTGCGGCCGCCGGTACGCCTCGACCAGCAGCCGGGGGGTCCGGAACCCCCGGGTGAGCACGTTCAGCCCGGCTCCCGCGTACCCGGTGCGTCCGGCCAGGGCGAGCACGTCCCCCGGACGGGCACCGGACCGCACCACCGGCGGGCGCCCCTGCAGGTCGCCGAGCGCGGTCACCGCGACGGTCAGCGTGGGACTGGAGGACATGTCCCCGCCGACGACACTCGCGCCGACCGTCGCCGCCTCCGCGGACAGCCCGTCCGCCAACTCCTCCGCCCAGCCGGTCTCCAGGTCCGCCGGCATGCAGAGGGCGACCAAGAGGGCCGTCGGCGTCGCGCCCATCGCCGCGATGTCCGCCAGGTTGGCGGCCGCCGCCTTGTGCCCCACGTCGCGGGCCGAGCACCAGTCCCGCCGGAAGTGTCGCCCGTCGACCAGCACGTCCGTGGAGGCCACCACCCGGCCGTCCGGGGCGGTCACCACCGCCGCGTCGTCACCGGGGCCGAGCAGTGTCGTCGGCCCGTACGACAGTCGAGCGGTGATCCTCCCGATCAGCCCGAACTCCCCGATCCCGGACACGCTGACGCCACCGCCGCCGTTCCGCCCGTGCCGCCCGGCTCCGCCCTGCTCGCTCACCGCTGCTCCTTGACCACCGATAGGGATCAGACCTGGTCCGTAAGGTAGTTTCACCCTTCGGGCCGCTCCCGAGCGGCGACGGACGGAGGTCGAGTCGTGGTACAGGCGTACATCCTCATCCAGACCGAGGTCGGCCGCGCACGTGACGTGGCGGGTCTCATCGCGGACATCTCCGGCGTCGTACGCGTCGACGCCGTCACCGGGCCGTACGACGTGGTCGTCCTCACCGAGGCGAACACCGTCGACGAGCTGGGCAAACTCATCGTCAGCAAGGTGCAGATGGTGCCCGGGATCACCCGCACCCTCACGTGTTCGGTGGTGCGGCTGTAAGTGGACGAGATGACGACCTCCTCCTCCGCGTTGGACGACGACGGGACGCGCGAGGCGGCCGATGGGACGGGTGACTCGGCTGACGGGACGCGTGGGCCGGCTGACGGTAACCGCGAACCGGCCGACCAGCCCGCCGCCGCGCCGGCCGGTCGGGACCGGACCATCCGTGGTGCCGCCCTCCTGGCCACGTTGATCGCGTTGCCCGTCACGTTGTTGGTGGCAGTGCTGGCCTTCACCAAGCTCGCCCCGGACACGCCGGTCGCCGCGCCGACACCGTCCGCCGGCGGCGTCCAGGTGCAGTCCACCACCCCCGTGCAGATGGCCGCCCCGGCGCTGGCCGCTCGACCGGCCACCGTCTGCCGGGCACTGCTCTCCCAACTACCGGCGAGCATCCGCGACCTGGCCCAGCGGCCGGTGACCGCCGGTCCCGAGCAGAACGCCGCGTACGGCGATCCGGCGCTCACCGTGGCCTGCGGCGGCACCGAGCCGACGTTCCCCAGCACCGACGAGGTCTGGACGGTCAACCGGGTCTGCTGGCACCTGGCCGAGCAGGCCGACGCGGCAGTGCTCAGCACCGTCGACCGGGAGACGCTCATCACCGTGCGGGTTCCCCGCTCGTACGAGCAGCCCTTGCAGTGGGTGCCGGCCATCTCCAGCACGATCGTGGCGACCGTGCCGTCCGGCGGCGCCATCCCGTCCGGCTGCCAACGCTGAGCAGGCGCGTCCTCGTCGGCGGCCGACGCTGAGCGGTGGCTGCCGTCGGCGGTTACGTCGGCGCTGCCGTCGACGGCCGACGCTGAGCCGGTGCTGCCGTCGGCGGGCTCACGTTGCGTGGGCACTGCCATCGGCGGCCGACGCTGAGCCGACGCTGCCGTCGGCGGGCTCACGTCGCGTGGGCCCCGCCGTCGACGGCCGACGCTGGGCGGGCCCCGCGCCGACTGACCGGGCGGGGCCGGCTGACTCAGTGCAGGCCGACGCCGCGCCGCTGGGCGGTGCGGATCAGCCGGTTGACCAGCTTCGGATATTCCAGACCGGCGGCCGCCCACATCCGCGGGAACATCGACGTCGGGGTGAACCCGGGCATCGTGTTGATCTCGTTGAGGTAGACGTCCAGCTCGGGCGTGACGAAGAAGTCCGCCCGGGCCAGGCCGGCGCAGTCCAGTGCGGTGAACGCGCGGACCGCGTACTCCTGCACCTGGCGGGTCACCCGCTCCGGCAGGTTCGCCGGGATGTCGTACTCGCACGAGTCGTCGAGGTACTTCGCCTCGAAGTCGTAGAAGTCGTGGTCGGCGACGACCCGCACCTCGGCCAGCACCGACGCTTCCGGCGCGCCGCCGGCCTCGCCCTCCAGCACACCGCACTCGATCTCACGGCCGACGATGGCGGCCTCGATGATGACCTTCGGGTCGAACTTCCGGGCGGCGGCGACCGCGTCGTCCAGCTGCGCCCAGTCGCTGACCTTGCTGACGCCGAACGACGACCCGGCCCGGGACGGCTTGACGAACACCGGCAGGCCCAGCCGCTCCTTGTCCTGCTCGCTGAGCGTCATCCCGTTGCGCAGCACCGCGTACGCGCCGACCGGGATGCCCTCGACGGCGCAGAGCTTCTTGGTGAACTCCTTGTCCATCGCGGCGGCGGACGCGAACACGTTCGCCCCGACGTAGGGGATGCCGGCCATCTCCAGCATTCCCTGGATGGTGCCGTCCTCGCCGTACGCGCCGTGCAGCACCGGGAAGACCACGTCCACGTCGGCCAGCACCCGCGGACCCTCGGTGGGGTCGAGCACCATCAACCCGTTGCCCGTGGGGTCGGCGCGCAGCACGACGTCGTCGCCGGAGTCGGCGGTGATCTCCGGCAACTGACGGGCGTTGATCGCGAGCTGGGCGGGATCGCCGTCGGTCAGCACCCACTGGCCGGCCCGGGTGATGCCGACGGGCACCACCTCGAACTCGTCCGGGTCGAGCGCCTCGAACACGCTACCGGCGCTGACGCAGGAGATGCCGTGCTCCGGGCTGCGGCCGCCGAACACGATCGCCACGCGGGTCTTGCCTGGGGTGGTCACTCCGGTCACCTCTTCGTACGCGACTGCGGCTGGTCGTGCTCGCCGGTGGCGCTCACCCGGTTGACCTTACTGTGCGTGGCGGCGGGGCGAGGCGATACCCGGCGAGCCACGGCACGACACGGCAATCGGTCAACAGAGGATATACGGTGCGTGACGGTGCGGTAGGGGTCTCGCAGGCCGGTGACCTGGGCCTATCCAGCGCCGGGAGTGCCGTCGACCTCAGTCCCGGGAGTGCCGTCGACCGACGGCTATCACCTTCACCCGCTGCCGGCCGGCCCGCACCATGCCCAGCGCCATGAACGCCCCGGCGATCCGGTCGGCGGCCTCGCGACTGCTGGCACCGACCACCTGCCGGCGGCGCTCCGGCGCGACCCGCTCGTTGCGCTCGATGCCCTCCACCGGGCGCACGTCGGTGAGCACCACGAGGAAGCGGGTCATCGACGGCCGCCCGCGTGCACGGCGGGGGGCTGCGGGCAGGTTCCCACGTCGTCTCCTTCCGGCGGGCCGGGATGGCGGGGCGGCACGCGACGATCGGGTACGGGGGAGAAACCCGATCGCCGCGCGCCCCATCCCCTCCGGTCGCTCACCACCACCGTCGCCACGACAACCGGTGGTGAGGACGCGATAACAGATTGACACGTGTACAGCCGTGAATGCAACTCTCATCGACGTTCTCTCATGCAGACGTTCCCGCGAATGTGTGCGACCATCGATGTATGGCTCCGAAGACCGCCCGTGCCCGCCGGCTCGGCATCGCCCTGCGCCATCACCGGGAAGCCGCCGGGCTGACGCTGGAGACCGCGGCGGATGAGATCAACAGCACCCGCAGCACCCTCTCCCGATACGAGAACGCCCAGACCCTGATCACCCCCGCCACCGTGCGCGCCCTGCTCACGTCGTACGGGGTGAGTGCCGAGGAGGTGGCCGCAGCGGTGCTACTCGCCAAAGACGCCCGCAAGCCGGGCTGGTGGGTGTCGTACTCGTACCTGCTGGACCCGCGCACCATCGACTTCATCGCATTGGAGGCCGAGGCCACGGCCATCGCCAACTTCGAGCCCTCGGTGGTGCCCGGCCTGTTGCAGACCGCCGACTACGTCCGTGGCGTGATGCGCGGCGGGCCGCACACCCTCGGCGACGATCTGGTGGAGCAACGGGTCAAGATCCGGCTGGACCGACAACAACGGCTCACCGGCGACAACCCGCCCATCTTCGACGCGATCATCGACGAGGGCGCGTTGCTACGCCCGGTCGGCGACCGGTCGGTGATGGACGGTCAACTACGCCACCTGGTCAAGATGGCCGAGCTGCCGAACATCAGCGTCCAGGTGATCCCACTGTCGGCCGGTTACCACCGGGGCACGCGGGGCTCACTGCACATCCTCGAGTTCGCCGACCCGGAGGACCCGATCATCGCCTCGGTGGAGACAGTCGCGGGTCAGATGATCCTGGACCGGGCCGGCGAGACGCGTACCTGCACCAAGATCATGGAGCATCTCCGAAGCGTGGCGCTCAGCCCGGCGGACAGCCGCGAGATGCTCCTGTCAGTCCTGAAGGGACGGTAGGACCGATGACACCGACAATCACAGCGGCCTTGGCCGCAGCGGCGTGGCGCAAGAGCAGCCGCAGCGGCGACGAGGGCGCCTGCGTCGAGGTTGCCGCGCTGCCGCGGCTGGTGGCCGTCCGCGACTCCAAGGACCCGGCCGGCCCGGCCCTGCTGTTCCCGACCGCCGCCTGGGCCGCCTTCGCCCAAGCACCACCCCGCCCCTGACCAGATCCCGCGCCCCACGCAGCGAACCCGACGCCTGCCAACCGCCCGCCGCGCCGTCGACAAGAGGGCGCGGCGGGCCGGGCCGAGCCCCGGCCGACCACCTCGGCACGGCCGGTCTCGGCACGGCCGGTCTCGGCACGGCCGGTCTCGGCACGGCCGGTCTCGGCACGGCCGGTCTCGGCACGGCCGGTCTCGGCACGGCCAGCCCAACGCACGGCCAGCCCAGGCAGGGCCGATCAGCGAACGGCCCTTCGGCACGGCCAGCCCAACGCACGCCAGGCGCAGGGCACGCCGGGCTCAAGGCACAGTCGGCGGAAGGGGGCGGGCTTCAGGCGACCAGCGGGCTGGGCTCCGGAGCCGCACGCAGCCTTTCCAGGGCGGCGATCGCCACGCCCCGGGCACCGGCCATGTCCCGGTCCGGCACCAACGCGAAGGTGGCCACGGCCGCCTGCTCCTCGCGAAGCACGGTGTGCTCGCGGACCGTCGCCAGGAACCAGTCGCGGAACTCCGGCGCCGCCTCGACCACTCCACCGCCGACGAAGTACGCGTGCGGGTCGGTGAAGTTCGCCGCCACGGTGAACAGCCGTCCCAACGCCATCGCCTGCTGGGTGAACAGGTCCCGCGCGAGGGCGTCCCCCCGTTCGCCGTATCCGCGTACCAGCTTCGCGGCCCGGGCCACCGGTTCGGCGGCGAGCGGGTGGTCCGGGTACCGGGTCAGCCAGTACGGCAGCAGGTTGCGCTCGATGCCGGTCAGCGAGGCGACGCTTTCGACGTCACCGGTGAAGCCACAGGCGCAGGTGGGTTCGGGCTGGTCCGGGCCGAGCAGCCCGCTCAGCGGGATGTGCACGTGACCGAGTTCCCCGGCCATGCCGGCCGCACCGGCGATCACCCGACCGCTCTCCACCACGCCACCGCCGAGGCCGGTGCCGACGATCGCGGCGACCGACGAGCGGGTCATCGCCTCGGCGCCGAAGTGGACGTGGTGCGCGTAGAGCGCCGCCGCGTTGCCGTCATTGTGGTAGATCACCGGCAGGCCGAGCCGCCGTTGCAGCGCTCCCCGTACGTCGAAGCCCCGCCAGGCCGGCTGGGAGAAGTTGGTGGAGCCCCGCGACGAGATGACGCCGTCGGCGCTGGCCGGGCCGGGAGTGTCCAGCCCGACGGCCTGAACCAGCTCGCGCGGCACTCCGGTCTGGGCCAGGGCACCGTCCAGCGCCCGGGCCAGCGCCTCGATCGCCGCCTCGGGCCCGGCCTGCACCTCGCTGGGGATCTCCAGCAGCCCGTCCACCAGGAAGCGGCCGTCCACCGTCAGCACGGTGGCGTTGTTGCTCGTGCCGCCGTTGTCCAACCCGACGACCACCGGCACCCCTGCGCTGCCCACCGAAACCGCCTCCCGCCGTCATGATTGTGAGCCGAGGCTAGTGCCAAGCCCTCTCCCCCGCCACGCCCGGCCCGCCCCACGCCCGACGCCCCACGCCCGGCCCCCGCCACGCCCGGCCCCCCGCCACGCCCGGCCCGCCCCACGCCCCACGCCCCACGCCCCACGCCCCACGCCCCACGCCCCACGCCCCACGCCAAGATCCGCGCAACTTCCCGGATGTTGCTGCCTCCGACACGCGGGAGACACCAACATCCCTGATGTTGTGCGGATCTTGGCGGCGGGGCACCCCAACGCGGGGGACCCTGTGCGCGAGGCACCCCAACGCGGGGCACCCTGTGCGCGGGGGCGGGGGGACCTGGCGCGGGCAGCCCGGCGCGGGCGACGGGCACCCGGCGGGTACCGAGCGCGGCGAGGCTCAGGTGGGGCGGCGGGCGAGGACCGCGGTGGCGTCCAGGTCCTCGTCGTGGCGCACGGTGGGGAGCAGGCCGGCGGCGCTGAACGCGGCGCAGAGCGCGTCCACCTGGGTGACACCGGCCTCGACCACCAGGTGCCCTCCCGGGGTCAGCCATTCGGCCGCGTCGACGCCGACCCGGCGCAGCACGGTGAGCCCGTCCGGCCCGCCGTCGAGGGCCACCGGGGCCTCGTGCAGCCGCGCCTCGGGAGGCATCAACGCCACCGCCTCGGTCGGCACGTACGGGGCGTTGCAGAGGACGAGGTCCAGCCGCCCCCGCCAGCGCCGGGGCAGGGGCGCGAAGAGGTCACCCTCGTACACCTCGATGGTCAACCCGTCGACGTTGCGCCGCGCGCACGCGACGGCCGCCGGGTCGACGTCGGCGGCGGCCAGCCAGCGTGGCGTGAGCCGGTGCGCCAGCGCGACAGTGGTGGCGCCGGAGCCGCAGCAGAGGTCCACCACGGCCGGGGTCGGGCCGGTCACCTCGACCGCCACCTCGACCAGCAGGGCGGTCCGGGCGCGCGGGACGAAGACGCCCGCGTCGACGGCGATCCGCAGGCCGGCGAACTCGGCCCACCCGAGCAGGTACTCCAGCGGTTCACCGGCCACCCGCCGGTCGGCCAGGTCGGCCAACGCGGCCGGTGAATCGGCGGCGGCCAGCAGCAGGTCGGCCTCGTCCTCGGCGTAGACGCAACCAGCGGCGCGCAGCCGGCCCACGAGAGCTGCCCGACTGACGTCGCCTGACGCCCGGCGGGGGCCGCCGTCGCGCACGGCGTCGGTCGGGGACGGTGATGGCACCGGCGTCCTCAGACCGGCCCGGCCGCGTCCAGTGCGGCGGCGATGTCGGCCACCAGGTCCGCGGTGTCCTCGGCCCCGCAGGAGAGCCGGACGAAGCCGGGTGCGGTGTCGTCGCCCCACTGTTCCCGGCGGTCCGCCGTGGTGTGCAGGCCACCGAAGGAGGTCGCCGCCGCCACCAGCCGGGCGGCCTCGATGAACCGGCCCACCCGTTCGGCGCTCCCCAGGTCGAACGAGAGCACCCCCGGCATCCGGCGCATCTGGGCCGAGGCCACCGGGTACGCGGGGTCGTCCGGCCGCCCCGGCCAGCGCAGCCCGGTCACGTCCGGCCGGTCGGCGAGCAGGTCGACGACCGCGGCGGCGTTCGCGCTCTGCCGGGCCAGCCGCAGGTCCAGGGTGGACAGTGACCGGTGTGCCAACCAGGCGTCGAACGCCCCCGGGACCGAACCGGTCGTCGTCCGCCACGTCGTCACCGCGGCGATCAGTTCGGTGGACCGGCTGGCCAGGTAACCCAGCAGCAGGTCGGAGTGGCCGGTGAGAGCCTTCGTGCCCGAGGCGACCACCAGGTCGGCGCCGAGGTCGAGTGGGCGCTGACCGAGCGGGGTGGCCGTGGTGTTGTCCACCGCGAGCAACGCGCCGGCGGCGTGCACCCTCTCGGCCAGGGCCACCAGGTCGACCACGTCCAGGCCCGGGTTGGCCGGTGTCTCCACGAGCACCAGCCGGACACCCTCGAACGACGGGTACGGCCCGGCGGTCGGCGCGAAGAGCACCCGGACGCCGATCGCCTCCAGCACTTCGGTCGCGAACGCCCGGACCGGGAAGTATCCGTCGGTGGGCAGCACCACCGTGTCACCGGGGCGCAGCAGGGTCAGCAGCAGCCCGGTGATGGCCGCTTGCCCGGTGGAGAAGACGCGGCACGCACCGCCCTCCAACTCGCCCACCGCCGTCTCCAGCAGCCGCCGGGTCGGGTTGTCCGGGCGACCGTAGCCGTTCGGCGACGTGCCCTGACCCTGGAACGGGTCGAGGTGGTACGGCGCGGCGAAGACCGGCCCCGGCAGGAACGGGTCTCCCGGCGTCGGCTCGGGCAGGCCGGCGCGTACGCAGCGGGTGCCGTCTCCCAACTCGCTCATCGGATCCTCACTCGTACGACTCGGGCTTGGCGGTGCGGCTCATCAGGGTCTCCACGGCCAGGCGTGGGTCCATCCCCTCGTGGCAGATCCGCTCGACGTGCTCGGTGATCGGCATCTCCACGCCGTGCGCGCGGGCCAGGTCACGGATCGCCAGGCAGCTCTTCACCCCCTCGGCGGTCTGCCGGGTGGCGGCCTGGGCCTGCTCGAGCGTCTCGCCCCGGCCCAGGTGCTCACCGAAGGTGCGGTTGCGGGCCAGCGGGGAGGAGCAGGAGGCGACCAGGTCACCCATGCCCGCGAGGCCGGCGAAGGTGATCGGGTCCGCGCCGAGCGCCACACCCAGCCGGGCCGTCTCGGCGAGCCCCCGTGTCATCAGCATGGCCCGGGTGTTGTCGCCGAAACCCATCGCGGTGGCGATGCCGTACGACAGGGCGATCACGTTCTTGACCGCTCCGCCCAGCTCACAGCCGATCACGTCGTCGTTGGTGTACGGGCGCAGGTACGGCGTCCGGATCGACGACTGCACGAGCGTCGTACGGTGTCTGTTCGTTCCGGCGACCACTGTCGCGGCGGGTTGCTCGGCGGCGATCTCCGGGGCCAGGTTCGGACCGGAGACCACGACCACCCGGTCGGCGGCGACCCCGGCGGTCTCCACGATGACCTCGCTCATCCGCTTGGTGGTGCCCAACTCGATGCCCTTCATCAACGACACGAGGGTGGAGTCGGGGTGCAGGTGCCCGGCCCACTCGGCGAGGTTGCCGCGCAGGGTCTGCGACGGCACCGCCAGGACCACCAGCTCGGCGCCGGTGATCGCCTCGGCGGCGTCGGCGGTGGCGGTGACCCGGGACGGCAGCAGCAGGTCCGGCAGGTACTCCGGGTTGCGCCGCTCGGCCCGGATGCTCTCCGCGACCGGCGCGCGGCGGGCCCACACCGTCACGTCCCGTCCCGCGTCGGCGAGGATCTTGGCGAACGCGGTGCCCCAGGAGCCGGCGCCGAGCACCGCGACGTGCCCACTCATGCCGCCGCTCCACTGCGCTCCGCGCCGGCCTGAGTCACCACTGAGCCCGATGATCCGCTCGCTCATGCCGCTTCACCCTGCTGCTGCTGCTCGCGGCCGGCGGACGACCGGGCCGGTCGCTCCCACAGCGGTGGCGGTGTGCCACCACGGATCTCGGCGAGCATGTCCCGCAGCCGCAGCATGATGGTGTCCGTCATCTCTTCGAGGGTGGCCCGGGTCGGCTGGGCGTCCGCCCACCGGCTGAGGTCGATCGGTTCCCCGGCGACGACGGTCACCGGGATTCGGGGGCGCAGGTTCACCCGGCTGGTCCGCGGATCGAAGATGCGCTCCGGCCCCCACATCACCACCGGTACGACGGGTGCGCCGGTGGCCAGCGCCAACCGGGCGGCGCCGGTCTTGGCCTTCATCGGCCACAGCTCCGGCTGCCGGGTGGTGGTGCCCTCCGGGTAGATCACCACGGCGCCGCCCCGGTTGAGCGCGGCGACCATCTTGTCCAGCGAGCGGACCGCGTCGACGCTGCCCCGCTCGACCGGGATCTGCAGGCACCGGTGCAGGATCCAGCCGACCACCGGCACCCGGAACACGCTGGCCTTGCCCAGGTACTGCGGCCAGCGCCCGGAGTCGTAGATGAAGTGCGCAGAGACCAGCGGGTCGGCGTGCGAGAGGTGGTTCGCCACGATGATCATGCCGCCGTCGCGACGGAGGTGTTCCTGGCCACGCCAGCTCCGCCGGGTCCACACGGTCATCACCGGCTTCACCAGCCCCACGGCGAACCGTTGCCAGAACCCCAGCCTTCGCCGTGCCACTGTGCCTCCTCGTCGCGCCCCAACCCCGCCGCGAAACCCCGCCCGCGACACCCGCAGCGGAAATCATGCCTGCTCGCCCCCGGTACGGCCAGCGAGGGTCCCGTCGTCCGGCTGGCAGGATTGCGGACGTGAGTCAGCCGAGGTGGGCCGTGGTGGTGCCGGTGAAGCAGCTGGGCGCGGCCAAGAGTCGGCTGCGGGGTGCGCTGCCCGGCGTACCGCACGAGGAGCTGGCGCTGGCCCTGGCGGCCGACACCCTTCGCGCGGTGCTGGCCTGCCCGGCGGTCGCCGAGGCCCTGGTGGTCACCGACGACGCCCGGGTGGCGGAGGCGGCGCGGGCGGGCGGCGCGCGGGTGCTGCCGGACGAGCCGCGCGCCGGCCTGAACGCGGCGTTCCGGCACGGCGCGGCCGGGACCACCGGCGGCTGGGTGGCCGGTCTCACCGCGGACCTGCCGGCGCTGCGCCCGGCCGAGCTGGCCGGCGCGCTGCTCGCGGCCCAGAACGGTCGGCCGGGGGTACGCCGGTTCGTGCCGGACGCACCCGGCAGCGGCACGGTGCTGCTGACCGCCCCGCCCGGCCTCGCGTTGGGCCCCCGTTTCGGGGTGGGTTCGGCGGTCGCGCACGCGGCGAGCGGGGCGCTGCCCCTGACCGGGGACTGGCCCAGCCTGCGCCGCGACGTGGACACCCCGACGGACCTGACCGCCGCCGCCCGGCTCGGGCTGGGGCCACGAACCGCCGCACTCGTCGCCGCCGCTCACCCGGCCCGGTCCGCGGGTTGAACCGCCGGGTGTACGGTGCCAGCATGCAGGGCACGGTGGCCAGCTACGACGCGGCGACGCGCAGCGGTGTCCTGCTGCTCGACGACGGCACCGAGATGCGCTTCCCGGCGCGGGCCTTCGACGCCTCCGGGCTGCGGCTTCTCCGACTCGGGCAGCGGGTCCACATCGACACGGATCCCGACGGCACGGTCGTCCGGGTGACATTGCCGACGATGATCTGAACCGGCGAACCCAAGTTCATTTTGCGTTCACCGTAATCGGGTGATTATGAGCGGGTGAGCACCCCTCGCGAGCACCCGGCCCGCCAGCCCGCCTCCGACCTCCGCAACGGTTCCCGCGCGCGCGGGACCGACGGCCGCTTCCGCCCGTCCCGCGCCGAACGGGCGGGCGCCGCCCGCGCCGACACCCTCGCCGACGACCCGGGGGCCGCCTCCTCCGGGCTGGACGAGGTCATCGAACCCGAGCCGACGACCGACGAGGCGGACGCCCCCGCCTCCGTCGGCGTCCATCCGGTCCTGCCGGTCGACCTCCCGACCGCCACCGAGGAGGAGGACGACGAACCGCCGGCACCGCTGCCCGAGGACCGTTTCCTCAACCGGGAGCTCTCCTGGCTCGACTTCAACGCCCGGGTGCTCACCCTGGCCGAGGACCAGCGCACCCCACTGCTGGAACGCGCCAAGTTCCTGGCGATCTTCGCCAGCAACCTGGACGAGTTCTTCATGGTGCGCATCGCCGGACTGAAGCGGCGCCTCTCCGCCGGCCTGCCGGTGCGCGGCGGGGACCGGCTGCCCCTGCGGACGCAGTTGGAGCTGATCGCGGAGCGCACCGCCGCCCTGGTGGCCCGGCACGCCGCCTGCTTCGTGGACGACGTGCTGCCCAAGCTGGCCGACGAGGGCATCCGCATCCTGCGCTGGGGCGAGCTGGGCGACCCGGAGCGGGAGCGGCTGCGCACCTACTTCCGGGAGCACATCTTCCCGGTGCTGACCCCGCTCGCGGTGGACCCGGCGCACCCGTTCCCGTACATCTCGGGGCGCTCACTGAACCTGGCGGTGGCGGTTCGTGACCCCGACGGCGGCTCCGAGCTGTTCGCCCGGGTGAAGGTGCCCAACAACGTCCCGCGCTTCGTCCGGGTGGACCGGGACCAGCCGGGCGTCCGGATGTTGCCGGTGGAAGACCTGATCTCGGTGCACCTGGGGCAGCTGTTCAGTGGGATGCAGGTGGTCGAGTGCCACCTGTTCCGGGTGACCCGCAACGCCGAGGTGGAGGTCGACGAGGACCGCGACGAGGACCTGTTGCAGGCCCTGGAGCGGGAGCTGGCCCGGCGGCGGTTCGGCCCACCGGTCCGGCTGGAGGTGGCCGCGTCGATCTCCGACCACATGTTGGAGCTGCTCGTCCGCGAGTTGGACATGGACGACCAGGACGTGCTGCGGGTGCCCGGGCTGCTGGACCTGTCCGCGCTGTGGCAGGTCTACGGCGAGGCCGACCGGCCGGACCTGAAGGACCCGCCGTTCGTGCCGGCCACCCACCCTCGGCTCGCCGAGGGCGAGGTGCCGCGCAGCGTCTTCGCCACCCTGCGCGACGGCGACATTTTGGTGCATCACCCGTACCACTCGTTCGCCACGAGCGTGCAGCGCTTCATCGAGCAGGCCGCCGCCGACCCGAACGTGCTGGCCATCAAGCAGACCCTCTACCGCACCAGCGGCGACTCCCCGATCGTCGACGCGCTCGTCGACGCGGCCGCCGCCGGTAAGCAGGTGGTGGTGCTGGTGGAGGTGAAGGCCCGCTTCGACGAGGTGGCCAACATCGGCTGGGCCCGTACGTTGGAACGGGCCGGCTGCCACGTGGTGTACGGCCTGGTCGGGCTCAAGACGCACTGCAAGACCGCGCTGGTGGTCCGCCAGGAGGGCAACCAGATCCGCCGCTACTGCCACATCGGCACCGGCAACTACCACCCGAAGACCGCCCGACTGTACGAGGACTTCGGGATGCTCACCGCCGACCCGGAGATCGGTGCCGACCTCACCGACCTGTTCAACGTCCTCACCGGCTACAGCCGGCAGACCGCGTACCGGCGGTTGCTCGTCGCTCCGCAGGGCATCCGCGCCGGGCTCATCGAGCGCATCGAGCGGGAGATCTCGCACGTCCGACTGGGCATGCCCGGCCTGGTCCAGTTCAAGGTCAACTCGCTGGTCGACGAGGGGGTGACCGACGCGCTGTACCGGGCCTCCCAGGCCGGCGTCCACGTCGACCTGCTCATCCGGGGCATGTGCACGTTGCGCCCCGGGGTGCCCGGGCTGTCGGAGAACATCCGGGTCCGCTCGATCCTCGGCCGGTTCCTGGAGCACTCCCGGGTCTTCCGGTTCGGCAACAACGGTGAGGCCGAGTTCTGGATGGGTTCGGCGGACCTCATGCACCGCAACCTCGACCGCCGGGTGGAGGCGCTGGTGCAGGTGAGCGACCCCGTCGCCCGCGCCGAGCTGGACCAGGTGCTGACCGCCGCCATGAGCCCCGACGTGGACGCGTTCGAGCTGGCCGGCGACGGCAGTTGGACCCGGCGTACCAGCGCCGACGACAGCGCCCCGGCGCATCTGCAGGAACTGCTGTTGCGCCGCGTCGGTGGCACGGCCGGCTGACCGATCACCGCATAGGCTGGGTTGATGGTGGAGGAGGAGCAGAAGTACGAGGTGGACGACACCTACGTGCTGCCGGACCTGGCCGCCACCGCACCGGCGGGGGGTCGGGTCCGGGCGCTGCCACCGGTGACGCTCGTCGCACGCTACCTCGACACCGTCGACCTGAGGCTGGCCCGCGCCGGTGCCTCGCTACGTCACCGCCGGGGCGACGAGCTGCCCTGGACGGTGAAACTGCCGACCGGCACGCCGGGCGTCCGGCACGAGGTCTCCCGCCCGGGGCCGAAGGGGCAGCCGCCGCCGGAGCTGGTGGAGCTGGTCACCGTCCTGCACCGGGGGGCGCCGCTGGCGCCGGTGACGGTGGTCCGGACGGTCCGGCACGCGTACGAGGTGTGCGACCAGGCCGGCACGGTGCTCGCCGAGGTGGTGGACGACCGGGTGACGGTGCGGGACGACTCCGGTGCCACCACCGACACGTTCCGCGAACTCGAGGTCGAACGTAAGGCCGGCGACCGGGACCTGCTCGACCGGGTCGGCGCGGTGCTGCGCGAGGCGGGCGCCCGGGGAGGGTCGTTCACCCCGAAGCACGTACGGGCGCTGGGCGCGACGGCGCAGGCCGATCCGGACCTGGTCGCCCCGGCCGGGCTGCCCGCCGAGCCGACCGCCGGTGACGTGGTGACCGAGGCACTCCGCAAGGAGGTCCGCCGACTGCTGGCGCACGACCCGCTGGTCCGGCTCCGCGCCCCGGCCGCCGGTGGCGACACCGGCGTACACCAGATGCGGGTGGCCTGCCGCCGCCTCCGCAGTGACCTACGCACCTTCAAACCGTTGCTCCGCAAGACCTGGGCCCGTCCGCTGCGCACCGAACTGCGGTGGCTGGCCGGTGTCCTCGGCGCGGCCCGCGACGCCGAGGTGTTGCGGGCACGACTACGCCGGACCGCCGACGCGGATCCGCTCAGTCCGCTCGACGAGAGGGCGGTGGATCGGCTCGACGAGGTGCTCGCCGCCCGGCAGCGCTCGGCACTCGCCGCCATCGACGAGGCGTTGCGCAGCGCGCGTTACCTGGCTCTGGTGGATTCCCTGGTGCTGGCCTCCGCCTCGCCCCGGCTCACCCGCCGGGCGACCGCGCCCGCGGCGGAGGCGCTGCCCGCGCTGGTGGCCCGCCCCTGGGCGCGGCTGACCGGGCCGGACGGCGTCGACGGGCTGGACGCGCGGTCGCCGGACGACACGTGGCACGCCGTCCGCAAGGAGGCCAAGCAGGCGCGGTACGCGGTCAACGCGGTGGCGGCCACCGTCGGCAAGGGCGCGCGCCGGCTGTCCCGCGCCCTGGCCCGGGTGCAGGACGTCCTCGGCGAGCACCAGGACGCGGCGGTGGCTGCGGACACCTGGCTGGAGATCGCCGCCGAGCGGCCGGACGACCACGAGCTGGCGGTCACCGCCGGGCGGCTCGCCGAGCGGGAACGCGCGTGCGTACACCTGATGCGGGCTTCCCTCCCGGCGGCCTGGCACCGGGCCACCCGACGGCGGCGGACGAGTTGGCTGCCGTGACGGGCATCCGGGCGGCGGGCGGGGTGGCCTGGCGGCCGACCCCCGACGGCGTACGCGTCTGCGTGGTGCACCGCCCCCGGTACGGCGACTGGACGCTGCCGAAGGGCAAGTTGGAGCCGGGCGAGCACGCGATGGCGGCGGCGGTCCGCGAGGTGGCCGAGGAGGCCGACGTGCGGGGCGTGCCGCAGGTCCGGCTGCCGTCGGTGCGGTACCGCAGCGAGGGGCAGCCGAAGCTCGTCGACTACTGGTCGATGCTCGCCGTCGACAGCGGAGGTTTCCAACCGGGCACCGAGGTGGACGACATCCGCTGGCTCGCGGTGGACGACGCGATCCGGTTGGTCAGCTACCCCCACGACGCCGAGGTGCTCGCGGCGTTCGCCGCGCTTCCGTCGGTGACCGCGACCGTCGCGTTGGTCCGGCACGCACACGCCGGTAAGCGGGCCACCTGGTCCGGCCCGGACGTCGGGCGGCCCCTGGACGCCGAGGGGTGGGCTCAGGCGACGGCGCTCGGCGCTCTGGTCGCCCTGCTCCGACCGTCCCGGCTGGTGTCGGCCTCACCGCGACGGTGTGTGCAGACCCTGGACCCGGCCGCCGCGCTGCTCGACCTGCCGATCGAGGTGTGCGGCGACCTGGACGAGCCGCAGCCCGGCCAACAGAGCGACGAGCAGATCCTGGCCACCGCCGCCCGGCTGCTGGAGCTGGCCGACGGCGGTGGGCAGGCCGCGGTGTGCAGCCAGGGCAAGGTGCTGCCGGGCGCCCTGGAACAGCTCACCGGCCGCACCGACGAGGACTTCAGCACGCCCAAGGGCGGCGGTTGGTTGCTCGCCTTCACGACCGACCGGTTGGTGGCCGCCGACCGCCTGTAGGGCGTGTCAGCGGGGCGGCAGGGTCAGCGTCACCGCGACCGGCAGGTGGTCGCTGGCCGTGCTGCTGGGCGCGACCGGCTCGCTGGGGGTCAGACCGGCGGAGACGAAGACGTGGTCGATCTGCTCGCGGGGGTCGTCGGCGGGGCTGGTCGCCAGCGGGCGGGCGGCAGCCAGCGCGTCGACCAGACCGGCGGCCGTGAACTGTCCGAACGCCTCGTCCCCCGGTTCGGTGTTCAGGTCGCCCGCGACCACCAGCGGTCGGCCGGCGGCGTACCGGATGGCGAAGTCGGCGACCGCGCGGGCCTGGACCACCGGGCCCTGCCCGGGCGGCGGTTGCAGGTGGGTGCTGACCACCGCGGTACGGACCCCGTCGCTCAGGTCGAGCGTCACGGCGAGGGCCTGCGCCCCGGTCGGCGCCCCGACGGCCGGCAGCGGAAGGCTCCGCGCATCGTCCATCGGCCAACGGCTGAGCACCGCGTCGCCCCAGACCGGGTCGGCGGCCGGGCCGAAGACGTACGGCATGCCGAGCCGGTCGGCCAGCAGGTCCAGGGTGTCGTGCCCGCCGTTGAGCAGCCAGGCGCGGTCCACCTCGCTGAGCAGCACCACGTCGGGGCGTTGCCGGTGGACCACCTCGGTGAGCCCGGCCAGGTCGAACCGACCGTCCAGCCCGAAGCCCATCCGGATGTTGTACGCCACCACCGTCAACCGCTCCGGTGGGCCGTCCCGGTTGTCGGCCACCGGAACCTCGTCGGCGAGCACGGGCGCCAGCAGGGCCAGCGCGGTGACCGCCGTGGCGGCCCGGAGCGGCGGGAACGGCCCGGGGAGCCACTGGAGGGCAGGTTGGGCGGTGAACGCCACGACGGCGACCAGGGCGGCCACCACAACGGGCACCGCCGCGTTGGGGTATCCGAGGTCGTAGGCGGAGTAGTACCCGACCGCGCCCAGCGCGAAGGCCAGCATGCCGGTGGCCACCGCGTACCCCCGGCGGGTCGCCGCTTCCGGTTCGGTCGCTGCCGTCGGCTCGGTCGCTGCCGTCGGGGTCGGGCGGTCGGCGTGGTCGGTCAGGGCGAGGCAGGCGCCGAGACCGACGGCGGTCAGCAGGACGGCCGCGACGAGCAGGTCGCCCCGGCCGACGGCGAACAGCACCGCGCCCACCAGCAAGCCCACCGGCCCGTACGCCCGACCCCACCCCGGGGATGGCCGGGTCGACGCGGTGTACAGGAACGCGGCGACCGCCACCGGCACCGGTGCCAGGCCGAACAGCGGCGAACCCGCCACACCGTCCCCGGCGAACAGGTACGACATCCCGGTCCGGGCCAGCGCCGGGGAGAGTGCCACCATCCCCGCCAGCAGTAGCGCCGGCCCGGCCAGCAACCAGGCCCGCGCGCCACCGCCACCGGCCCGCGTGCTGTCACCACCGGTCTGCGCGCCCACACCATCGGTCTGCGCGCCACCGACTCGCGCGCCTCCGCCACCGGCCCGCGCTACCGGCTGTGCCGTGCCGACCAGGAACAACAGCACCATGACGGAGCTGAGCAGCCACGCCACCCAGTCGCCCCGCCAGACCAGGTCGACGGTGTCCCCCACCGCGTGCACTGCCGCGTTGACCGCGAAACCCAACGCCAGCCCCGGAACCGGACGGTCGGTGTCGGCGGCGACGCCGACCAGCCAGACCAACCCGGCGAGCAGCCCGGCGGTGGCCAACCAGAGCTGCGTACGCCCGCCCGGCGCGGCGGTGAGTGCCAGCCGGGCGACGGCGAGCGCGACGGCGGCGGCGACGGTGACCGGGCGGGCGCCGACCCGGCGGACCACTGCGGGTGCGCCCAGCGCCAGCACGAACCAGCCGAGGGCGAACGCACCCATCAACTCGGCCGGGGTGGACGCCGCCTGGCCGAAGATGGTGATGATGCCGGGCAGCCAGACCCGCAGCACGTCGATGAGGAGGATGACGCCCAGCGCGAGCGTCCCGGTGGTGAGCTGGCGATAGCGCACCGGCGCCCCATTTCCCGTCGACGGGCCGGCGGAGGGGGAGCCGGCACGGCGATTCTGCGCGAGCGGACCGGACGGGTCAACGGCCCGCGTACGCCGAAAGGGCGCCCACCAACCGGTGGACGCCCTTTCGGTGGTGGGTCGGGTCAGCGCTTGCCGGCCGCCTTCTTGGCCGGGGCCTTCTTGGCCGGGGCCTTCTTCGCCGGCGCCTTCTTCGCCGCCGTGCTCTTGCTCGCCGCCGCGGTGGTCTTCTTCGCCGTGGTCGACTTGGTCGCCGCGGTGGTCTTCTTCGCCGCGGCGGTCTTCTTGCTGGCGGCGGTCTTGGTCGCCGTGGTGCTCTTGCTCGCCTTGGCCGGGGCGGTCTTCTTGCCGGCGGCCGTCTTGGTCGCCGTGGCGGTCTTGCTCGCCTTGGCCGGGGCGGTCTTCTTGCCGGCGGCCGTCTTGGCCGCCGTCGCCTTGGCGCCGGTCGCCTTGGTGCCCGTGGCCTTGGCCGTGGCGGTGCTGGTGGCGGTCTTCTTCGTCGCCACCGTGGCCTTCGGCACCTTGCCGCTGGCCACCATCTCCTTGAACCCGGCGCCGGGGCGGAAGGTCGGGACTGACGTCTTCTTGACCTTCACCGCCTCGCCGGTACGCGGGTTGCGCGCTGTTCGTGCGCCACGCACACGCTTTTCGAATGCTCCGAATCCGGTGATCGCCACCTTCTCGCCCTTGGTGACCGCCGCCTGGACCTCGGTGAGGACCGCGTCGAGCGCGGCCGTCGCCATCTTCCGGTCCCCCAGGCGAACGGCGAGCGCCTCGATGAGCTCGGCCTTGTTCACGACTTCCTCCCGATTGTGCAACTGACTCGACGCGAGCCATTCTGCGCGCACGTTATGCCCTGTGCTGCCTAGACACAAACATTCGGTAGAAAAAAGCCCTTGTGTCGCAACGGATTCACCCCCACCGGTTGGACCGATGGGGGTGGAATCCGCTGTGCGAGCAGGCGTACGGCTATGCCACGGAGGGCAGGAACGGCAGTCGGCGCGCCTCGTACGAGTCGATGTCGGCGGCGTGGCGGAGGGTTAGTCCAATGTCATCGAGGCCCTCCAGCAACCGCCAACGACTGAAGTCGTCCAGCGGGAACGACCAGCTGGCCTCGCCCGCCCGGAGCTGCCGGGCGGTCAGATCGACGGTCACCGGAGTGGTCGGATCCGACTCCACCAGGTCCCACAACTCTTCGACGGCTTTCAATTCCAACTCGACCGGCAACAGGCCCTCCTTGAGGGCGTTGCCCCGGAAGATGTCGCCGAAGCGGGGAGCCACCACCGCGCGGAAGCCCCAGTCCCGCAGTGCCCAGACCGCGTGTTCCCGGGAGGAGCCGGTGCCGAACTCCGGGCCGGCGATGAGGATCGACGCCCCGGAATAGTTCTCATCGTTGAGTACGAATGTCGGATCTTCCCGCCAGGCGCTGAACAGCCCGTCGGCGAAGCCCGTCCGGGTCACCCGCTTGAGGTACACGGCGGGGATGATCTGGTCGGTATCCACGTTGGACCGGCGCAGCGGCACGGCGGTGCCGGTGTGGGTGGTGAACTTGTCCATCTCCTGGCGTCCCTTCTACAGGTCGGCGGGGGCGGCCAGCCGACCGACCACGGCGGTGGCGGCGGCGACCGGCGGGGAAACCAGGTGGGTACGCCCACCCCGGCCCTGACGGCCCTCGAAGTTGCGGTTCGAGGTGGAGGCGGAACGCTCGCCCGGCTTCAACGTGTCGGGGTTCATCCCCAGACACATGGAGCAGCCCGCGAACCGCCACTCGGCCCCGGCGTCGGTGAAGACCTTGTCCAACCCCTCGACCTCGGCGGCCTCCCGCACGGCGGCGGAACCGGGCACCACGAGCATCCGAACGCCGTCGGCGACCCGGTGGCCGCGCAACACGTCGGCGGCGGCCCGCAGGTCCTCCAGGCGCCCGTTGGTGCAGGAGCCCACGAAGACCACGTCGATCGGCAGCTCCCGCAGCGGGGTGCCGGGACGCAGGTCCATGTACTCCAGGGCGCGGCGCGCGGCGGCCCGCTCCGAATCGGTGACGAACTCCTCCGGATCCGGCACCGGCGCGCTCAGCGGCGCACCCTGCCCGGGGTTGGTGCCCCAGGTGACGAACGGGGTCACCTGACCGGCGTCCAGCGTCACCTCGGCGTCGAAGCGCGCGCCCTCGTCGGTGGGCAGCGTCCGCCACCACTTGAGCGCCGCGTCCCAGTCCGCGCCCTGAGGCGCGTTCGGACGACCCTTGAGGTACGCGAAGGTCGTCTCGTCCGGCGCGATCATGCCGGCCTTGGCGCCCCACTCGATGGACATGTTGGCGATGGTCATCCGCCCCTCCATGGAGAGGGCCCGGATCGCCGCGCCGCGGTACTCGACGATGTGCCCGCGCCCACCGCCGGTGCCGACCTGGGCGATCAGCGCGAGCACCAGGTCCTTGGCGGTGACGCCGGGGGCGAGGCGGCCGGTCACGTTCACGGCCATCGTCTTCGGCCGGCTCTGCGGCAGCGTCTGGGTGGCCAGTACGTGCTCCACCTCACTGGTGCCGATGCCGAAGGCGAGCGCGCCGAAAGCGCCGTGGGTGGCGGTGTGCGAGTCGCCGCAGACGATCGTCATGCCCGGCTGGGTGACACCGAGCTGCGGGCCGATCACGTGCACGATGCCCTGGTTGTCGTCACCGAGCGGGTGCAGGCGCACCCCGAACTCGGCGCAGTTACGGCGCAGCGTCTCGATCTGCGTACGCGACGTGGGGTCCGCGATGGTGAGCAGGTCACCACGGCGGAGGCGGAACGCCGGGTCGGCGTACCCGGTCGGGGTGTTGTGGTCCTCGGTCGCGAGGGTCAGGTCGGTACGACGCACCCGGCGCCCGGCGAGCCGCAGCCCGTCGAACGCCTGCGGGCTGGTCACCTCGTGCAGCAGGTGCAGGTCGATGAAGAGCAGGTCCGGCTCACCGGCGGCGGACCGTACGACGTGCGCGTCCCAGACCTTCTCGGCCAGGGTCCTCGGCTGAGGAGTGACTCCCACCATCTGGACATCCTAAATTCTGGGAGGTAAGTTTCGACTTGTGGGACACAGTATGAGCGGTGTCGGCGTTCTCGACAAGGCGGTGGTCATCCTGGCCGCCTGTGTCGACGGCGCCAGCCTGGCCGAACTCGTTGAACGCACCAAGCTGCCCCGAGCCACCGCACACCGGCTGGCGCAGGCTCTGGAGATCCACCGGATGCTGGTCCGGGACACCCAGGGCCGATGGCGACCGGGCCCCCGGCTGGGCGAGCTGGCCAACGCGGCGCCGGACGTCCTGCTGACCGCCGCCGAGCCCCTGCTCGCCGCGTTGCGCGACGCCACGGGCGAGAGCGCCCAGCTCTACCTGCGGCGCGCGGACGAGCGGATCTGCGTGGCGGCGGCAGAGCGGGCCAGCGGCCTGCGGGACACCGTCCCGGTGGGCTCGGTGCTGCCGATGACGGCCGGCTCCGCGGCGCAGATCCTGCTGGCCTGGGAGCCGCCGGAGGCGGTGATGCCGCTGCTGCCGCGCAGCAAGTTCACCGGCCGGACCCTCGCCGAGGTACGCCGCCGAGGCTGGGCGCAGAGCGTCGCCGAGCGGGAGGCCGGTGTGGCGAGCGTCTCCGCCCCGATCCGCGACCGCACCGGTCGGGTGATCGCCTCGGTCAGCATCTCCGGCCCGATCGAGCGCCTGGGCCGCCGCCCCGGCGAGCGCCACGCCATGGCCGTGGTGCGAGCCGGCCAACGCCTGTCCGGCCTCTAACCTCCCGCACCCCCGCACCCCCGCACCCCCGCACCCCCGCACCCCCGCACCCCCGCACCCCCGCACCCCGGACCCCCGCACCAAGATCCGCGCAACTTCCCCGATGTTGCTGCCTCCGACGCGCGGGAGACAGCAACATCCCCGATGTTGCTGTCTCCCAGCGCAGGGACCCCGCCTCCTCTGGTGATCAAGAGGTCTGCGTCACGACACGCCGGAAGCGGTGACGCAATCCTCTTGATCACCGAGAGCGGGGGGCGGGGCGGGGACATGAGGAAAGGCTCGCCTCGCGGGAGCGAGACGAGCCTGTGGTTGTAGCCCCGACCGGATTCGAACCGGCGCTACCGCCTTGAGAGGGCGGCGTCCTGGGCCGCTAGACGACGGGGCCAGAACTTCGTGCGTTCACCACCCTCGCGGGCGGTGCGGCAGTAGTCTAACGGCACCGCCCGCGGGCGCGAGAACGGGGTCCGGGCTCGCCGGGTCGGGCGCCGCGCCAGGAACGGCAGCACGTGGGGCGGCGCCGCTCAGATCAACTCGCGTTTCATGAAATCGGCCTGTCAGAGCGCGCAGGACACCACGGTCTCAGGAATTCCGAGTCGATCAAGCCGCCCAGTCGATCAAGCCGGCGGGCTGCGGGGCGAGCATGAGCACACACACGAAACAGCCCGCCTCACCAGGTGAGACGGGCTGTGCACAATGTAGCCCCGACCGGATTCGAACCGGCGCTACCGCCTTGAGAGGGCGGCGTCCTGGGCCGCTAGACGACGGGGCCAGAACAACTTTCGCTCCCCCACCCTCGCGGGCGGAGGAGCTGCACTCTACCAGAGACCACTCTCCGCCCCCGGAAGGGCGGAGCCGAACTCCGTCAGAATCCAGCGTCTGAAATTCTTACGAATTCCAGCAGCGCTGGGGTACCAGGACTCGAACCTAGACTAACTGAACCAGAATCAGTCGGGCTGCCAATTACCCCATACCCCATTGGCCCCTTGCGGCGCCGGGAGTGAACTTTACCCTCCCGGTGCCAGCAGGCCAAATCGGATCCCCCCGAACCACCTCTGAGCTGCGGAAACAGGGGCATCCAGCGAATCAGGCGACGGGAACCACCGGGTTGGTCAGCTCGCCGATGCCGTCGATCCGCACGGTGACCGTATCCCCCTCGACGAGCGGGCTAACCCCGGCCGGAGTGCCGGTGAGAACGACATCGCCGGGCAGCAGAGTCATCACGTGCGAGATGTACGACACCAGGCCCGGTACGTCGAAGACCATGTCCTTCGTCCGGCCGAGCTGGCGTACCTCCATCTCCTCCGGGTTGCGACCCACCTCGCACCGGATCTCCAGGTCGGAGACGTCCAGACCGGTGGTGATCCACGGACCGATCGGGCAGAACGAGTCGAAGCCCTTGGCCCGGGTCCACTGCCCGTCCGAGCGCTGGAGGTCCCGCGCGGTGACGTCGTTGGCGCAGGTGTAGCCGAAGATCGCGCGTTCGGCGGCGGCCCGGTCGGCGCGGCGCGCGCCCGGCGCCCCGATCACGACAGCGAGTTCCGCCTCGTGCTCCACCTGCTTGGAGAAGATCGGCAGCCGGATGGCGTCCCGGGGGCCGATCACCGAGGTGGACGGCTTGAGGAACAGCAGCGGCTCCTTGGGCACGTCGTTGCCGAGCTCGGCGGCGTGGTCGGCGTAGTTTCGGCCGACACAGACGACCTTGCTGGGCAGGATCGGCGAGAGCAGCCGAACGTCGGAGAGGGCCCAACGGGCCCCACTGAAGGAGAGTTTGCCGAACGGGTGCCCCTCGATCTCGGCGATGGTCAGGCCCTGCGGCCCGGCCTCCGGTTCGCCTTCGACGGCACCGAACGACATTCCCTTGGCATGGGCGAAACGAGCGATACGCACCCGGCCAATCTAGCCCCGCCGACACCTCGACCGGCCACTACCGGCAGTGGGATGTGCTCAACCCGTCACCGCGCGGCACCCTATCGGAGCAGGAGGTGAGCGGGGCGGTCTTCCGGACTTCGTACCCGCACGGATGCGGCGCGCCCCTACCGTCGGCTCCGGAGGTTCGTTCGTATGCCTGCATCGACACGACACCACAGGGCCCTCGCAGTGTTCGTGCACTGCCTCGGCATCCTCGCCGCTGTGCCGGCCCTGCCGGTCGCGACGCCGGAGGCGGCGGCCACGCCACGACCACCGGCCGCCACGTCACCACCGACGTCCAGCGTGCCAGCACCAACGGCAGGGCCACTACCGACGGCGGCGCCACGATCCACTGCCGCGCCGCGATCAACGGCCGGGACGCCGCCACCAGCGGCGGCCACACCGCGACCACGGGCCGGCGCGCCACGGCTGACCACGGCGGTGCCGCCCGGTGCCGCGACGCCACGACCGAGCGCCGCACGGCCACCGACGGAGACGTCCACCACACGGACCCCGGCCACCACCCGGCCACCGGCCGCGATGGTCGCCATGGTGACCGAGCCCACCCCACCGTCGGCGCCTCCGGCGATGGCACCACCCACCCGGGCACCGGCGTCGGCGCCGCCGCAACAGGTCACCGTCGCGGTCGCGCCGGAGAACAGCCCGGCGCCGAGGTACCGGATCCATGTCCGCAACGTGGGCAACGCGCCGGTGGAGACCACCGTGCGCCAGGAACTGCCACCCGGCTCGTCGCCGACCGCGATCAGCGGCGGCGGCCGATCCACCCGGGCCGGCGGTTCCACGAGCGAGGTGACCTGGCGGTTGAGGCTGCCGGCACACAGTTCCACCACTCTGGGTACGGCGTTCGCCGCGACCGCGCCCGGCCAACCACTCACCGCCCCGGCGTGTGCGTTCACCAGCGACGGCACCCGGCCGTACGACTGCGCCACGGCCACCTGGAAGGCGGCGGCGGCACCGCCGGCCGAGGTCACCGAGGCACCACCCTGGCGGCGGTACCCGGTGTTGCTCGCCGGGTTGGCGGTCCTGCTGCTGATCAGCGCGGCCCTGGTGTGGGTGTGGCGACGTCGACGCGGGCGCGGGCGTCGGGTGACGGCCGCCGCGCTGGCCGGTGGCGGCGGGCCGACCGGTGGACGGGGGACGATCTATCCACGGCCGGCGACGCCGGGGCCGACGAGGCGTCGGCGTACCCCACCGGTCTGGTTGTTGGTGGGCGCCGCCGTCGCGGTGCTGGCCGGTGTCGTCGGCACCGCCGGGTGGACCGCGACCCGGCAGGTCTCGCAGATCGACACCCAGAAGCAGCCGACCAGCGGTGCGTGGATGGGCACCGGGGTCACCGGTCCGGTGGGCGTGCCGCTGCGGGAGTCGGCGTTCGAGTTCACCGTGTACCGGATGACCTGCGGCGCGCCCGGCTCCGCCGGAAAGACCGACGGCGGTGCGGCACCGGCCAACGGCCGCCGCTGCCAGGCCACCGTGGGCGTGCGCAACGTCACCGGCGACCACCAGCCCTGGCACAGCCAACTGCAACGGGCGTACCTGCCCGGTGGGCGTTGGGTGACCACCGACGAGCCGGCCACCCGGGCGGCCAACCTGGGGCGGGACGTCTTCGCCGCCCCGATGGCGGCGGGCACCCGGATGGTGCTCCCGCTGGTCTTCACCGTCGACGGTCGAGACCCACCCCGGCAGTTGGAGTTGCGCAGCGGCGTGTTCTCCGCCGGGGTTCGGGTGCAGATGCCCTGACCGGTGCGCGGGCGGCGGTCGTACCCTGGGGTGCGTGACCGCCGCCCTCGCCCCCGCCGTGCTCGACGCCGCGCAGTGGCGGGCCCGTCGGCGGGCCCACGAGGAGCGCGTGGACGTCTGGCTGACACCGCACCTGGCCCGCCGCCGGCGCGGTGAGCGGCATCCGGTGGCCGACTTCCTGTTCACCTACTACTCGCACCGTCCGGCCCAGCTACGGCGCTGGCATCCGGGGGCCGGGGTCGAGCTGCACGACGCCGACCCGGCCGAGTTCGGCCGGGACTACCGCGCCACCACCGCCGGGGTCACCCTCGACACCGATGGGGTACGCGCGCGGCGCGGCGAGTCGATCACCTGGATCCGCTCCCTGTTGGCGGCCACCAGCGGGCGGGCGCCACACCTCGGCTGCTTCGGGATGCACGAGTGGGCGATGGTCTACCGGCAGACCCAGGCGGAGCTGCGGCACAACGCCTGGCCGCTGCGACTGAGCCCGGAGCGGACCGCCGCTGTCGTCGAGGAGCGGGGCGTGCGGTGCAGCCACTTCGACGCGTTCCGGTTCTTCACACCGCCGGCCCGCCGGTTGAACCTGCTCACGCCGACCCGGGAGACGCAGCACGCCCTGGAACAGCCGGGGTGCCTGCACGCCAACATAGATCTGCGTAAGCGCAACTCAGGCACCTCTCAGAGGTGGGGGGTATGCAAGCGGCACGAAGCGGACAACAAGGGTCCGAACCGTTGACCAGCATCCCCGCCGCAAGCTGGCTTCCCCTCTTGGCAGCTCACGAGAAGCGCGCCGACTCCCTTACCGCAGGCCACCGCGCCCGCAAGGCCACGAGGGAACGCCACGCGATCGATGACTTCTTGTACGACTACTACGGCACCAGGCCCTCCGTGCTCCGACGCTGGCACCCGGGCGTCGGCATCTCCTTGGAGCCCGGACCGAACGGCTCTGCCCCACACCGACAGTGGCGTTGGTACGCCACGGATGCGGACGGAGTCGTGAGCTTCGACGTCACAGCGTTCCTCGCCGACCGGGCTGAGTCGGTACGCTTCGTCCATCGGCTGTTGTCCGCGATCGCGTCGCGGCCAGCCTTCACTGGCTGCTTCGGCCTGCATGAGTGGGCGATGGTGTACCGCCAACGTGAGCATCGGCATCCGCTCCCCCTGCGACTTGGGCAAGAGGGAACTGACGCGGTGGTCGAGTCTCACCAGATCCGCTGCACGCACTTCGATGCGTTCCGGTTCTTCACCCCTGACGCGGTCAGCCTCAACCGGCTCCAACCAACGAGGGAGAGCCAGGTAGAGCTTGACCAACCGGGCTGCTTGCATGCCTCGATGGACTGCCACAAGTGGGCAGCCAAGCTGGGCCCTGCGGTTCCGGGGGATCTGGCGCTCGACTGCTTCGAGTTGGCGAGGGACATCCGGCTGCTCGACATGCAGGCGTCCCCGTACGACTTCTCCTCTTACGGGGAACCGGTGGTGGCCATCGAGACACCCGAGGGCAAGGCCGAGTACGTCGCTCGTCAACGCGAGTTCTCGCAGCGCGCGGGCCGACTACGCGCCCGGTTGATCGATGTGTGTGCGGCGCTGCTTGAGGGAGCGGAGCCACCGGCAAGGGTGGGGGCATGACCCCCTGAGACACCCTCTCCGCACCGCTACGTCATAGCATCCGCCATCTTGCCCCGGTTCCGAGGTTGCCCAGAAGCGGGGATCTGGCTCTTGACCTGGGAAGACAGCGCTGGCCCGCCAGCCATAACAGGGTTCGAACGGCCAGCTCCTTGCCCCCGGAGAGGCGGCGGCAGTATGATGAGGAGTTGGATCACCACCCAGACAAGCCCGTAGACCGGCCTGAGAGCCACGCTCAGGGCCGGAGGGTATACGGGTATACCCAAGGTCAACTCGATGACTCAGCGGCGCTCTGGGAGGGTTGAAGGTCCTCAGGGCGTGATGGAGCCGGCCAAGAGCTAGGCCGACGGCATCGGGCAAGCTTGAGCGGTGGATGTCGAGGCGGTACGAGTCGAGGGCTATCACGAGGTCCTGGCGCTTCATCGGATGCTCATGGAGTGCAATTCCGAGGATCTTGGAAGCGTCTACGCAGGCAGCCCGTTCATAGCCGCCATCCAGCATCGCCTGGTTGACGCCCTTGAGGCCGCCGACCCGGGCCAAGGGTGGCGCACCTGGCGGAACGCCGATGCGCACCCCCACCGCGTAGAGGCCGTCCGCGCTCACCTGGCTCAGGCCGGCGAGTGGTGGCAGGACGCCAGCGACGAACAACGTGCGGCATACGTGCGAGACCTCCTCGCACCGTTGCGGCTCTCGCAGGAACTGCTGTGTGAGCTGTCAGGAGCGCCAGCGTCGGCAGGGTGATGCAGCGGCAGGAAGCCGGGGAGGATGTACCGCCTACGCGCGTAGGCGCGCGCCCCCGCGTGCGCGTACCAAGGAACTACTCCGTAGGAGTAGTGCTGTTCTGCTGTAGATCTACAACCTCTAAGCAGTAGATCTTAGATAGACCCCGAAGGGGTCTCTATCTGTATAGCTGGATACCAGTAGCACTGGAATGCAGGGGCACTGACGCGAAGCGTCCGCGCCACAGGATCGCTGCGCTCCCTGGTGTTCGTGCGTCGGCGGAGAACCCGAAGATCAGGAACCCGAAGATGGGCCCCTTCGGGGCCCTCTTCCCGGTTCGGTTCCTCCCCTGGCTCAGATGCTCGCGACCTTCGCGGGGTCTCCCGCCCTGAACAACACATCGACATGCCGCTCATCGGTGCGGCGGACGCCACGCCCCTTCTGGCGGAGACGACAGGTCACGACAACCGCGAGGATCAGGGAGCGCTTGCGGTCTACGTCCAACCCGTCCCAGTGACGGCGCACCTGCTCGTCCGTCATCCCGGTGACGCCCTTGACGGCGCTGTCACCTCCCAGTTGGGACAGCTGATCCTCCAGCTCATCCACGCGGCTGCGCATGGTCTGGGATGCAGTCAGGAACTGCGAGCGCGTGACGAGTCCGGCAGCGTAGTCGGTGGCCAGATCGTCGAGCCGTGACCGCAGGCTCCCCAGCTCGTCCCTCATCTGCTGAACAGGCAGGTCATCCTCGCTCTGCTCGAACGCTTCCGCGAACTGCGGCGCGGTCAGGAACCGGATCACACGCTCACTGACCATGGTGTCAGCCTCGTCCTGACGGTGGGATACGCAGTGCTTGAACTTGCACTCATAGACGGCGTAGCTACCCTCCTCGCCCTTGCGCCCACGCCATGCCGTGCGGATGGGGCCACCGCACTTGGCGCAGGTAGCGACGCCCGTCAGCAGGCTGCGACGGGGACCGCCACCACCGGCCTTGCGGGTCGGAGAGTTGAGCACACGGACAGCGGACCGGTAGATCTCCTCGGGCACCAGGGCATCCCAGTTACCAGGGCCGACCTCATCCCCTGCGTACGTCCGGATAGCGCAGTTCCTGGCGGACATGAGGAGCTGACGAACACTTGCTCCCGTCCAGTTCCTCCCCCTGGTGGTGACCATGCCCTGACGGTTCCACTCCTCGGCGATCGACAACAGGGAGCGCCCCGCCAACAGATCCTGGTACGCACGCTGGACGGCCTCGGCTTCACCACCACGAGGTGTTCCGTCACGCTCGTATCCGAAGGGTCGAGCAGACCACCAGGGCCGCCCCTGGGAAGCGCGCTGCGTGGCTGCCAGACGCTGACGAGCAGCCTTCTGCTGACCCTCGAACTGGGAGAACGCCGTGACCACGTTCGCCATCAGGACGCCTGTCGGGTTGCTCAAGTCCAGCATCCCTGCGGTCACGGCGTGGACGGGTACGCCGTAGCTGATCACCCGGTCCAGCTCACGGGTGAGGCGGACGAGCCGGTCGAGATGCCACACGATGATGGCGTCCGGCTTCGGGCTCAGGGTGAGCAGCTTCTCGAACGCCGGCCGGACCCGGCCGGTCGTGGCGCTGATGCTGTTGTCGATCAGCTCCCGTGTCACCGTCCAGCCCTGACGAGCTGCCAACTCCCGGCAAGCTTCGAGCTGCCGATCAACGCCCAGCTCGTTACCCATCTTGTCCAGGCTGAGCCGTGCGTAGATGACGACGTCCATCCCTGCGTTCCCTCCCTCGAACTTGCCTGGGATGAGGATACGCAGGGGTTTGTACAAGTGGGCGTACAAGCTGTCCCCGCTGGTCGACTCGGAGCTGGTGGCCGACGCGTTCGAGCTGGCCACGGAGATCCGCACACTGGACATGCGGGCCAGCCCGTACGACCTGGCGGCGCTGGGCTACCCGCCGGTGCGGGTGGAGACCCCGGAGGGTCGGGCCGAGTACGCGGCGGCACAACGGGCCTTCGCCGACCGGGGCGCCGTTCTGCGCGAGCGGCTCCTCAACGCCGTCCCGGCCTGACCTCGGCCGCCCGGGTCAGCTCGTCGGACGGGTACGCAGGCCGTCGATGAGCAGGTCCACCACCGCCGCCAGGTCGTCGTCGAGCCCCGACTCGTCCCACTCGGTGCGGTGAGCCGGGTGGTGGAAGCGGGCGGTGGCCTGCAGGATCGCCCGACCGGCCACCGCCGGGTCGGGCACGGTGAACTCTCCCGTCGCCACCCCGTCCGCCACGATCACGCTGAGCTGACCGGCGAGGACCTCGAGGTGGGTGGCGACCGCCCCCTCGGAGAGGGTGGCGAGTTGGTGGAAGTTGTCGAACAGCTCCGGGTCCTCCCGGGCCATCCGGCGCTTCGTGCCGCTCAGCTCCGCCAGCCAGCGGCGGAGCCGCTCCGGCGCGGGCCCGTCACCGGTGGCCACCCCGATCAGAGGGGTGGAAACCCGGGCCAGCCACCGCTCGGCGACCGCCTCCCGTAGAGCGGCCTTGCTGGCGAAATGCCGGTAGACGCTGCCGTGGCTGACGCTCAGCGCGCGGGCGACGTCCAGCACGGTGGCCTTGGCCGGCCCGTACCGGCGCAGCACCTCCTCGGCGGTGTCGAGGATCCGGTCGGCCGTCAGGGCGGTGGCGTCGCTCATGACTCCAGCCTTCCTGACCGGGTCACGGGCCGTGGCGCGACCCCCGGCCGACGGTCGCGCCACGGCACGGTGGTCATGCCCGCTCGCTGTCCAGGAGCGCCATCTGCGCCTCGCCGTACCGGGAGCCGGCGGCCGCGCCGGACGGGACGGCGGCCTCGATCGCCGCGAGGTCGGCCTCGGTCGGGGTGAACGCCGCCGCGCCGAGCGCCTCGGTCAGTCGTTCCCGGCGGCGGGCACCGATCAGCGGCACGATGTTCTCGCCCCGGGACAGCACCCAGGCGATGGCGATCTGGGCCACGGTGACGCCACGAGCCTCGGCGACGGTGCGCAGCGCGTCCACCAGGGCGAGGTTGTGGTCCAGGTTCGCGCCGGCGAACCGGGGCAGGTGGCTGCGGAAGTCGGTGACGCCGGTCTGGCGCTGCGGCGACCAGTGACCGCTGATCAGGCCCCGGGACAGCACCCCGTACGCGGTGACGCCGACGCCCAACTCGCGGGCCGTCGGCAGGATCTCCGCCTCGGGGTCGCGGGAGATCAGCGAGTATTCGAGCTGGAGGTCGGCGACGGGGTGCACGGCGTGCGCGCGACGCAGTGTCTCCGCGCTCACCTCGGACAGGCCGATGTGCCGGACGTGACCGGCCTTGACCAGGTCGGCCAGGGTGCCCATGACGTCCTCGACCGGCACGTCCGGCGTCAGGCGGGCCGGGCGGTAGATGTCGACGTGGTCGGTGCCGAGCCGGCGCAGGGTGTAGGCCAGGAAGTTCTTGATCGCGGCGGGTCGGAGGTCGGTGCCGTTCCAGCCGCCCTCGATGTCGCGTAGTGCGCCGAACTTGACGCTGATCACCGCGTTGTCGCGGTTGCGGCCACGCAGCGCGTCGCGCAGCAGCATCTCGTTGTGGCCCATCCCGTAGAAGTCGCCGGTGTCGAGCAACGTGATGCCGGCGTCGAGCGCGGCGTGGATGGTGGCGATGCTCTCGGCCTCGTCGGTGGTGCCGTAGAGGTCGGACATGCCCATCAGGCCGAGGCCGAGTGCGGAGACGGTCGGGCCGGCGGTGCCGAGGGTGCGGGTGTTCATGGGTCTTCCTCTCCTGGGGTGACCTCATCAACGTACACCCTTCAGATGACAGATTCCAGATTCTGTCAGTGACGGGCACGACAGGCCCGACCCTACGAAGGAGGATCGACTACTCGCCGTCGGCGCGGCGGTCGCGCTTGCGCTGGGACTGGCGCTTCTTCTCGGCCAGTCGGCGTTCCTTGGCCCCACGGGACGGGCGGGTCGCTCGACGGGCCGGCGGAGGGGGCGCGGCGGCCTCTCGCAGCAGGGCGGTCATCCGTTCCCGGGCCGCCTCCCGGTTGGCCAGTTGGGCGCGGTGCTCGCTGGCGGCGATCGTCAACACCCCGTCGACCAGGCGGTTGGCCAGGCGGGCCATCGCCCGCGACCGCAGCGACTCGGGCACGGCAGGCGAATTGGCCAGGTCGTAGCTCAGCTCGACCCGGGAGTCCGCCGTGTTGACCCCCTGCCCTCCCGGCCCCGAGGAGCGGGAGAAGCGCTCCCGCAGTTCCCCGGCGGGGACGACCCACCGGTCGGTCACCCGCAGTCCGTCGTCCACGCCCTGAGGCTAACCCGCCACGAACCGCCGAAGGTCGGGCCCCGGCCCAACCCCGTGGCCGGTCTGCGCCGTCCGCCGCGCCCCGCCGACAACGTCGGCCGCCGGCATCCACGGCCGGGCACCCGTCCGGAAGATCCGCACAACATCGGGGATGGTGCTGCCTCCCGCCCGCCCGAGGCAGCACCATCAGGGAAGTTGCGCGGATCTTGGCGCAGCGGCGCAGCGGCGCAGCGGCGCAGCGGCGCAGCGGCGCAGCGGCGCAGCGGCGCAGCGGCGCAGCGGCGCCGAGGTGCCGAGGTGCTGTCCTAGCGGCGCGGAGGTGCACTCTGCGTCGGGGACTGGCTGGGTGCCGGCCCGGCGGTCTCCTCGTCCGAGCCGACGGCCGCGTACGCCACCGCTCCGAAGAGGAGCAGGGCGATCACCCCGGCCTTCACGGCGACGCCACGGATCAGCAACCAGGCGCCTCGACGGGCGCCCGGCACCGATTTCTTGACGGTCTGGTAATCGTTCCACCCGCGTCGTGCCCGGGCGTACGCCGACCCCACTGCACATCCGATGAACAGGCCCACCAGCAGGAGGACCGCGAGAAGAGGACGCTCCACCTCCGCCAGTATCCAGACCGACAGTGATATTTCCATGGCCCGATGCCGTGCGGCCGGATATCTGACACTGGCGGCTGTCCGGGCAGCTCAGCCACCCTTGCCGATGATGGTGTCGGCGGTCTGCTGGACCTGGTCGATGGGAATGGCGAACCCGATGCCGATCGACCCGTTGCCGTCGATCGTGGCGATGGCGGTGTTCACTCCGACCACCTCGCCCCGGGCGTTGACCAACGGTCCGCCGGAGTTGCCGGGGTTGATGGACGCGTCGGTCTGCACGGCGGTGTGCCGGTTGTTGCCCAGTCGCACCTCCCGGTCCAACGCGCTGACGATGCCCGCGGTGACCGTCCCGGCCAGACCGAGCGGCGAACCCACGGCGAGGACCGGCTCGCCGACCCGGGTCGCGCCGGGTTTGGCCAGGGGTAGCGGGGTCAGGCCGGCCGACGCCGGAACCTTCAGCACCGCCAGGTCGCTTCGTGGCTCCCGGCCGACCACCTGGGCGGCGAACCGTCGGCCGTCGGGCAGTTCAACCGTCACCGGACCGCCGCCGCCCTTGGCCAGAATGTGGTCGTTGGTGATCAGGTGCTGCTGGTCGTCGACGGCGAATCCGGAGCCGGTCGCGGACGTGCCGGTCGCGGAACCGGCGACCGAGGAGCCGGCGGTCGCGCCGCCGGCCAGCACCGACACCACCCCGGGTACGGTCCGCTCCGCCGCCGTGACCAGTTCGGCCGGCACCGGGGCGGCGGACGCGGCGGACGCGCCCGGATCTCCGTACCGCCCAGCGACCACGCCACCGGCGACGGCGCCCGACACCGTGGAGATCGCCACCACGGCCAGCGCGGCGAGCAGCCGTCGGGACCGTCGACTGCCCGGTTCCCGCTCGGGCGGCTCCCACCAGGCGCGCCCGTCCGGGTCGAGTTCCGGTGAGATGAACCAGGGACCGCGCGGTTCGCCCAGTCCGGTCTGCACTGCCATGCGCACTCCTCACGGTCGACGTCGTTCTGCGGCGATCAGGGCAGTCGGGAGAACCAGCGCATCGAGCCGGCGGCGGCCCCCATCGCGAAGACCAGTCCGAGGCCGATGAACCGGGCCGAGACGTCCTGCCGTTCCGTTCGGTAGCCCACCGAGCTGCCGATGTCGTCGTAGACGGCGCGCAGTTCGTCGGAGGTGCTGGCCTCGTGGAACATGCCGCCGGTCTCCTCGGCGACCGCCTTGAGGGTCTGCCCGTCGACGGGTACCTGGATGGGTCGTCCGCCACGGTCCACGAACCCGGACGGTGTCCCGAACGAGATGGCGTGCACCGGCACCTCCGCCGTCACCGCCTCCGCCGCCGCCTCCATCGGGTCCATCCCGGAGGTGTTGGCGCCGTCGGAGAGCAGGATGATCCGGGCCGGCGGCGGCTCCTTCGCGGCCTCGCTGTCGAGGCTCTTGACCGCGCCGAGGGACGTGGAGATCGCCTCACCGATCGCGGTGCCCTGCACACCGGTGATGCCCTCGGCCAGCCGGCCGATCCCCTCGTCGAGGGCGTCCCGGTCGGTGCTCGGCGGCACCAGGACGGCCGCGCTGCCCGCGAACGCGACCAGACCCACGTTGAACTCGTCGGGCAGGCCGTCGACGAAACGCCGGGCCGCCTGTTTGGCGGCGGCCAACCGGTCCGGGTCGACGTCGGTGGCGAGCATCGACGTGGAGACGTCCACCGCCACCATCACCGTGGCGCGTTCCCGAGGCACCCGGACCTCGGCGCTGGGTCGGGCGAACCCGACCACGAGCAGCGCCAGCATGGCCAGGAAGAGACCGGCCGGCACGTGTCGACGCCAGGCGGGCCGCTCCGGCGCCACCCGGTCCAGCAACCGCAGGTTCGTGAAGCGGACGGCGTACCGGCTGCGTCGGCGCTGCACCACCAGGTAGGCGACGACCAGGGCGAGCACGCCGAGCAGCAGCCAGAGCCGCAGCGGCGACTCCCAGATCACGCGGCACCTCCCCGTCGCCCGCCGGCCGGCGCGGCGGCGAGCCGACGCTGGGCGTGCACGTGCCGGACGATGTCCGCGCTCCAGTCCCCGTCGGTGCGCAGCGGCAGGTGCGTTGCTCCGCTGCGGCGCAACGCCTGCTGGACCTGCACGCGCTGGGCGGCGGCGGCCTCGGCGTACCGCTCGCGCAGCCGTCGGTCCGATGTGCACACCTCGCGGCAGCGGCCGGTCTCCGGGTCGACGAGCGTGATCAGGCCGACGTCCGGCAGGTCCAGTTCACGCGGGTCGGTCACCTCGATCGCCAGCACCTGGTGCCGGGCGGCCATCCGACGAAGGGTCCGTTCCCAGGGCGCCTGCTGGTCGGGGTCGTCGGGCAGCCCGTCGAGGAAGTCGGAGACCACCACGACGAGGCCGCGTCGGTTGGCGATCCGGTGCACCGCGTCGAGGCCGTCGGCCAGGTTCGGCGGGGCGACAGTGGACGCACGCCCCGGGCCGTCGGGAGGCGCGGTGGCCCGCGGGGCGGCGAGCAGCGCGCGGAGCAGCGCGAGCAGATGGGTACGTCCGGCGCGGGCCGGGAAGCGGCGTACCCCGTCGGCGCGCAGCACCTGGGCTCCGAGGCGGTTGCCGACGCCCGCGGTCAGGAAACCGACCGCCGCGACGGCCGCCACGGACAGTTCCCGTTTGTCCAGGTCGGCGGTGCCGAACTCCATACTGGCGCTGCCGTCGACGAGCAGCCAGGTGGTCAGTTCGCGGTCGGCGTCGACCTGCCGGACGTGTGGCACGGCGGTACGCGCGGTCACCGCCCAGTCCATCCGGCGTACCTCGTCCTCGCCCGGCCGGTACTCGCGGCTGCCGGCGGGTTCGCTGCCCGGGCCGGGCAGCAGGCCACGGTACTGACCGTGCAGCAGACCGTCGAGTCGGCGGGTGACGGTCAGTTCCAGACGGCGCAACCGCTGGTCGGGGGCCAGCTCGGCCAGGCCGGGGTCGGCCGGCACGACGGCGGGCGCGGGCGTTCGTCTCATGCCGCCGCCAGGTCCGGCGCTGGTTGTGGGTGCCCGGTGGCCAGCCGGGGCGGTGGCACGGCCTCGACCAGCCGACGCACCACGCTCTCGGCCGACACCCCGTCGGCGACCGCGTCGAAGGAGAGCACCAGCCGATGGGCGAGTACGTCGACGGCGAGTTCCCGGATGTCCTCGGGCAGCACGTACTCCCGTCCGCGCAGCAGGGCCTGCGCCCGGGCGGCCGCGACCAGGCCCAGGGTGGCCCGCGGGCTGGCCCCGTACGCCAGCAGCGGGGCGATCTCCGGTAACCCGAACCGACCCGGGTCGCGGGTGGCGAGGATCAGTCGCACCACGTACTCGGCCAACGCGTGGTGGACGAACACCCTCTCCGCCTGGGCCTGCAGGTCCCGCAGCCGTTGGGCGTCGAGCACCTGGCGCGGCTTCGGCCGGTCGGTGCTCATCCGGTAGAGGATGGTCAGCTCGTCGGCGTCGCTGGGGTAGTCGACCACCACCTTCATCAGGAACCGGTCGCGCTGCGCCTCGGGGAGTTGGTAAACCCCCTCGGACTCGATCGGGTTCTGGGTGGCCAGGACCAGGAACGGCTCCGGGACCGGCCAACTCCGCCCGCCGATCGAGACCTGCCGTTCGGCCATCGCCTCCAGTAGCGCCGACTGCACCTTCGCCGGGGCGCGGTTGATCTCGTCGGCCAGCACCAGGTTCGCCATGATCGGGCCCAGCTCGATGTCGAAGGTCTCCTTGGAGGCCCGGTAGATCCGGGTGCCGACGATGTCGGAGGGGACCAGGTCCGGGGTGAACTGGATCCGCGAGAAGGTGCCACCGACCACGGTGGCGAGGGTCTGCGCGGCCAGTGTCTTGGCCACGCCGGGTACGCCTTCGAGGAGGCAGTGCCCGTTGGCGACCAGTGCGGTCAGCAGGCGTTCAACGAGGCGATCCTGCCCGACGATCACGCGTTTGACCTCGAAGAGGGTCTGTTCCAGCTCGACGCCGGCCGGCTCGGGATCGACCGAGGTGGGCACGCTGGCCAGGGTGTCCGAGATGTCCGTCACGGTGCTTGCTTCCCGGGCAGGTGCCCGGCAAACGTCGGATTGTGCGGGCCGAGAAGGCCGTCGGCACCCCGAACCGGGATGAACTGCGCGGAAGGGTGACGACCGACGCGAGTCGACCGAGAGCACCCGCTCCCCGCGGAGCGGGATATCCGATGGGTTCCGGAGAACGGGCCACAACGGTCCGGCCCCCGCGCAGGATGCGCGGGGGCCGAACGTCGAGCCGATCAGGAAAGGTGGACGACCAGGTGGAAGCCCAGGTCGGTCGGGACTCCGGCCGAGGTGCGGGTCTGCACGAAGACCGCGTTGGGTGTGCTGAGCCGTGGCGCGACCGCGATCTCGCCGGCAGGCGGAATGCAGCAGGCGTCAGCCCGGCCGACGGTGGCCACGAAGACGCCGGCCGTGACGTTGTGACCGAACTGCACCTCGTACTGACCGACGCCGTACTTGATCACGGTGCCGGTGCCGCGAGCCTTGGTGCCGTTGGAGTTGACGACGACGATGGTGGTGGAGGCCACGAGCGTCGAGTTGGCCTTCAGCGCGGCCTTCGCCATGCGGGCCGACTCGGCGGTGACCGGCGGCTGCGCGTTGGTGCCGCGCGCCGCCGGCTGGACGGCCTCCTGCGGCGCCTTCGCCGACGGCTGGGCGACAGCGATGCCCCCACCGGCCAGGCTGAGCGCCAGGACAGCGAATGTGACCGCTGCCGCCTTGCGTCGGAAGAATGAACTCATTACAGGTCCCCCTTGTGTGACCGGGTGAATTCGGCCGACCCGCGGGGCGGGACGGATGACTGCCCACTAATAGGCGAGGCGACGGCGACGAGCGGAAGGAAGACCTTTTCGCTTTCCTCCGGAGAGGTTGATTCCTCAACGCTCCACACCCCCTCTGAGCTGGTATTACTACTCAGAGTTGCGTCGTTTGAGCCAAATGGAACGTAGCACCGGAAAAAGCTGGGAGTCAATAGTTGATCTCGCTTTTCGAGCTGTCAATCAGCCGTCAGGCAATTGTGAAAGATGAGCGCCTCACCATTCATGAAATTGCGTCGAGCGCGTCGGCGCTAGGATCACCGCCATGATCGTCGACGCGTCGCCCCCGCCCGCGCCCACGTCGGGCCGACGTCGCAACGCTCGGCTCGGCACGACCCTCTGCTGGCTGACGGTCACCCCGACCGCCCTCTGGGCCGCCGTCCGGCTGATCGGCCTGGACCGGGGGCCGCTGGTCCAGGCGCTCGCCTTCACGCCGTACGTCGCGGGCTTCAGCGTGCTCACCCTGGGCCTCGCGCTCGCCCTGCGGCGCTGGTGGCCGGCGGCTCTCGCGGCCGTGGTGGCGGTGGCACTGCTCGGCGTCGTCGCACCCCGGGCGCTCGCCGCGCCGCAGCCGACCGCGGACGGGCCGACCGTGCGGCTGCTCACCGCCAACCTGCTCGCCGGCGCCGGTGACGCGCGGACACTCGTCGACCTGGTCCGACGGTACGAGGTGGACGTCCTCACCGTGCAGGAGTTCACACCGGAGGCACAGGCGTCCCTGGACCAGCTCGGTCTCGACCGGCTGCTACCGCATCGGCAGCTCAACGCGGAGATCGGCACACCCGGCTCGGGGCTCTACTCGCGGTGGCCGCTGACCGACGTCGGGCTCCGGCACAACCGCAACGGCTGGGGCTTCACCCAGGCGTACGGCACGGTGGCCGTCCCCGGCGCACCCCCGGTACGTGTCGAGTCGGCCCATCCGTCGGCGCCGTACGCGGTGGACCAGGTGGGCGCGTGGCGCGCCGACCTGAAGGCTCAACCACCGGCCACCCCGGACGGTGGCCTGCAGATCCTCGCCGGGGACTTCAACGCCACCCTCGACCACGGCCCGCTGCGGGCCCTGTTGGGCACCGGGTACGTCGACGCCGCCGACGCCA
Organism: Micromonospora sp. WMMD1155; assembly: GCF_029581275.1. Lineage (NCBI taxonomy): Bacteria > Bacillati > Actinomycetota > Actinomycetes > Micromonosporales > Micromonosporaceae > Micromonospora > Micromonospora sp. WMMD1155. The sequence goes on from NZ_CP120742.1 coordinate 1,359,648, forward strand.
CCGGGAAGGGTCTGACCGGCACCTGGGGGCCGTACGACGGGGACCTCATCCCACCGGTCACCATCGACCACGTGCTCGTCGACAGGCGCATAGCGGTCCACGGGGTGAAGGTGCTCGCCCTACCGGGAAGCGACCACCGCCCCGTCCTGGCCAACCTCACCCTCCCCCGCCCCTGACCCCCGCCCCCTGGCCGCTCTCGTCGATCACGGAGGTGTGGTGAGTGCTTTGCGGATGTAGGCCCGTTTTGTTCACCACCACAACTCCATGATCGACCGAGCGAGGGGCGGGGGTGGGGGTGGTTAGACGGGGGTGGGGGCCAGGCCGTAGGTGAGGGCGTCGACCAGGGCGTGCCAGCTGGCCTCGACCACGTTGGGGTGCACGCCCACGGTGGTCCAGTCCCGGCCGGCGCCGTTGGCCGTCTCCAGCAGTACCCGGGTCACCGCGCCGGTGCCGTGGCTGCCCTCCAGGATGCGCACCTTGTAGTCGGCCAGCTCGAAGTCGCGCAGCTGTGGGTAGTGCCGGGCCAGGCCCACCCGCAGCGCCTCGTCGAGGGCGTTGACCGGGCCGTTGCCCTCGGCGGTGGCGATCACCCGCTCACCCCGTATCCGGATCTTGACGGTCGCCTCGGAGACCACCGCGCCGTCCTCGCGGTGCTCGACCAGCACCCGGTACGACTCCAGGGTGAACGGTCGGGCCGGGCCGCCCTCCGGCAACTCGGAGCGGACCAGCAGCTCGAAGGAGGCGTCCGCGGCCTCGAAGGACCAACCACCCGCCTCCAACTCCTTGACCCGCTTGGTGACCCGGGTCAGCGCCTCCGGGCTGCCGGCCAGGTCCAGCCCGAGCTCACGACTCTTGAGCTCCACGCTGGCCCGGCCGGCCATCTCGGTCACCAGGATCCGCATGTCGTTGCCCACCACCGACGGGTCCACGTGGTTGTAGAGCAACGGGTCGACCTTGATCGCGCTCGCGTGCAGCCCCGCCTTGTGGGCGAAGGCGGCGGCCCCGACGTACGCCTGGTGGGTGTCGGGGGCGATGTTGGCGATCTCGGCGATGGCGTGCGAGACCCGCACCATCTGCGCCAGGCATCCCTCCGGTAGGACGGGCAGGCCCAGCTTGAGTTGGAGGTTGGCGACGATCGCGAAGATGTCCGCGTTTCCGGGACGTTCGCCGTAGCCGTTGGCGGTGCCCTGGACGTGGCGGACGCCCGCCTCCACGGCGGCGATCGTGTTGGCCACCGCGCAGGAGGTGTCGTTCTGGGCGTGCATGCCGAGCAGTCCGGCGTCGATGCCCAGCTTGTCGGTCAGGTCGGCGATCACGGCGGTCACCTGGGACGGCAGCATGCCGCCGTTGGTGTCGCAGAGCACCATCCGCTCCGCGCCGGCGGCGAGCGCGGTCTGCACCACCGCCGCGCCGTACGCGGGGTCGTGCCGGTAGCCGTCGAAGAAGTGTTCGCCGTCGACGAAGACCCGCCGGCCCTCGCGGACCAGGTGGCTGACGGTGTCGTGGATCATCGCGAGGTTCTCCGCGCCGGTGGTACGCAGCGCGCGTTCGACGTGCCGGGTGTCGGCCTTGGCGACCAGCGCCACCGCCGGGGTCTGCGCGTCGAGCAGGGCACGCACCTGGGGGTCGTCGGCGACCGCGACGCCTGCCTTGCGGGTGGCGCCGAACGCGACGAGCACGGCGTGCCGCAGCTGAAGTTCGGTGCGTGCCCGGCGGAAGAACTCGGTGTCCTTCGGCACCGCGCCCGGCCAGCCTCCCTCGATGAAGCCGACGCCGAACTCGTCGAGCAGCCGGGCCACCGCCAGCTTGTCGACGACCGAGTAGGTGAGCCCCTCGCGCTGGGCGCCGTCGCGCAACGTGGTGTCGTAGACCTGGAACGTCATCAGGATCCTTTCTCGGAGCAACAAAAAGACCTCCCGCGAATGCGGGAGGTCTGCGCGCTCGGCGGAGGGGGGCCGGCGCGCTAGGTCGCAATAATCAGGACGGTGCTGGTCACGATCGCCACTCTGCCACCCCGAACGGGATTTGGGAGAAACAATCCACATGGCGGGACGGTTACTGAGCGTTCGTTCAGCCATGAGCCCCGCTCGTGATCGGCTTCACACGGCAACCAGGTCGTTCACCGGCGGGAACAGGCGTGCGGAAGCATCTGGAACGGATCCGATGATGGCCACCGAGCCATCGGCAAGGAGGACCTGTGCTCACCGTCAGTAACCGCTTACCTGAGCACAGCCTCACCGCCTGGGTATCGCTGGACGTCACCAACGCGTCCACGACGATCAACCACGCGTCCCACGAGGGCATGTGGCGTGGGGTCTCCGTCGGGTCGATCGACGTCACAGTCATCGGCCCGGCGGGGATCACCGGGGCCTGACCATGGGCTTGGACGTCATCACTGCGGCCCTGCCCGCGTACGCCGAGGACATCGCGCTCAACCTGGGCTCCACCATCGGCGCCTCGACGTTGACCCCGGCGCAGACCTGGGGCACCGCGCTGGCCTGCGCGGTGGCGGCCCGCAACCCGCTGGTGGTGCGGGAGATCGCGGCCGAGGCGCTCGGGCACCTCGGGCCGGACGGTGTCGAGGCGGCCAAGGCCGCCGCTGCGATCATGGCGATGAACAACGTCTACTACCGGGCCAAGCACCTCATCGGCGACGAGCGGTACACCTCGATGCCGGCCCGGCTGCGGATGCGGGTCGTCGCCCGGCCCGGCGTGGACAAGGGCGACTTCAAGTTGTGGTGCCTCGCCGTGTCGGCCATCGCCGGCTGCGGCGTGTGCCTGGAGCTGCACGAGCAGACGCTGCGCGGCCGGGGTTTCACCACCGAGCAGGTCCACGAGGCGCTGCGGATCGCCGCCGTGGTGCACGCCGCGGCGGTCACCCTGGACGCCGAGGCCGCACTGGGCTGAACAGCGAGCCCACCGTGGCTCCGACTGAGCACCGGCGCTCCCGCCGTTTCCGGCCCCCGACGGCCGGGTAGCTCCTGCGGGGAACGCAGCCACCGACGCCGTGACGATCGGCGACAGTCAGGAGTGAACGGCATGGACAGGATCGATCCGCACGCCACCCACGCCGGGCCGGACCCGCTGCGCGGCGGCGACCAGGGCGCGGTGCCCGGCGGGGCGCCGGCCGGCACCTTCGACCCCTGGCGCTACCGGGACCACGCCGGGGTGGCCGACGCCGACCTGGTCGGCTACAAGGTCGAGGCCACCGACGGCGGAATCGGCAAGATCGACAGCGCCAGCCACGAGGTGGACGGCAGCTATCTGGTCGTGGACACCGGCCCGTGGATCTTCGGCAAGAAGGTGATGCTGCCGGCCGGCACCGTCAACCAGGTCGACCACGACCAGCGCACCGTCTCCGTCGACCGCACCCGGGACCAGATCAAGGCCGCCCCGGAGTACGACGAGACCAGCCACAGCGATCCGAGTTACCGGGATCGGCTGGGCGGCTACTACGACGAGACGTACGGGGCTCTCCCGCCCGGCACGGCACGCTGACGGTTCGCACTCGACGGCCGGTGGGACACCGACCCACCGGCCGTTACCGTGTGAGCGTGGACGCCATCGACGACAGCCAGATCTCCCTCCCGGCCACCTTCAACTTCCGTGACGTCGGTGGCTACCTCGGCCACGGCGACCGGTCCGTGCGCCGGGGCCGCCTCTACCGCTCCGACTCGTTGCACCGCCTCACCGAATCCGACCGGGACGCGTTCGCCGCGATCGGCATCCGCACCGTCATCGACCTTCGCCGCCCCACCGAGGTGGAGCGCGACGGCCGGGTGCCCGCCTACCAGGGGCTGACCTACCGGCACATCCACCCGGAGCACGACGACTGGTCGGGTACGCCGCACGAGGAGGGTGCCAGCCTCGCCCGCTACCTCGCCGACCGTTACGCCGCCCTGGCCCAGACCGGCACCGCCGGGCTGGCCGAGGCGGTCGGGCTGATCGCCGACTCCGCCAACGCCCCGGTGGTGGTGCACTGCGTCGCGGGCAAGGACCGCACCGGCATCGTCTGCGCTCTGACCCTCGCCGTGCTCGGCGTCGACGACGCGGACATCACCGCCGACTACGCGCTCAGCACCGAGGCGTCGGCCCGGTACAGCGCCTGGCTGGCCACCGTCACCCCGGGCGGGGTGGACGTGCCGGCGCCGTTCCTGGCCTCCCCCGCCGAGGCGATGCAGATCTTCCTGGACGAGCTGCGGGCCGGGCACGGGTCGATCGAGGCGTACCTGCGGCACGCCGGGGTGACCGACGAGCAACTCGCCGCCCTCCGCGACCACCTGCTGAACGAGGCGTAGGCGAAGCGGGGTCGGCCGGTCCGTCCGACGGGCCGACCCCGTGACGAGGGTCAGAGGACCCGATGCACCCAACCGTGCCCGTCGGTGGCCTTGCCGCGCTGGATGTCGACCAACTGCTGGCGCAGCGACATGGTGACCCGGCCGGGCTCGCCGCCGCCGATCAGGAACTCGCCGTCGGGGAAGCGGACCCCACCGATCGGGGTGACCACGGCGGCGGTGCCGCAGGCGAACACCTCCCGCAGGTGGCCGCTCGCCGCGTCGGCCTGCCAGTCGGCGAAGCTGACCGGCCGCTCCTCGACCTGGTGCCCGGCCGCGGCGGCCAGCGTCATGATCGCGTCGCGGGTGATGCCGGGCAGGATCGTGCCGGTCAACGGCGGGGTGACGACCGTGTTGTCGTCGTAGACGAAGAAGACGTTCATGCCGCCCAACTCGTCGACGAACCGGCGCTCCACCGCGTCCAGGAAGACGACCTGGTCACAGCCGGCCTCGATGGCCTCCGCCTGGGCCGCCAGCGATGCCGCGTAGTTGCCGCCGCACTTGGCCGCGCCGGTGCCGCCGGGAGCGGCCCGGGTGTAGTCCGGGGAGACCCAGACGGTGACCGGCTTGACCCCGCCGCTGAAGTACGACCCGGCCGGTGAGGCGATCACCAGGTAGAGGTATTCGTTGGCCGGTCGGACGCCGAGGAAGACCTCGCTGGCGAACATGAACGGCCGCAGGTAGAGGCTGCCGTCCTCGTCGGTGGGGATCCAGTCCTGGTCGATCTCGATGAGCTTGTGCAGCGAGTCGACGAACACCTCGGGCGGCAGCACCGGCATCGCCATCCGCTGCGCCGACGCGACGAAACGGGAGGCGTTGGCGTCCGGCCGGAACATCGTCACGCCACCGTCGGCCGTCCGGTACGCCTTCAACCCCTCGAAGATCTCCTGCGCGTAGTGCAGCACGGCGCTCGCCGGGTCCATCGGGATCGGCCCACGCGCCTCCACCCGGGCGTCGTACCAGCCCTTGCCCTCGGCGTACCGGATGGTGACCATGTGGTCGGTGTGCACGCGGCCGAACCCGGGGTTGGCCAGCAGGGCGGCCCGGTCGGCGGCGGATACCGGCGCGGGATTCGGACGGATCTCGAAGTCGAGCTTGTCACCACCGCTCATCGCGCTGACCTCCCTGCGGGACAACGGCATGCGGGATCGCACACCGACATGGCTGTGCCAGAAAACCTACCCCGAACGTCCGTTCAGCGGGTAGCGCCGTCCGGGCAGGACCGCGTGCCGCGCAGGCCGACGCCGGGATGGTCAGGCTACGGCGTGGGCGGCGAGCCGGTCGCCGACCTCTTCGGTCCGCAGCGACACGCCCGGGGTACGACCGGCCAGCTCGACGGCGACCGCCGCGTTGACCCGGGAGGCGGCCTCGGCGTGCCCCAACTGCTCCAGCAGCAACGCCGCGGAGAGCACGGCGGCGACGGGGTCGGCGACGCCCTGGCCGGCGATGTCCGGCGCCGAGCCGTGCACCGGCTCGAACATCGAGGGGTACGCCCCCTCGGGGTTGATGCAGCCGCTGGCGGCCAGCCCGATCCCGCCGGTGACGGCGGCGGCGATGTCGGTGAGGATGTCGCCGAAGAGGTTGTCGGTGACCACCACGTCGTAGCGCTGCGGCTGGGTGACCAGGAACATCGCGGCGGCGTCGACGTGCTGGTATTCGGTGGCGACGTCCGGGTGCTCGGCGGCGACCGCCTCGAAGGCGCGCGCCCACAGCGACCCGGCGTGGGTGAGCACGTTGGTCTTGTGCACCAGAGTGACCTTGCGCCGCTCCCGGCGGCCGGCGCGGGCGAACGCGTCGCGGATCACCCGCTCCACGCCGTGCCGGGTGTTCAGGCTCTCCTCGGTGGCGACCTCGGCGGGGGTGTCCCGGTGCAGCGAGCCACCGGCGCCGGCGTAGAGACCCTCGGTGCCCTCCCGCACCACCACCAGGTCGACCTCTCCCGGCTTCACGTTGCCGAGCGGGCCGGCGACCCCGGGCCAGAGCCGGGACGGGCGGAGGTTGACGTACTGGTCGAAGGCGAACCGGAGCTTGAGCAGCAGACCCCGCTCCAGCACACCCGGCGGAACCGTGGGGTCGCCGACCGCGCCGAGCAGGATCGCGTCGTGCCCGGCCAGCTCGGCCAGCACGGAGTCGGGCAACACCTCTCCGGTACGGTGCCAGCGGGCCGCGCCGAGGTCGTACTCGGTGGCTTCGACGCCGGGCAACACCGCGTCGAGGACCTTGCGGGCCTGCGCGACCACCTCGGGCCCGATGCCATCCCCGGCCACCACCGCGATCCGCGCCACGACCGCACTCCTCTGCTCAACGGTTCCGTTCGGGCAACGGTACGTCGCTGTCCCGCCTCCCGGTACGCGGCTTCCACTATCCGGGAACACGGATGCACAGCACCCTCTCAGCTGGGACTCATGAGGCGGTCATCTCCGCTGCCTACGGTGGTACCAAGCGGGTCACCGGGGGCCTGCTGACCATCGGGGTCGCGACGCCGCGACGCCACGTGCGAGGGAGCAGATGCCATGCGCATCGACGAGCAGCCGAGGACCCGCTGGCCGGACCTGTCCGCGTTCCGCAACCGTCGGCCGGACCTCCGACTCGGCAGCCGACGGCAGCGGATCGACCCGACCGCCGCCATCGACGGCCGGATCGCCGTGCAGCACACCGTCCGCACCGCGACCGCCGAGTACACCCTCCTCCTCAACGCACCCGCGTGGCTCGGTCGCCGGGGCGTCGGCGAGGCACTGCGGGACAGCGTGGCGGAGCTTCGCGCCATCGACCTCACCTACGGCCCCAACCGGCCGGAGAGCCTGGTGTCCCGCCTGCGCCGAGACGAGATCAGCCCCGACTCGTACCCGCCCCTCGCCGACCTGGTGGACCGCTGCACGGCCATGCGCGCCGCCACCGACGGGTGGTTCGACGCCTGGGCGGTGCCCGGCGGCTTCGACCCGGGCGGCCTGCTCGGCGGCTGGGCTGTCGAGCGCGCCGCCGAGAGGCTGCGCGCCGCGGGCGTCCACGACTACGCCGTACTCAGCGGCGCGGACCTCGTCGTCCGGGGGCACGCGCCGCACGGTGGGCCCTGGCGGGTCGCGGTGCACCACCCGACGGCCCCCGAGCGCGCGCCGCTGGTGCTGGAGATGACCGCCGGTGCGATCGGCACCTCCGGGGTGAGCGGGCGGCAGGGACACGTGGTGGACCCACACACCGGCGAGCCCGCCGACCAGTTGGTCTCCGCCACCGTCGTGGGCCCCGACCTGACGATCGCCGACGCCTACGCCACCGCGCTCTACGCGGCCGGGCCCACCGGCCTGTCGTGGTTCCGTGGCGACTCCGACTATCGCGCGCTCTTCGCACACCGACGCTGAACAGCAGGTCGTCGCAGCGAGCCCGTCTCCCCGCGGTGCTCCGGCCCGATTCGCACCTCGGCCGCCCACAACCGGTGAACCCCGTCAGCGGTGATGGTCGGCCGGTCGGGCCTTGCGATCGGCCCCCACGGTCTCGGCAACGACCGTGGGGGCCGGTCAGCGACGAGTGCGCGTGGCTCGCACAATCGAGGGGTGCGGACCGGTCGGGCCGGACGTCGACCGCGCCACCCGAAGACGGGCCGGTGCCTCGACTCGGCCAGTGACCGCAGTACGTACGCTAGCGAATCGACGCAACTCGACGCAAGAGTCTCCACAGCGGACCGTCGTGACCGGAGTCCGCGGAATTCGACGGTTGGGCCGGCGGCGAGGCAGTTTCGACATGGTGAACGGCGGATGGCACGCTGTCCGCCGTGAGTTTCGATCTGAGCGTGTGGGCCCTGGAGGACGGGGCGACGCCCGAGGACGTACGGACAGCGGTCGACGGTTGCCGACAGGGCCGGCACATCGACCGATACCCGGACCCGAGGGTGGTCAGCTTCTACCGGGCCATCACCGCCTCCTATCCGGACCGTCACCCCGGCCCGAACAGCCCGTGGGCCGTGGCGCCACTGCACGCCGCCCACGACCACGTCGAGCTGAACCTGCACCCGACCTGTGCGGACCAGGTGCTGCTCGACATCGAGCGGCTGGCCGGTGAGCACGGTCTCATGCTGTTCGACCCGCAGGACGGGTCGGTCTACCCGCCGCCGGCCCGGATGCACGGCTGACCCGGGTCACCTCCCCCGGGTACGACAAGGGGCCCAGCGGATCGCCGGGCCCCCATGGTGCTGTGCCGTCGGTCACTCGTCGCGCAGGTCGGCGGCGCTGGCCGCCGTGGCGCCGATCGAGTCGGCCGCCGAGGTGAGCAGGTCGGCGCCGAGCGCCTGGTCGACGGTGAGCGTCATCAGCGTCTCGCCGCCCGCCTCACGACGAGCCACCTGCATGGCCGCGATGTTGATGCCGGACTCGCCGAGCAGCGTGCCCACGGTGCCGACGACGCCGGGCCGGTCCGCGTAGCGCAGGAAGAGCAGGATGCCCTCCGCGCCGATCTCCACGTCGAAGCCGTCCACCTCGGTCAGCTTGAGGACGTCCCGGGCCCCGGAGTGGGTGACCGTGCCGGAGACGCTCACCGTACGACCATCGGGCAGCGCCCCACGCACCGTGACCAGTGTGGACTGGTCGGCCGTCTCGGCCAGGGCGGCCAGGGTGACCTCGACACCGCGCTCCGCCGCCAGGTGCGGGGCGTTGACGTAGGTGACCTGCTCCTCGACGACCGAGCTGAACAGGCCCTTCGTGGCGGCGAGCTTGAGAACCGACACGTCGTGGCCGACGATCTCGCCGCGCACCTCGACGGTGACACTGGCGGCGACCCCACCGGCGACCGCGGTGAACGCCCGACCCAGCTTCTCGGCCAGCGGCAGCAGCGGCCGCACGTCCTCGGCGACCACGCCGCCGGCCTGCACGTTCACCGCGTCCGGGACGAACTCGCCCTGCAACGCCAGCTTGACGCTCTTGGCCACGGCGAGGCCCGCCTTGTCCTGCGCCTCGTGGGTGGAGGCGCCCAGGTGCGGGGTCGCCACCACGTTGTCGAAGGCGAACAGCGGCGAGGAGGTGCACGGCTCCTTGCTGTAGACGTCCACGCCGGCACCGGCGACCCGGCCCTCGGCGATCGCGTCGGCGAGCGCCTGCTCGTCGATCAGCCCACCACGGGCGGCGTTGACGATGCGGACGCCGGGCTTGACGATCGCCAGCTCCTTCTCACCGATCAGGCCCACCGTCTCCGGGGTCTTCGGCAGGTGGATGGAGATGAAGTCGCTCTCCCGCAGCAGCTCCTCCAGCCCGACCAGGCGCACGCCGAGCTGCGCCGCACGGGCCGGCTGGATGTACGGGTCGTACGCGATCAGCCGGGTGCCGAAGGCGGCGATGCGCTGTGCGAAGAGCACCCCGATCCGACCGAGCCCGACCACGCCGACGGTCTTGCCCTGCACCTCGACGCCCGTGTACTTCGACCGCTTCCACTCTCCCGCCTTGAGCGCGGAGCTGGCGCTCGCGGTGTTGCGGGCGACGGCGAGCAGCAGTGCGACGGCCTGCTCGGCGGCGGAGACGATGTTGGAGGTGGGGGCGTTGACGACCATGACGCCCCGGGCGGTGGCGGCCGGCACCTCGACGTTGTCCAGCCCGACGCCGGCCCGGGCGACCACCTTGAGTCGCGGCGCGGCGGCCACCGCCTCGGCGTCGATCTGGGTCGCGCTTCGCACGATGACGGCGTCGGCCTCGGAGAGCGCCGAGAGCAGGGCCGGACGGTCGGTGCCGTCGACATGACGGACGTCGAAGTCGTGGGCGAGCACCTCGATGGCGGCGGGGGCGAGTTCTTCGGCGATCAGTACGACAGGATTCATCGGTCCTCGTAGAGGTCGTGTATGCGATCGGCCCGGGCTGCGAGACGCCGCACTGCGCCCTGCGCTGATCCGTGCCGGTGGCCGTCAGGTGCCGGCTGCTGCACCTACAGGCGATCGTAGGGGCCCCGCTGCCCGGCATGTTCCGGTCCGTGGGGTGAGGGCCCTCACACGCCCGGTCGAGCGACGGACATCAGCGGTTCACCTGACCGAAACGGTTGCGTCGGCCCACTACAAACGGAGCCAGGAACCGACTGAAGGAGGCGTCCGTGCTGCTCGCCGCGCGTGTCGTCCTGCTGCGGCAGCTCAGCCGCGTCGATCCCGCACGGTTCGGTCCGAGGTTGGCTGAGGCGTTGGTCACCCGGTCCCAGCAGGTGAGGATCCGGCGCGACTTCGTACGCCGGCGGACGGCCGCCGCCGACGAGGCGGTCGCGCTCTACCGGCGGCTGGTCCGCGACCGACCGGGCCGGTACGAGGTGGGGCTCGCCCGGGCGCTCGTGGCGCAGGGTTCGGTCCCCGACGACCGCACCGTGGGTTCCGCGCTCGCGCAGGGCCGGGAGGCGATCGGGTACGTCGAGAACGCGACCGACCGGCACGGGCTGGTCGTCCTGGCCGGAGCGCAGCTGATGATGGCGACCCACCTCCAGGCCGAGGCTCCCGAAGACGCCCAGACGCTCGCCGAGCAGGCTCACCGGACGCTCTCACAGTGCACGCCGTTGACCACCCGGGAGCGGGTAAACCTGGCCCGGTCCCGCACCGTGGTCGGCTACTGCCGGGCGACGCTGGGCGAACCGGCCGAGGCCCTTGCCGCCCGGGAGGAAGCGGTCGAACTGTTTCAGGGGCTGCCCTTCTGGACGCGGATGCGGTACATGCCCGCCCGACTTGAAGCGGTGACCGGGCTGGCCCACTCCGTCGCCACGTACCGCCGGTGGACCGAGGCGCTGACGCTGGCCGCGGACCCTCGCGAGGAGCTCGTCTTCTGGTCCCGGTGGGAACCGATGCGGGCCCTTCCCACGCTCGGCGCCCTGTTGTTGGTGATCGCCAGGTGCCACGCCGAGCTCGACGAGCCGGAGGCGGCAGTGACGACCGCCGCCAAGGCGATCGAGCACTACCGCTGGCTCGTCGAGCACGACCCCGTTCGCCACCGCGGTCGGCTGGCCGTCGCGCTGCGCGCGCAGGCCGTTGTTCTCCAGGCCGTCGGCCGGCACGAGGAGGCCGCCCGGGCAGCCGGTGAGGCCGAGACGATCGAGAGCCGCTGAAACAGGGCCGGCGGCCGGCGACCCGCGCTGGGGAGAGCGCACGATCGCCGGCCGCCGGTGGCCGTTGCGGGTCGAGCCCGTCAGGCGGTCTCGGTGATCGGGCGGTCGACCCAGCTCATCATGCCGCGCAGCTTCTTGCCGGTCTCCTCGATCGGGTGCGCCGCACCCTCGGCCTGCCACTTCTTGAAGTTGGGCCGACCGGCCTCGTCCTCGGCGACCCACTCGCGGGCGAACTCGCCGGACTGGATCTCGCCGAGGATCTTGCGCATCTCGTCCTTGACCCGGGAGTCGATGATGCGCGAGCCACGGGAGAGGTCGCCGTACTCGGCGGTGTCGGAGATGCTGTAGCGCATCTTCGCGATGCCGCCCTCGTACATGAGGTCGACGATCAGCTTCAGCTCGTGCAGGCACTCGAAGTACGCGACCTCCGGGGCGTAGCCCGCCTCGGTGAGCACCTCGAAACCGGTCTGCACCAGCGCCGAGGCACCGCCGCAGAGCACCGCCTGCTCGCCGAAGAGGTCGGTCTCGGTCTCCTCGGTGAAGGTGGTCTTGATCGCGCCGGCCCGGGTGCCGCCGATGCCCTTGGCGTACGCGAGGGCGAGCGCGAACGCGTTGCCGCTGGCGTCCTGCTCGACGGCGACGAGGCAGGGCACGCCCTTGCCGTCGGCGTACTGGCGGCGGACCAGGTGACCGGGGCCCTTCGGGGCGACCATCGCCACGTCCACCTCGGCCGGCGGCTTGATCAGGCCGTACCGGATGTTGAAGCCGTGGCCGAAGAAGAGCGCCTTGCCCGCGGTGAGGTTCGGCTCGATCGACTCGGTGTAGAGCCTGCGCTGGGCGGTGTCCGGCGCGAGCACCATGATCACGTCGGCCTCGGCGGCGGCCTGCGCCGGCGTGAGCACCCGCAGGCCCTGCTCCTCGGCCTTGGGCCGGCTCTTCGAGCCCTCCGGCAGACCGATCACCACGTCGACGCCCGAATCACGCAGCGACAGCGCGTGGGCGTGACCCTGGCTGCCGTAGCCGATCACCGCGACCTTCCGGGCCTGGATCAGGCCGAGGTCGGCGTTGTCGTCGTAGTACACCTCAACGCTCATGAGAAACTTCCCTTTCGTACGACGGCCGGGGCGGCCCGTCGTGGTCTGTGTGGTTGGGGTCCGGGAGGCCCGCCGGGGCCGACCGGTGGCGGTCAGGCGGCCCGTAGCGCGGGACCGGCGGTGATCGAGCGCGAGCCGCGCCCGATCGCCACCAGCCCGGACTGGACCATCTCCTTGATGCCGAAGGCCTCGAGGTCGCGCAGCAGCGCGTCGAGCTTGTCCGGAGTACCGGTGGCCTCGATGGTCAGCGTGTCCGGTGCGACGTCGACCACCCGGGCGCGGAACAGGTTGACCGTCTCCAGCACCTGGGATCTCGCGGCCCGGTCGGCGCGCACCTTCACCAGCAGCAACTCCCGGGCGACCGACACCTGAGGATCCAGCTCCACGATCTTCAGCACGTTGACCAGCTTGTTGAGCTGCTTGGTGACCTGCTCCAACGGGGACGACTCGGCGTTGACCACGATGGTGATCCGGGAGACGTCCGGGTTCTCGGTCTCGCCGACGGCGAGGCTGTCGATGTTGAACCCGCGGCGGGAGAACAGGCCGGAGACGCGGGCGAGCACGCCGGGCTTGTTCTCCACCAGCACGGACAGGGTGTGCATGGTCACTGCGTCTCCTTCTTCATGCCCTCACGGCCCTCGCTGCGCTCGGTGCGTTCGTTCATGACTAGATGTCGTCCTCGTCGAAGACCGGGCGGACGCCGCGGGCGAACATGATCTCGTCGTTGCTGGTGCCGGCGGCGACCATCGGCCAGACCATCGCGTCCTTGCCGACCACGAAGTCGATCACCACCGGGGCGTCGTTGATCTCCATCGCGGCGGCGATGGTCTTGTCGACGTCGGCCGCGTTCTCGCACCGCAGGCCGACGCAGCCCAACGCCTCGGCGAGCTTCACGAAGTCGGGGATGCGGTGCTTGTGGGTGCCCAGCTCGGTGTTGGAGTAGCGCTCGTTGTAGAACAGCGTCTGCCACTGCCGGACCATGCCGAGATTGCCGTTGTTGATCACGGCGATCTTGACCGGGATGCCCTCCAGCGCGCAGGTGGCCAACTCCTGGTTGGTCATCTGGAAGCAGCCGTCACCGTCGACCGCCCAGACCACCGTGTCCGGCTTGCCGACCTTCGCGCCCATCGCCGCCGGGACCGCGTAGCCCATCGTGCCGAGGCCGCCGGAGTTCAACCAGGTGTGCGGCTTCTCGTAGGAGATGAACTGGGAGGCCCACATCTGGTGCTGGCCCACCCCGGCCACGAAGATCGTGTCGGGGCCGGCGATCTCGCCCAGGCGCTTGATCACGTACTGCGGGGAGAGCGTGCCGTCGGACGGCTCGTCGTAGCCCAGCGGGTAACGGTCGCGCAGGTCGTCCAGTTGCGTCCACCAGTCGCCCAGATCGGTGGTGCGCCCCGCCGACCGCTCGACCGTGACGGCGGCGATCAGCTCGTCGATGACGTGCTTGGCGTCGCCGACGATCGGCACGTCCACGTGCCGGTTCTTGCCGATCTCCGCCGGGTCGATGTCCGCGTGCACCACGGTCGCGTCCGGGGCGAACGAGTCCAGCTTGCCGGTGACCCGGTCGTCGAACCGCGCGCCCAGCGCGACGATCAGATCCGACTTCTGCAGGCCGTAGACCGCCGCGACAGTGCCGTGCATGCCGGGCATCCCCAGGTGCTGCCGGTGCGAGTCGGGGAAGGCACCGAGCGCCATCAACGTCGTGACGACCGGGATGCCGGTCAGCTCGGCCAGCCGGCGCAGCCCGTCGGTGGCACCGGCCTTGAGCACGCCGCCGCCGACGTAGAGCACCGGCCGGCGGGCCCCGGCCATCAGCCGCGCCGCCTCCCGGATCTGCTTGCCGTGCGGGTGCAGGGTGGGCCGGTAACCGGGCAGGTCCAGCGTGGGCGGCCAGGAGAAGGTGGTCGGCGCCTGGAGGACGTCCTTGGGGATGTCCACCAGCACCGGACCGGGCCGCCCGCTGCTGGCCAGGTGGAACGCCTCGGCCAGCACCCGCGGGATCTCCTCGGCGTTCTGGACGAGGAAGTTGTGCTTGGTGATCGGCAGGGTGATGCCCTGGATGTCCGCCTCCTGGAAGGCGTCGGTGCCGATCGACGGACGGGCCACCTGCCCGGTGATCGCGACCATCGCGACCGAGTCCATGTACGCGTCGGCGATCGGGGTGACCAGGTTCGTCGCGCCCGGACCGGAGGTCGCGATGCAGACACCGACCTTGCCGGTGGCCTGCGCGTACCCCGTCGCCGCGTGCCCGGCGCCCTGCTCGTGGCGCACCAGGATGTGCCGGACGGTGGAGTCGTAGAGCGGGTCGTACGCCGGCAGGATCGCGCCGCCCGGGATGCCGAAGACGACGTCGACGCCGAGCGCTTCGAGGGACCGCACGAGCGAGCCGGCCCCGGAGACCTGGGCGGGAGCGGGGGGCCGTACCGCCGGAACGGCCGGGGTGACCGCGCTGCGTGCGGAGGCCGGGTCGACGTCGACGGTCGGCTCGGCGGCCGCGCGGGCCCGGCGGGCGGTGTGGGCGAGGGTCTCGGGCGTGGGTCTCGTCATGACGGTTCTGGCCTTCGGCTGGAGTGGCTGGTGGCTAGTCAAGCGTTGCGACACGGGCGGGGCCCGCCTCGCCAGGTTCCGATGGCAATAAAAACGGCCCTCGTGCAGATGCACGGGGCCAGCGCACTCTCATCAGGGAGAGTGCGCTCAGGTAAGTACTCGCAGCGACCGGTACGACGACATGCGGCTAAGCCTGACGCATCTCACGCGATGAGTCAACTGATCCCACATGTTGGTTGACGGAGTTCGGCGCGTCGGCCTGCGACGCGCCATCGACAAGCGGGTTGAGCTGCGCCGACCCGCCCGGATTCCGGCGTTGCGCGGGCGGCGGGGCGGGCCGCGCACCCGGTGAGGTGGCCGCCTCCAGCATCGCCTCCAGGTGCTCGGCCGGCACCCCCCAGCCGAACAGCGCGCCCTGGCCGAACCGGCACCCGGCGGCCACCACGGCGGCCAACTCGGTCGGCGTGGTCACCCCCTCGGCGATCACCTCCAGCCCCAACTGGTGCCCCAGTCGCATGACGATGTCGACCATCGGCGCGAACGCCGGACCGTCCTGGTCGACCGGGCGGACCGGCTCGTGCTCGGCGACCAGGCTGTGGTCGATCTTCAGGATGTCGATCGGGAGCCGACGCAACTGCCCCAGCGACGAGTAGCCGGCCCCGAAGTCGTCCAGCGCGATCCGCACGCCGGTCAACCGAAGCGCGGTCAGCCGCCGGATCAACTCGTCCAGGTCGGTGGCGACCGCGTGTTCGGTGACCTCCAGCACCAGCCGCTGCGGCGGCACGTGGTGAGCGCGCAGCGCCTCGGCGACCTGGACCACGTACTCCGGGGCGTGCAACTCACGCGGGGACACGTTGACCGACACCCAGACGTCGTGCCCGTCCGCCAGCCAGCGGGAGAGCTGGTAGCAGGCCTGGTGCAACACCCAGGCGCCGAGCGGGGCGATCATCCCGCACTCCTCGGCGAGCGGGATGAACTCGTCCGGGCGGACGTTGCCCAACTCGGGATGGTGCCAACGGAGGAGCGCCTCCGCGCCGACCGGCCGCACCGACGGCAGGGAGGCCACCGGCTGGAAGACCAGACTCAGCTCGTCGCGGTCGACGGCACCGCGCAGCTCGTGCTCCACCGTCGTACGTCGGCGCAGCAGCTGGTCGTAGGTGGCGTCGTAGCGCTCGATGCGGTTCTTGCCCCGCTGCTTCGCGTAGCGCAGCGCCAGGTCGGCGTGGCGCAGCAGCAACTCCACGTCCGGTTCGCCGGCCCAGCCGGCCACCCCGATGCTGACCGACAGGAAGACCGGCCCCTCCGGCTCGTCGTACGGCCGGTTGAGCACCCCGAGCAACCGTTCGGCGACCCGGTCCGCCTCGGCCGGACGGCCCTGCATGAGGACGGCGAACTCGTCGCCGCCGAGCCGGGCGGCCACGTCGCCGGGACGCAGGTTGCCGCGCAGCCGCCGGCCCACCTCGGCCAGCACCGCGTCGCCCACGTCGTGGCCGCGCATGTCGTTGACGTTCTTGAAGCCGTCCAGGTCGAGCCCGAGCAGCGCGCGGGGGGTGCCCGTCGCGGCACTCTCGTGCAGTGCGCGGAGCAGACCACGCCGGTTGGCCAACGACGTCAACGGGTCGGTGTGCGCCAGCTCACGGAAGTGCGCCTCCCGCTCGGCCAGACGGTCCGCGTACCCCCGGACGTCGCGCAGCGTGAGGTATTGCCGCGCCACCAGGGCGAAGCCCTCCACGCTGCCGGCCACGATGCCCGCCGCGGTGAACCGGCCGTCGCGGCCGAGGTGATACATCGCCGAGGCGGCCATCGCCAGCATCGGGGCGACCGCGTACTCGCCGTCGCGACCGATCAGGTCCAACTCGACCTCGCCCGGCCGGTCGGCCCGGTGCATCGCGAACGCGACGGTCAGCAGGCCGGCGGCGAGCACCGTCGCACCGGTCAACGCCATCGTCGGCCCGGCCTGGCAGAGCCCGGCGCTGAGGCCCAGCCCGCCGCAGGTCACGGCGGTGATGCCGGCACTGAGCGCGGCGAGCCGCCGACGCGGGCTCGCGGCCCGGAAGACCACGATCACGGCGAGCCCGGCGGCGAGCGCCGCGCTCACCGTGGTGACCAGGATCGCCGGGCAGGCCATCGGGGTGGCGGCGCCGAGCAACCGGGTGGGCTCGGAGAAGAGCACCCAGCCGACGAACCACAGCGCGGCGGCCATGACCAACCCGTCCAGGGCGAGCCGGGCCGTTCCCGTAGCGGTCGCCGCCACACCGGGCAATCGGAGCAGCCCGGCGGCGAAGCCGAGCCCGCTCACCGCCGTGCCGATCGCCACCACCGTCGCCCAGCCCGTGCGCTGCCCCTGTTGGTGGGCCCAGTGGTCGTTGGCGGTGAGCGCGGCGATGACCCCGACCAGCAGACTCAGAAACGCTCCCCCGGCAGCGGCCGCGAGCAGCACGTGGGCCGGCCGACGCGGCCCCGTGCGCCGCCAGGCGATCACGGTCAGCAGCGCGACGGCCACGGCGGCGACGAGCCCGCTGAGCACCGCGACAGCGACCATGCCCGGGGGGAAATGCACGCCTCCAAGAGTGCCGGATGCGCGGGCGCCATGGGGGGCTGGGTGTGCATCTGTTGGGACACGGCGCCCACCGGGGAGTGCCTTCGCGGCGGCGGTGTCATGCTGGTATGCATGCCTGAGCTGCGGTCGAGGACTTCCACACACGGTCGGACGATGGCCGGCGCCCGGGCCCTCTGGCGGGCCACCGGGATGACCGACGACGATTTCGGCAAGCCGATCGTCGCCATCGCCAACAGTTTCACCCAGTTCGTGCCTGGTCACGTCCATCTCAAGGACATGGGTGGCCTGGTCGCCGACGCGGTCGCGGAGGCCGGCGGGGTGGGCCGGGAGTTCAACACCATCGCTGTCGACGACGGCATCGCGATGGGCCACGGCGGCATGCTCTACTCGCTGCCCAGCCGGGAGCTGATCGCCGACGCGGTGGAGTACATGGTCAACGCGCACTGCGCGGACGCCCTGGTCTGCATCTCCAACTGCGACAAGATCACCCCAGGGATGCTGCTGGCCGCGCTACGGCTCAACATCCCGACCGTCTTCGTCTCCGGCGGCCCGATGGAGGCCGGCAAGACGATGGCGATCGAGGGCGTGGTGCACAGCAAGATCGACCTGATCGACGCGATGATCGCCTCGTCCAACGAGACGGTCACCGACGAGCAGCTCGGCGAGATCGAGCGGTCCGCCTGCCCGACCTGCGGCTCGTGCTCCGGCATGTTCACCGCCAACTCGATGAACTGCCTCACCGAGGCGATCGGCCTGGCGCTGCCCGGCAACGGCTCGACCCTGGCCACCCACGCCGCACGACGGTCGCTCTTCGTCGAGGCCGGCCGGACCGTCGTGGACATCGCCAAGCGGTGGTACGAGGGCGACGACGACTCGGTGCTGCCGCGCGTGGTCGCCTCCAAGGCCGCCTTCGAGAACGCGGTCGCCCTGGACGTGGCGATGGGTGGCTCCACCAACACCGTGCTGCACCTGCTCGCCGCCGCCCGCGAGGCGGAGCTGGACTTCGGCGTCGCCGACATCGACGCGATCTCCCGGCGCGTGCCGTGCCTGGCGAAGGTCGCGCCCAACTCCCCGAATTACCACATGGAGGACGTGCACCGGGCCGGTGGCATCCCGGCTATCCTCGGCGAACTGGACCGGGCCGGGCAGCTCAACCGGAACGTGCACGCCGTGCACTCCCCCTCGCTGGCGCAGTGGCTGATCGACTGGGACGTCCGCGGCGGCTCCCCGAAGCCGGAGGCGGTCGAGCTGTTCCACGCGGCGCCGGGTGGCGTGCGTACCGTCGAGCCGTTCTCCACCACCAACCGGTGGTCGTCGCTGGACACCGACGCGGCTGGTGGCTGCATCCGGGACCGCGAGCACGCCTACTCCGCCGACGGCGGGCTGGCCATCCTGCACGGCAACCTGGCACCGGCCGGCAGCGTGGTGAAGACCGCCGGCGTGCCGGACGACTGCCTGACCTTCCGCGGCCCCGCCAAGGTGTACGAGTCGCAGGACGACGCGGTGACCGCGATCCTCGCCAAGCAGGTCGTCGCCGGTGACGTCGTGGTGATCCGGTACGAGGGCCCGAAGGGCGGCCCCGGCATGCAGGAGATGCTCTACCCCACCTCCTTCCTCAAGGGACGCGGGCTGGGCCGCTCCTGTGCGCTGCTCACCGACGGCCGTTTCTCCGGTGGCACCTCCGGCCTCTCCATCGGGCACGTCTCCCCCGAGGCCGCCTCGGGTGGGCTGATCGCGCTGGTCCACGACGGCGACGAGATCGTCATCGACATCCCCAGCCGGTCGATCTCCCTCAACGTGCCGGAGGACGAGCTGGAGGCACGACGCGTGGCCGAGGAGAAGCGCGACAAGCCGTACACTCCGACCGCCCGGCAACGCCCGGTGTCGGCGGCGCTGCGCGCGTACGCCTCGATGGCCACCTCGGCCAGCGACGGCGCCTACCGCCGCGTCCCGGAGTAACCGCCGCTCGCGACAGGCACGGCTGAACGCGGTCCGCGAATGTCGGTCGCGTGGGCTAGGTTGTCGTCGATCAATTCGGGGTGAGCCCGGATTCCCGCGGGGAAGAGGCGTGTACGTGTCATTTGGCAAGAAGTCCGTGGCGGTGGCGGTCTCGGCGCTCACCGCGCTCGCTGTCTCCGCGTGCGGCACGACGTCCGGCGGGTCCGGCGGGTCCGACGCCCCCAAGCAGCCGAGCGTTCTGGAGCTGTTGGCCAGTGACCTGAAGGGGTCGCTGCAGAAGACCGCCGAGGCCACCACCAAGAGCGACTCGGTGACCGTGAGCATGACGGGCACGGCCGGCGGCGAGAAGGTCGAGATGCGCGGCGTCATCGACCTCGGCGACCCGGTCAAGGCCGAGATGACGGTGAAGGACCCGAAGGGCGACCCGACCGTCGTCCGGATGATCGACGGGGTCGTCTACGTCGAGATTCCGGCTGAGGACCGCGCGGAGATGGACGGCAAGCGCTGGATGAAGATGGACCTGAGCGCCGCCGGTGAGCAGGCGGGGATGAACTTCGGCAAGCAGTTCGAGGACGTAGACCCGACCAAGCAGGTCAAGACGCTGCTCGCCACCGAGGGCACGAAGGTCGTCGGGCAGGAGACGGTGAACGGGGCGGCCACCGTCCACTACACCGTCACCGTCCCGGTGGCGACCCACCTGCAGCAGATGGACGCCAAGCTGCGGGCGGGCGTCGAGCAGCAGATGACCAAGATGGGCGTCAAGGAGATCACCACCGACGTGTGGGTCGACGAGGAGTACCGGCCCCGCCGGGCGGCTCTGAAGATGGGCCCGCTGGGCGATCTGCTGATGGACTACACCGACTACGGCAAGCCGGTGACCGTCGAGACGCCGCCGACGGCGGAGACCCTCGACTTCGCCGAGATGCTCAAGGGTCTGCAGGGCCTGACCGCCGGCAACTGATCAGGACCGGATCACTGCCCGGCCGGCGCGGAGACGCGCTCGGCCGGGCAGTGTCGTTCCACCCGCTCGTCGCGCCCACTGGCAGCCGATCCCGGGTCAGCCGAGTTCGCGCAGGTCGAGGGCTTCGGCGAGGAGGCAGACGCCGTCCTCGTCGTGACGGTGCACAGTGCAGCCGGTACGGGTGAAGCGCACGGTGACCACCTGCCCGGCGTGCCGGGCGGCCAGGCGCAACAGTTCCGGCTCGGGGTCGGCGACGTCGCGCGGTCCCGAACGGGGCACCGGGATCGACACTGCCGGGTCGG
The DNA here is from genome assembly GCF_029581275.1 of Micromonospora sp. WMMD1155. NCBI lineage: Bacteria > Bacillati > Actinomycetota > Actinomycetes > Micromonosporales > Micromonosporaceae > Micromonospora > Micromonospora sp. WMMD1155. The sequence continues at coordinate 1,380,458 of NZ_CP120742.1, forward strand.
TCGGGGTGGCCGCGGCGACGGCGTCGGTCAGGCACTCGACGCACCAGGCGAGCGCGGCGGCCAGGCTCGGCCGGTGGGGAAAGTCGTCGGGACGGACGGGTGCGGCGAGCGGCTGCACCTGCACCGACCAGCGCACTCCGTCGGTGCGTAACGGGTCACCCGCGTGCCGCCGCAGGTCGCACACGGCCACCACGAGCGCCAGGTCGAGGCCGAGGGTGAGTCGCAGCAGCTCGGGCAGCGGCGGCGCGTCCGGACGGGCGGCAACCACGATCAGGCGGCCGGCAGCCGTACCCCGGCCGGCCTGGCGTACGTATTCCCGCACCGGGTCGGCCCCGGCCCAGGGCAGGGTGACGTACCCGTCGCGTAGGTCCCGATCGATCTCGTGCCCGCCGTCGGCGTCGGCGAGGTCTTCGGGTCGCGCGCCGAGAAGGGTTGCCCAGGATCCGAGCCGGTAACGGTCCGGAAGCTGCACGACGGGTTTGCCGCCGGGTTGGGTGGCGACCAGCGGGGCGACCTCCGGTGTGCCGGCGTCCCAGGCCAGGTGCACCACCCGGTGCCGCAGGTCGGTGACGGTGACCGACACGGTCTGATGCAGACGGTGGTTGCCGCCGCAGGTGAAGCAGGGCAGCGCGGACGGGCGCAGGCCGGCGCCACAGCAGTGCGGGCAGTCAGGGTCGGCGGGGCGCCCGCCGAGCCGACAGTCGCAGGCACACAGCCGGCCGGGTGGCCGGCAGTCCGGGCAGGGCCGCCAGTCGACGGGCTCACCCAGCCAGGGCGGATCGGGTGGTGCGTAACCGCGGGTCACCGGCACATCCACGCGGCGAAGCACCTGGCCGGTGGGCTGCTCCGTGAAGGTCTCCACCGGTGCGCCGGCGCGCAGCGTCGTGTGCCACCACCGGCCGTCGCGCCAGAGGGCCTGCGCCCCGGGCAGTTCGTCGCCGTTGGTCGCGTCGACGCAGTCGGCCAGGACGCGGCGTTCAAGCTGGTCGACGTCCACCTCCGGGTCGGCGGGTGGACGCGGCGAGTCGGGGCGCAGCAGTCGGGCGGCGGCCGCCAGGCCGCGCTCGGCGAGGCCGGTGAGCGCGGCGGTCGCGGAGGTGGAAGCCAGCACCTCCGGCAGGTCCCGGTACCAGCCGGGCAAGCCGGACGGCACCGGGGAGCCGGGCACCTCGTACCGGACGGCCCACCCGAACCCTGCGCCGTGCCGGCGGGCCTCGACGACCAGGTCGAGCAGGAGCAGGTCGGCCAACGCGCAGAGCCGGGCCAGCCGGGCGGCCGGGTCGACGGTCGGCGCGGCCGTGGATCGGCCCAGCACCAGCCGCCAGGCGACATGGTCGGCGCGCAGGATGGCCTGGGCCTCCAACTCGTGTCGTCGCATCGCGGGCAGGTCGGGTCGCCACTCATTGCTCAGCCACAGCGACGGCGCGTCGGCTTCGGCCACGACCGCGCCGACAGTGGCGGCCAGGTCGCGTACCCGGGGAACAAGGTCGACCACCCAACGGCCCGCCGGGTCGCGGTGGGGGTGAAGGCCGCCGGGCACCACCTGCTGGGACGCGACAGCGCCGGTGTCCAGGTTGGCGACGGAGACCACGAGCTGCGCCCGCCGCCGGCCGCGCCGGCCGCAGCGATAACAGGGGTACGCGACGCGGCCCGTGCCGCGACACTGCTCGCAGCTCCGTACGCCTCCCGAGGCGGCCCGAGCACGTCGGTGTCGGCATCGGCGAGAAACCGGTCGCCGTAGGCGGTGCACCGGCACGGGTCCAGGGTGAAGGTCATCCCGTCGCAGTCGGGGCAGGTCACGACGGGTGCGGCGGTCACCGACACCGCCGGGAGGCGCAGTCACCGTCGTGCTCCACCCTCCGCACGCACCGCCGGCCGCCGTCGAGCGGCAGGTCGCAGAAGACCCGATGGCGTACGCCCTGGGCGTCCTCGGCGGACACCGTGGTTTCGCCAGCGTCCACCTCGGACAGGAAGCTCAACGAGCGGGCCAAGGTACCGGCGAAGTGCCGGGCAGCCGGGAGGTCGGCGGCGGTGAACGGCAGGTGCGCCACCCAGCGGGCGCTCACCGGCGGGCCGCCAGATCCTCGCGGGCCCGCCGGGACTGCCAGCACCTCAACGCGTCCTTCATCCGCTCGGTTTCCCTCCGGCTGCTGCCCAGCGCCGCGTACACCTCGGCCAGGTCATGAGCGACGCGGTCGAGGAACTCGGCCACCTCCACGGCGTCCACCCCACGGCGGCCACGTCGGGTGAAGCTGCGGTCGCGGACCTGCCAGGGCTTCAGGGGTACGTAGTTGGCCGCCCGGTAGAACGCCGGCCGGGGTGGCTCGGCCCGGAGGTGACGGAGAAACGCGCGCACGAAGCAGCACCACCCTTCCTCGCAATTGTTCGACGTCCATTGGCGTGGGAATTGCACCTCCACCGCCGTTGTCGGGACCATCTTGTAAGGTCAGAGACACCATTGCAATGAATGTCCAATCACACTGTTCCGGTATTTGCGCGCAACATTTTCCTGTTGCACAGCGGCTGTCGGGATGTTGCAAAACTCAACAGGAAGGAGAGCCGGGTGGCCGATGACATGGGCTCGACGGTGCCCCGACGCCAGCTCGGCAGGGCGTTACGTGACCTGCGCACCGAGGCCGGGGCGACCCTCGACGCGGTCGCCGAGGCGCTGGAGTGCAGCCGCCAGAAGGTGTGGCGGATCGAGAGCGGGCTCGGCTCGGTGCGCGGTGTCGACGTCCGAGCGATGTGCGAGCTGTACGGGGCGACGGGCGAGCTGACCCGCGCGCTGACCGCACTGGCCGGCGAGACGAAAGCGAAGGGGTGGTGGCACGCGTACGGCGATGCCGTCCCCGAATGGTTCGAGCTGTACGTGGGCCTCGAATCCGCAGCGAGCCGGATCCGACGCTACGACGAATCATTAATTCCCGGCTTGTTGCAGACCCGAGGCTATGCGCTCGCCGTCTACCAACACCGATCGGAGGTTGACGACGACGAACGCGAACGACTGGTTCAGGTGCGGCTTCAGCGACAGTCACTGCTGGCACGTCGCCTACCGGCAGCACCCAAGCTTGACGTCGTGATCTCCGAGGGTGCACTGCTCCGTATCGTGGGCGACCGGAGCACGATGGCTGAGCAACTACATCACCTGCTTCAAGTCGGCGCGCGGGAATCCGTGACCATCCGAGTTCTGCCGCTGGCGGTCGGCCTTCATCGCGGAGTCGAGGCCGGCACCTTCGTCATGTTGGAGTTTCCGCTGGGAAACCGGGCAACACCAGAACCCCCGATCATCTACAGCGAGTCGTGGACGGGAGCGCTCTACCTCGACCGTCCGGAGGAGTTCGCTGCCTACGAGACGGTCTGGGCCAGCCTGGATCAGCTTGCCCTCGATGAAGGACAATCGAGGCACCTGATCAACAAAATCATCGGGGAGGTACACCATGGCTGATCTGACCAACGCCCGATGGCGGAAGAGCACCCGTAGCGGCAGCAACGGTGGCGACTGTGTCGAGGTTGCCGACAATTTGCCTGGCATCGTCGCTGTTCGCGACAGCAAGGACCCGCACGGCCCGGCCCTCACCTTCTCCCCCACCGTCTGGGCCTGCTTCGTGCGCTCGACCCGCATTTCCCGCTGAGGCTTCGGTGGGTGCCTCGGGGTCTCCTGGGACACCCACCCGCCGCAGGGGCTGCGTCCGACGACTGAGTTCGGTTAACGTGCGGCAGTGACCATCGGCGATGTCAAGGTGACAATCCGGAAGGGCGATCAAGCGCTCGGCGACGCTCGGACGAGCATCGAGAAGGCCAACGCCAAGCTCGCCGACGCGACCGCTCTGGCAATCGCAGCCCTGCACGACAGCGAACGCGGCGAGGCGCAACAGTCCCGGAAGGCCCTCGAAGAGGCTGCCGACGAGGTCGAGTTGGTGCTTCGCCGCATCAAAGCTGCCAAGGACCATGCTGCCGCCTATCTCGCCACCATCGGATGAGCGGAAGCATCGGCGAAGTTGTCGCCCAACTGAGAAGCGCCATCGACACCCTGTACAGCGCCGCCGTTGTCGCGCGACGCGCTCAGGCGGACGCGGAACAGGCCAATACGCACTTCACCCATGCAGCGCAGGGCAGCAGGCATCCCGAACTCACCGGCGCTGTAATCGAAAGCAAGACTGCTGGCGAGAAGGCCGGCAAACTCGCCCGCTTGATCAGCGAGGCGGCCGACCGCGTAGCCGCCTACTCCAATGCGGTCGCTCCCGGCTCCGCCCCGAACACGCAACCATCCGACTCAGCCACACCGCCCGGCGAGGATCTGCTCACCGAGACCGTCGAGCGCGACTCCGCACGAAGGAACGTCGCCTCCTTCCTGAGTACGATGACCAGGAAGGTAGAGGACGTCCAGGAGAACACCCAAAAGTCGGTTGCGGCGGCCAGGGAAGCATTCACGATCATTCGGGGTCCGCAGGGCCCACCAGGGGCTCAACAAGCCGGCACAACAACCCCGACGGTCGGTCCAACGGTAGGGCAGCGTCTCCTCAACGAAGCACCGGATGCGGCGGGACACCTCGTCGTGGTGGGGTTGGTGGCGAGCATCGCCGTCCACCGCTCCCTTCAATCAATCCGCAAGGGAATAGCGAGGTTACGAGATCGTGAGCGTACGGACCGAGTTCAGCGACCTGATTCGCGCGATGGCACGGCGTGACTGGGGCACCGTAGACCAACTCCTGGACGGGTTGGAGGCCTCCGGATGGCGCGGCGGGAACCAGGTGATCGCCGCAGCGTTCGCCATCGCGGTCAACGACCGCTTCGGCGCCGCCCACTCCCCCACCGACGTCGCTCGCTTCGTCGCCGACACGCGCACCCAGTTTCCGGGCGCGGAGACGCTGCCCACCCTGGAGATGGAAGGGCTCGTCCGCGCAGCCCTCGGTGAGGTCGGGCTGATCGACAATCTCAGCCCGGAGACCGCCCTTCAGATGCAGATCGTGTTCCTCGGCAAGCTGCTTCAGGACCGCGATCCAGACGAGGCGCAGTTGGAGGAGTTCATCGCCGACGTGGAGCAGACGGCTGCCGAGTACATGTAATCGGCAGGGCTGCATGCCACCGTCATCTCCGATAGTGTCCGTCCGACCACGCAAACGTGAACTCGTTAGCGCGATCATCAGACGGAGGGCGGCATGGCCAGCATTGAGGAAGTCAAGGCGGCGTTGATGCAGGCCGCTGAGCAGGGCAACGCCACCATCAGCCAGATCCGGGCCGCCGCCGAGAACACTGAGCAGATGTTGACGCGGCTACGGGCAATCTCCGCCGGCACCGGGCACCCGACGATCGCCGAAGCCATCGCCCGGGGCGAGCAGACCAAGCAGCGCCTCGCCGAGGCCATGACCCTCGTGCAGGGCAGTTCGGAGGCGGCACGCCGCTACATCAGCGTCCTCGGCTGAAGCGCAAACCCCCTGCGCGAAGGCGTCAGTAGTACTCGCGGATGTAGCGAGGGCGCGCTCGTACACGTCATTGTCTCGGATTTTGAACCTGGTCCAGAGCCTCTTACGGAGGGACTGCTGGACCAGGCGGTCTCCCTCGCGGGTGCGATCGGCCACCAGGGCAGGTCGGAGTTTGATGCCCTCTGGCCAGGCCGGCAGGTCCTACGGTTGACCGCGAACGAACGAGATGTCCCCTGGCGAGCCCCAGTGTCTCAGGCCGTTCCGCGTGGTTTACTCGCAGGTCGCAGGGAACGGCCGCAAGGCCAGGAAACGACTTCCGCAACAGCATCGAGGCCGCCATCGGACGAGCCAGAAGCTGCCCCCACCGCCTGCCGCGAACCCCTCAACCGTAATGTTCTGGTTGGCGCTGGCGCTCTGCGGCTAGCGGGTCTGCTTGGTCAACACGAGTTCGCCGATGCGGCGGTGTCCGGGCGGCGCTGATACCGCCACGTCGCCGGAATGGTGTCGATCATGGATGCGCGGACACGACGTGGTCGATGACCAGGTGGGCGGCGCCGGTGATGCCGATGTCCTGGCTGGTGGCGACCCGTTCGATGAGCAGGGTCTGGGTGGCCAGCGGCAGGCACCGCTCGTAGAGGGTGGCCCGCATGCTGGCCAGCAGGGGTTCACAGTCGGCGAGGCGACCGCCGATGGCGACCACCTGCGGGTTGAAGAAGTTGACCACGACGGCCAGGATCTCGCCGATGGCCCGCCCGGCCTGCCGGGCCAGCGACGTGGCGTGCCGGTCACCGTCGTCGATCAGGCGGAGCACACCGGTCAGGTCGTCGACCGGCACGCCCTGGTCGCGTAGTGCGGTGACCAGGGCCGCGCCGCTGGCCACCGCCTCCAGGCAGCCGGCGTTGCCACAACTGCACAGCGGCGCGGGGTCAGCCACCACCCGGCAGTGGCTGATGTCCCCGGCGGATCCCTGGGCGCCCCGGTGCAACCGTCCACTGGAGATCACCCCGGAGCCGATCCCGGTGCCCGCCTTGATGTAGACGGCGTGATCCAACTGGGGGTGCGCGGTGCGGTGCGCGCCGAGCGCCATCAGGTTGGCGTCGTTGTCCACGATCACCGGCACGTCGACCCGGTCGGCGCAGAACGCGGCCACGTCGAAGCCGTTCCAGCCGGGCATCCGCGACGGGCTGACGATCCGGCCGGTGGCGTGCTGCACCGGACCGGGAATGCCGATGCCGACACCCCGCAACGCGCCCGTCGCCCCGCCGGAGGCCGGCGACGTGCCGGAGGCGGCCGACGTGCCGGAAGCCGCCGACGCGCCGGAGGCGGCCGACGTGCCGCCGAAAACGCCGCTGGAGGCGGCCGACGTGCCGCCGCCGGAAGCCGCCTTGCCTTCGGAAGCCGCTGACGCGACATCGCCGGCCAGTGCGGTGACCTCGGCCAGCAGTGCGCCCAGCACGGTTTCCGGGCCGTCCTCGATGCGGACCGGCAGGGTGCGGGCCTGGACCACCCGCCCGGAGAGATCCAGTGTGCCGATGCGCGCATGGTGCGCGCCGAGGTCGATGGCACCGACGACGGCTCCGCCGGTTGGTACGGCGAGCTGACGGGGCCGCCGCCCGCCCCGGGACCGCCCGGCACCGGTCTCCTCCAGCAAGCCCTGGTTGATCAACGCCTCGACCCGCTGGGAGACCGTCGAGGGCGAGAGCCCGGAGAGCCGGGACAGGTCGGCACGACTGACGGCGGCTCCGGTCGCCACCCATCGCAGCAGCTCCCGAGGGCCGCCCCGGAGGGCTTCGCGTGGCGCGTCGTCAATCGTCACGTCAGGTTCTTAGCATCCGCAGTTTGTTCAAGCAACCGGTTGACTTAGTTTGTTGACTACCTTTAGATGGCGCTGTTAGTTCGATATGAAGCTTACTTAGTTTGAATGTCGAAGAAAGTAGGGCCGTCTGGTGGCACCGGAGACGACGGGTGCGGACCGACCGATGGTGTCGGTACGCGGCCTCAACAAGTGGTTCGGTCCACTGCACGTGCTCAAGGACATCGACCTCACGGTGGCCGCCGGCGAGGTGGTCGTCGTGGTGGGTCCCTCCGGCTCCGGCAAGTCGACCCTCTGCCGTTGCCTCAACCGACTGGAGACGGCCGGGCGGGGCAGCATCGAAATCGACGGTGAGCCACTGCCGGCCGAGGGGCGGGCACTGGCCCGGCTGCGCGCCGACGTCGGCATGGTGTTCCAGTCGTTCAACGTCTTCGGGCACAAGACGGTGCTGGACAACGTCACCCTCGGCCCCACCCGGGTCCGCAGGATCGCCCGTCCCGAGGCGCGACAGCAGGCGATGGCCCTGCTCGAACGCGTCGGGATCGCCGACAAGGCGAACCACCACCCGGCCCAACTCTCCGGTGGGCAGCAGCAACGGGCCGCGATCGCCCGGGCACTGGCCATGCAACCGAAGGTGCTGCTCTTCGACGAGCCGACCTCGGCGCTCGACCCGGAGATGGTCAACGAGGTGCTCGACGTGATGGTCTCCCTCGCCAGCGAGGGGATGACCATGATCGTGGTCACCCACGAGATGGGCTTCGCCCGCCGCGCCGCCGACCGGGTCGTCTTCATGGACGACGGCCGCATCGTCGAATCCGGCGCCCCCGACGAATTCTTCGCAGCTCCGCGCACCGAGCGGGCCCGCGACTTCCTTGCCAAGATCCTCCAGCACTAGCCCCCAACGGGAGGATGTCATGTCAATCCTCAAGATGAGCTTCACCGGGCGGCGCTCGCTCGCCCTCACCGCCACCGCCGTGGCGGTGGCCCTCGCCGCCACCGGCTGCGGCGGTGACAGCGGCGGCAGCGCGCCGACGCTGCCGGGCAACCCCGGCCCGGGTGGCGACGGCGTGGTCGCCCAGTCGGTGTACGACGCCGCCCCGGTCGCCAGCGACGCGGACATCCCGGCCGGCTCGACGATGGACGCGATCCGCAAGCGCGGCTACCTGAACATCGGCGGTTCCCTGGACGCGCCTCTGCTCGCCCAGCAGAACCCGGTCAGCGGCACCATCGAGGGCTTCGACGCCGACATGGCGAAGCTGCTGGCGAAGTACATCATCGGCAAGCCCGAGGTGAAGACGACGACGATCGGCACCCAGACCCGGGAGGCCATGCTCCAGGCCAAGTCGGTCGACGCCGTCTTCCAGACCTACACGATCACCCCGCAGCGGGCCACCCAGGTCGCGTTCGCCGGACCGTACCTCACCTCCGGCCTCGCGGTCGGGGTCCGCAAGGACGACACCTCGATCAAGAGCGTCAAGGACCTCGCCGGCAAGACCGTCATCGTCGGCGCGAACACCCCGGCGGTCACCGCGCTGCCCTCGGCCGCTCCGGGCTCGAAGCAGATCGCCTTCGGCACCGACCCGCAGGCGTTGCAGGCGCTGCTGCAGAAGCGCGGCGACGCGTACGTGCAGGACTTCACGCTGCTCGCCTCCGGCGCCAAGGCCAACCCGGGGATGAAGGTGGTCGGCGAGCCGTTCACCACCGAGGCGTACGGCATCGGCCTCAACCGGGAGGACGCGCAGTTCAAGGAGTTCGTCAACAACTGGCTGAGGAAGATCCAGGCCGACGGGACCTGGGCGAAGGTCTGGGAAGGCACCCTCGGCTCGGTGGTGGAGGGTGGCGCGCCCACCCCGCCCGCTCTCGGCTCCGCCGACGGTTCCTGAGAATCCTCCCGTACCGATGGACGCCCTCACCGCCCACCTGAGCGCGCTCGGCCACGGCCTGGTCACGACCGTCGAACTGACGGTCGTGACCACCGTCGGCGCGATGCTGCTGGGCATCGTCGTCGCCACGCTGCGGATCGCACCCGTCCCGCTGTTGCGCGCCATCGGCACGGCGTACGTCGAGGTGTTCCAGAACCTGCCGCTGCTGGCTCTGCTGGTGCTCTTCGTCTTCGCCCTGCCGACAATCGGCATCACGTTCCCGCTGTTCACCTCGGCCGCGATCGTCATCGCGGTCTACGAGGGGGCGTACCTGGCCGAGGCGATCCGCGCCGGTATCAACACGGTCGGGGTCGGCCAGGCCGAGGCGGCCCGCGCCATCGGGTTGACCTTCGGGCAGTCCCTGCGGCACGTGATCCTGCCGCAGGGACTGCGGGCGGTCATCCAGCCGATCGGCAACATCTGCATCGCGCTGCTGATGAACACCTCGCTGGCCGCCGCCGTCGGCGTGGTCGAGCTGACCCAGGCGGCCAACAACGTGAACCTGGTCGAGGCCCGACCGATCGCCGTGTTCACCGGCGCGGGCCTGGCCTACATGCTGCTGGCGCTGATCATCGGTCAGGTCACCGGCCTGCTCGAACGAAGGCTGGCGATCGTCCGATGAACAAGACGCAACAGATCCTCTTCGACGAACCCGGCCCGCGCGCCCAACGGCGGATCCGGATAGCCACAGTGGTGGGCGCCGTCCTCCTGGTCGCCGCCGCCGTGGCGGCGGTCTACCAGTTCGCCAGCCACGGCGAGTTGGCCGCCGCGCGATGGGAACCGTTCACCACCTGGCCGATCTGGCGGTACCTGCTCAACGGGCTCTGGGCCACCGTGCGGGCCGCCGCCGCGACCGCCGTGCTCAGCGCCGTACTCGGGCTGCTGCTGGCACTCGGACGCCTCTCCGCGCACCGACCGTTGCGCTGGTTGGCCGGCGCGTACGTGGAGATCTTCCGAACCGTCCCCACCCTGCTGCTCATCTACGTGACACTGTTCGCCCTGCCGCAGTACGGGATGAACTTCCCGCTCTTCTGGAAGCTCGTGGTGCCGCTGGTGGTGTCCAACTCGGCGGCGTTCGCCGAGATCTTCCGCTCCGGCATCCTGGCCCTGGACCGGGGGCAGACCGAGGCCGGTCTCGCCGTCGGGCTGCGCCGCGGACAGGTGATGGCGCTGGTGGTTTTGCCCCAGGCGCTGCTCCAACTCACCCCGTCCCTGGTCAGCCAACTGGTCGGGCTGCTCAAGGACACCTCGCTCGGCTTCGTGGTCAGCTACACCGAGCTGCTCTACAGCGGGCAGGTGCTCTCGTCGTACACCCATCTGTTGATCCAGACGTTCCTGGTGGTGGCGCTGATCTACCTCGTGGTCAACGCCTCGCTGTCGAAGTTCGCCCGCGTACTCCAGGCTCGCAACGGCCGCTTCGGCGGCCGGCGGGTAGGACGCGACGCCGACCTGCCCCCGCCGCTGATCGAAGGGACCACCCCCCGGTGACCATCTTCCGTTACGCCGAACTGGCTCGGGTCGTCCGCAACGGCTTCGTCGAGAGCCGGCACTACGGCAGTGTCGTGGTGCTCGCACCGGACGGTGAGGTGGTCCTCGCCGCCGGCGTACCCGACGAGCCGGTACTCCCCCGCTCCACCCTGAAACCCGTGCAGGCCCTGGCCTGCCGGGTCGCGGCCGGCGACCAGCTGACCGGCCCGGCGTTGGCGCTCGCCGCCGGTAGCCACACCGGCGACGACCGGCACGTCGAGGTGGTCCGGGCGATGCTGGCCGGTGCCGGCCTCACCGAGGACGCGCTCGGCTGCCCGGTGGACTGGCCGGAGGACGAACCGACCCGGGACCGACTGATTCGCGACGGCGGGCAGCGCGAGCGGATCCGGATGAACTGCTCCGGCAAGCACGCCGCGATGCTGGTCGCCTCCGTCGCGCGGTCCTGGAGCACCCACGACTACCTCGACCCGCAGCACCCGCTCCAGCGGGAGACCGCTGCCGCCGTCACCCGGCTGGCCGGAACGCCGATCGCGCACCACGCCGTCGACGGTTGCGGCGCACCCCTGTTCGGCCTGCCGCTGACCGGCCTGGCCCGCACGTTCCAGGCGTTGGTCACCGCACCCGACGGCAGCGACGAGGCGCTGGTCGCGCAGGCCATGCGCCGATTCCCGGAGTACGTGGGCGGCTGGCACGGGCACCCGAACACCGACCTGATGCGGGCGCTGCCCGGTGTCCTGGCCAAGGGCGGGGCCGAGGGCGTTCTCGGGGTGGCCGCCCCGGACGGTCACGCCGTCGCGGTGAAGGTGGTCGACGGTTCGCCCCGAGCCACCACCGCCATCGCGCTCGCCGCCTTCGACGCCGTGGGCGTACCGGTGGGTGGAGCCGACGCGCTGCGCCAGGTGCCGGTGCTCGGCGGCGGCGAACCGGTCGGCGCCGTCACGGCCGTCATCGATCCGACCGCGGCATCGTCCCGCACCTGAGCGACGTCGTCTCCCATCGAGCCGGTGTCACTCCACGCCGAAGCGCCCCCATCAAACCGGTGTCGTTCCACGCCGAAGCGACGTCGTCTCCCATCAGACCGGTGTCGTTCCGCACCGAGAAGGAAGAGTCATGAGCACATTCGAGATCTGCATCGACAGCGTCGAGGGGGCGGTAGCCGCCGAGGAGGCCGGCGCCGACCGGGTGGAGCTGTGCTCCGCGCTCTTCGACGGTGGACTGACCCCCAGCCTGGGCACCATCGAGACGACATTGCGCGCCGTCACCCGGATCCGGGTGCACGTGATCGTCCGGCCACGCGGCGGTGACTTCATCTACTCGCCGTTCGAGATCGAGGCGATGGAGCGGGACGTGCAGGCCGCCGTCGCCGCCGGCGCGCACGGCATCGTGATCGGTGCGCTGACCGCCGAAGGCGACGTCGACGTGCCGACCACCCGCCGGTTGATCGCCGCCGCCGGTGACACCAGCATCACCTTCCACCGCGCGTTCGACATGACCCGCGACCCGTACGCGGCGTTGGAGCAGCTCATCGAGCTGGGCGTGCACCGGGTGCTCACCTCGGGCCAGGAGGTCAGCGTGCTGGAGGGCGCCCCGCTCATCGCCGACCTGGTGCGCCGGGCCGCCGGGCGGATCGTCGTCATGCCCGGTGGTGGCATCACCCCGCGCAACATCACCCGGATCGTCGAGGCGACGGGTGCCGACGAGTACCACTTCGCGGCCCTGGTCAGCTCCGACAGCCCGGCCGTGCACCGCAACCCGGCACCGCTGATGGGCGGCAGCCTCAACCGGCCCGAGTACGAGCGCTCCGGCACCTCCGGCGCCCTGGTCGGTCAGGTGCTCGCCGCCGCCCGCGCCTGACCCACGGATCACTTCGACGAGCGGTGGGCGTGGCGCTCCGTCGCGCCCACCGCTCGATCAGCGACCCCGGCACCCCGGCACCCCGGCACCAAGATTCGAGCAACTTCCCGGATGTTGCTGCCTGCGGCGCGCGGGAGGCAGCAACATCCGGGGGTAGTTCCATCCTGAGTTGGCTGGTCAGGGGGTCTTGACGGCGTGGGGGTGGCGGGGATGGGGCAGGTCAACCGCTGGTGATCTTCGCGGTGATCGTTTGCCGGTGGTGACGGTGTGGCGTGCAGAAGATAGACGAGCCCTCGGCCAGGGTGTTCGGTCGTGACACACAAAAACCCGGTGGCTGAGGGCTCGCCGCTTGTCTACCAGTCCAGCCTTGCGCTGTCCACGAAGACCCTGACCCTGGTCGTCAACGCGATCCGTCAGCACCGCTCACGGGTGCGTTCCCGATGGCGCAAACTGCCCGATCACCGCGCGGCGATGATCGTGCTGGCGGTATTACGCCATAACCAACGCCCTCACGACCTGGCCGCCGGCAACGGCATATCCGCCTCCACCGTCCGTCGATGGGTCGCGCAAGTCATCGCTGTCCTGGCCGCTGAGATGCCCCGCCTGTCACGGGTCCTGCGCCGCGCCCGCCACCACAGCGAGGTAGTCCTGCTCGACGGCACCCTCATCCCGGTCCAACGCCCCCACGACCGACACCGCCGCCGCACCCACTACAGCGGTAAACACAAAACCTTCGGCCTGCTCGTCCTCGCCATCACCGACCTCAACGGCAACCTGCTGTGGACCTCCGCAGCCCTACCCGCACGCACCGCGGAAATCACCGCCGCCCGCCGCAACCGCATCCCCGCACACCTACGCGCAGCCGACCTCGCCGCCATCTGCGACCTCGGCTTCACCCGCCTCGACGACCAACCCGGCATCAGCCACACACCTCGCCCCCGCGGCGCTCACCCCGGCCACCCCCACGACCAACCCACCATCATCACCGGCCACCGCGCCGCCCGCGGCAAACCCCTCACCCGCCACCAAACAATCGTCAACACCCTCATCAGCCGCGAACGAGCAACCAACGAACACGCCTTCAGCGACCTCAAGAACTGGCGAATCCTCGACCGACTACGCGGCAACCACCACCACGCCACCACCCTGATCCGCGCACTCACCGTCCTCACCCAAACCCACACCACCCGCTAACCGGCAAACGATCAACCCAAAGATCACCTCACCACCAACCTGGACCTCCCACCCACCACCACCAACCGTCAAGACCCCCTGACCAGCCAACTCAGGATGGAACTACCCCCCGGATGTTGCGCGGATCTCCCGGCGGAGGGCGCTCGCGAGTCGGAGAGCATGACGTCAGCGGGCGACGGACACCGAGTCAGGTCACGTCCGGAGTCCGTGCTCGTTCTCCGCGTACCTGTTCGAGCACTGCGGTGTCGGATGCCAGGTCCGGGTGGTCGACCTGGCGGTCGAGGTCCACGACGATTTCGAGTTCGCGGATGGCGGCGTCGAGGTTGCCCTCCTCCCGATGCAGCATCCCGATGTTGAACCGGGTGACCGCTTCGGCCGCGCGGTCGCCGACCTCCTGCGTGATCATCAAGGCTTGCTCGTAGTAGGCGCGGGCCCGATCCCGATCCTCAAGCCCTTTGTAGAGCAGGCCGATGTTGTTGAGGGTAACGGCCTCCCCGGCTCGGTCGCCGACCTCCCGCCGGATGGGCAGCGCCTGCTCGTAGTAGGCCAGCGCCCGCTCCCCGTCCCCGATCCCGAGGTAGAAGAAGCCGAGGTTGTTGAGGGTGCTCGCCTCGCCGGCACGGTCGCCGACCTCCCGTTGGATGGGCAGCGCCTGCTCGTAGTGGGTCAGCGCTCGCTCCCGGTCCCCCAGCTTCCAGTGTGCGAGTCCGATGTTGTTGAGAGTGATCGCTTCACCGGCCTGATTGTCGACCTGCCGCTGGATGGGCAGCGCCTGCTCGTAGTAGGCCAGCGCCCGCCTCAGATCGCCAAGGTTGTCGTAGACGCCACCGATGTTGGTGAGGGTGACTGCGGCGTTGCCGTGGTCACCGGACTCCCGATACAGGTGCAGGGCCTGCTCGTAGCTGATCAGGGCTTGCTGCGGGTGCCCGGTGGAGGACTGGGCCCAGCCCAGGTCGTAGAGGGCACCGGCGTCCGGCCCGAGACTCAGGGTGGCGTTGGCGATGGCCGCGACATCGGCGAACCGCGACGTGCGTAGCCACACCCTCGCCACCGAGTGGCCGACCTCGCGGGCGATCGTCGGCTCCTGGCCCGCCACCGCCAACCGGTGCACCTCTACCCATCGGACGATGGTCATACCGCAGACCCGGACGGCGCGAGGTCGGTGACCCAGAGCTTGTAGAGGCTTCGCGCGGCGGCGCCACAGGCTTGGACGTATTCGTCGTCGGTGAGCAGCGGACGGACGAGAGGGCGCAGGACGTTGGAGACGAAGTAGCGAGGCCGGCGGGTCTCCGGGTCGGTGCCTTCTTCGATGAGCCCGAGTTCGACGGCACGTTTGAGGTGGTCACTGGCGTCGGGATGGTCGTGGACGGCCCTGACGGTCGCGGCGGGAACGGGCAGGTCGATGACGTTGACCTTGGCGAGCATCTTTTGCAGCTCGAGGGCTTGGGAGTCGAGCAGGTTCGCCGCGAGGATGGTCTCCCGGCGGAATCGGTCGGCTTCCTCCTCGATGGCGGTGATGAGACCGTCGATGTCGAGGCTGCTGTCGTCGACGATCAGGTCGAGCCAGTCGAGCAGGCGGGGGTTCCCGGCCGAGGCGTGGACGGCACGCTCGCGAACACCCGGGTCGATCGGCGAGCCGGGGCGCAGGTTGCGCAGGTTCGCGAGTTTCTTGGTCTGCTCGATCTCGGTGAGGGTTTCGAGGGATTCGACGGCGACAGCCGTCCCGGCGGGGGCGGGGAAGAGGTAGCGGCTGGTGATCACGACCCGGCTGGGGCTGCCGGTCTCGTGGATGGCTCGGAGGAGGGCCGGAAGGATGTCGGCCATCTCCGGGGAGAGCACGTAGCCGCCGTCGCGCTGGTCGAGATTGCCGTCCTCGAAGTCGTCGAACACGAACAGGCAGGGGGTCTGCCCGAGCGGTCCGTCGACATGAAGCAGGTGGCGCAGGCGGACGAGGAGGGGCGCCTGGTCGTTGGCGAGCAGTTTGTCCGCCTCGACCTGCTGCTCCACCGTCGGGAACTGGACCCTGGTGGTGAGCTCCCGGAAGCTCTGCAGGTCGACGCGGCCATACCAGACGGCACGCTGGTGCAGGGGCATGCGTTCCAGCAGCCGGGAGGCGAGGCTGCTCTTACCGAGACCACCCATGCCGTGCAGGACCAGGGCCTCGGCTGCGCCGTCCAGACCCAAGGGCATTTTCAGGGTACGCAGGCAGCGCTGGATGACTCGTCGCCGTCCGACGAAGGCGGTGCGGGCGGCGACCCTGGACAACTGGGTCTGCGGGTCCAGGAACTCCCGGTCCGCCGGACGGATCTGGACCCGCGCGCGCCCCTTGGTGATCAGCGGCGTGACCATCGGGGCGAGTGGCGACCGGTCGGCGTAGACGCGCAGTAGGTGCCAGTTGCCGCGCTTCCGCGCGTACAGGTGTTGGCGGGCCTCGATGATGGCCCGGTCGAGGGACACGCCGTCAGCCAGTGACCGGTAGAGCTCGGCGGCGAAGTCGGTCGCGGAGACGTCGCCGACCGGCAGCGCCCACCCCAACACGGCCGGGGCTCCGGAGTGCACCAGGCTCTCGCTCATCGAGGGGAAGGCGCCGGCACCCGGGGCGTTCCCGGTCAGGCAGCCGGAGACGAAGATCAGGCGGGGCCAGTGCCCGGCCATCGCGTGCGCGATCTCGTCGGCGGTGGCGTCGACGCGCTCGCCGAACTCGTTCTCCACCAGGAAGACGGGTTGACCGTCACTGTTGACGGTGGCGTGGCCGCTCAGATGGAGAACGTCGAAGTATCCCGCGCCGTAGTCCCGGCTGAGGAAGCGAAGCCCCTCCAGGGTGCCGCTCTCCTCGACCACCAACTCGGCACCGGTTCGGAACGTGGCGGCCAGGATGGCCGCCTCCTCTGCCTCGTAGCTGAGCACCGGCTCGACACCCTCGGGGGAGGCGGCCATGAACAGCACTCGCAGGGGTCGGTTCCCGGGCGTGACCGGGCCCTTGAAGGCCGTGTTCGTGCCGACGGCCCGTACCGGTAACAGCGGCGCCTGGTTGGAGACGGTCAGATGCGTCCCGTCCACGGCGAGCAACTCCCAGGGCAGGTGTCGTAGCCGGCCCGCGACGGTGATCCGCAGCGTGCTGCCGGGAGGCTGGTGCAGGATCGGGGTCAGCCACCGCTCGTCGCCGTCGAGGAAGG
This sequence comes from Micromonospora sp. WMMD1155, assembly GCF_029581275.1. Taxonomy (NCBI): domain Bacteria; kingdom Bacillati; phylum Actinomycetota; class Actinomycetes; order Micromonosporales; family Micromonosporaceae; genus Micromonospora; species Micromonospora sp. WMMD1155. The sequence continues at coordinate 1,397,328 of NZ_CP120742.1, forward strand.
CGGCCAGCCTCATCCCGAGGTTGCGGAGCTGTGGTGAGCCGAAGAGCTGCGGAGCGACCGAGTGCTGGCCGTAGTGCAGTTTCACCAGGTTGATCAGCTCATCGATGGCGACCTTGTCCACCCCACGGGTCTTGGGTTGGCCACCGCCGGTGGACAGGCGCAGTTCGGAGTAGTCGGAGGTCCGCTCGAAGATCTCCAGCTCATAGGTGATCATGTCACTCACCGTTGGTCCCCTCCCTCACCGATAGTGCCCACCGTTCAACTCCCCTTGGTTTCCTCTAACCGGCTGCAGCCACCCCCTCGCCACCAGATCGCCGACGTGCCGGGCGATTGCCGGCTCCTGGCCCACTGCCGCCAACCGGTGCACCTCCACCCACTGGGCAACCGTCGCAGCAGCCGATCCACCGCGCGCTGATGTAGGTCGTCCGGCCGACGCGCCGTCGGCCGCTGGGTTCGAACCATCCGTCAACCCGGCACCTCCCCTGCCTATGCGCAGCCGTGACGACCAGTCCACGAATGCCGGTTTCGGGTCCCGTGAACGGTACCGTCGATATCGGACGGTGCGCAGTAATCGGGCGGCGGCAGGAACGGCGGCCTTTCCGGGCTATCCGGCCCATTGACGGTGACAATCGCCGTTTACCTGCACCATTCTTGGCCGCGAGTGGCAGGTGCGGTGACGTCGGGAGAGTCCGCATTCCGACATCGCTACCTGATGCGGAAACTCCCGCTAGATCAACACGGGTTCGGCGATGTCGCGGTATCCCGCACGTGTGGATACCACGACATCGGCGAAATGGTGTTGATCAAGTGGCTGGCTCGTTCGGATCGCGACCTCGCGGCGGGTTGTGCCGGACGGGGGTCCGCTCAGCGTGCAGTCATGTCGTTGACGCAGCGCAGGACCGGGCGGGCAGCCAGGGCAGCCGGGTCCAGCGGGGCTCCGGCACGCACGGTGAACAGCGCCGACTCACCCGGCAGCAGGGTGACCAGGGCCCGGTCCACAGTGGCCGACGGGTCCAGCCGGTCCGGGAAGAGCGTCAGGTCGCGCAGCACGGTGCGGGCCGTGACCTTGACCTGCTGCCCGCCGTCGACCGAGGCGACCGTCGCTTCCCACACCGCCGCCGGCCAGTCCACGTCCCGGTCGTCGGCGAAGAACCACAGGGCGCGTTCGGCGGTGTCACCGGCCTCCGCGACCAGCAACTCGCGGCGGCCGTCGTCCGGCCGGACCAGGTCCGCCGGCAGCGCCAGCACCACGGCGGAGTACGCCGGGACATCGAGATCGAGTGAGTTCTTCGCCCGGGGCTCACCACTGAGGGTCACCCGGGTCACCGAGGCCGACGACCGCCAGGGGGTGCCGCTGTCGTTGACCGCCACCAGTGCGAGGCCACCGTCGCGAGGTTGTACGGTGAGCAGCCGGTCGGCGTACGCGTGGCGCAGCGCGTACCACAGGGGTTTGCGGCGGCCGTCGCCGTCGACGGCCGACCAGGAGGTCACCGGCCAGCAGTCGTTGAGCTGCCACACGATGGTGCCGGCGCAGACGTCCCGGTGGGAGCGGAAGTGCTCCACCCCGAGTTGGATGGCGCGGGCCTGGTTGAGCTGCGTCAGGTAGTGCCAGTCGTCGAAGTCCGCCGGGGCGGGCAGGTGCGCGTCCAGGCCGCGTCGGAGCTTGGCGTCACCGTCGGCGGCCTTCTGGTGGTGTGCCATGCTCGGTGAGTCGTGGGCGAGGGGTTCGTCGCTCAGCGCCCGGCGCAGTGTGGCGTACGCCGGTGGCGCCTGGTAGCCGAACTCGGCGACGAAGCGCGGCACGTACTCCCGGTATTTCGGGTAGTCGTCGGTGTTCCACACGTCCCAGATGTGGGTGGTGCCGTGCGCCGGGTCGTTGGGGTGGATGGCCTCGGTGCCCGACCAGGGGCTGCCCGGCCAGTACGGGCGGGTGGGGTCCAGGTCGCCGACGATCCGGGGCAGCACGTCGAGGTAGTAGCCGCGCCCCCAGGTGCGTCCGTCGAGGGGTCGTTGCCAGTCCCAGTCGTGCCAGCCCCAGATGTTTTCGTTGTTGCCGGTCCAGAGCACCAGCGACGGGTGCGGCGACAGGCGGGTCACCTGCTCGGCGGCCTCGGCGGCCACCTCACTGCCGAAGGGTTCCTCCTCCGGGTAGGCGGCGCAGGCGAAGAGGAAGTCCTGTTGGACGAGCAGTCCGCGCTCGTCGGCGAGGTCGTAGAAGTCCGCCGACTCGTACCGGCCGCCACCCCAGACCCGCAGCAGGTTGACGTTGGCCCCAACCGCCTGGTCGAACCGCTCGGCCAACCGGTCGCGGGTGACCCGGGTGGGGAAGACGTCGTCGGGGATCCAGTTGACCCCTCGCACGAAGACCGGGACGTCGTTGACCGACACCGCGAACGGGGTGCCGTGCGCGTCGGGCGTGGTGTCCAGTCGGATCGAGCGGAAGCCGATGCGGTGCGACCAGGTGTCCACTGTGTCGCCGTCCGGCCCGTGCACCGTCACCTCGATCGGGTGGCGCGTCTGGTCGCCGTACCCTCGGGGCCACCAGAGCGCGGGCTCGCGGACGGTGAGGCTGAGCACGGCCGTGCGGTGACCGGCCGGGATCACCACGTCGGCGCTGACGCCGGCGGCGTCGGCGCGGACGGTCAGCGGGACGTCCGACGCCCGCTCGACCTCGACGTGCAGCTCGACCCGGCCGTCGCGACCGTCCATGGTGACCAGCGGGCGGACGCCGGCCAGCCGGGCTGTGGACCAGGCGTGCAGGCTGATCTCCTGCCAGATGCCGGCGGTGACCAGTGTCGGCCCCCAGTCCCAGCCGAAGTTGCAGGCCATCTTGCGGATGAAGTGGAACGGCTCCGGGTAGGCGTTCGGCCGGTCGCCGAGTCGCTCCTGCTGCGCCTCGGCGTAGCGGTACGCGGAGTCGAACGTGACCACCAGGTCGTTGTCGCCGTCGCGCAGCAGCGACCGCACGTCGAACCGGTAGCCGCGGTGCATGTTCTCGGTGCGGCCGACCTCGACGCCGTTGACGGTGATGGTGGCGACGGTGTCCAGGCCGGCGCAGACCAGGTCGACCCGGTCGTGGTCGCCGCGCGGCGCGTGGAAGGTCGTCCGGTACGTCCAGTCGGCGCGCCCGATCCAGGCCAGCGCGATCTCGTTGTCGTCGAGGTAGGGGTCGGGGATCAGCCCGGCGTCGAGCAGGTCGGTGTGCACGCAACCCGGCACTGTCGCCGGCACGGACCGACCGGCGACAGCGGTCGGCACCTGCGCTCCGGGAGCGGCCCGGAGCGTCCAACCGTCGTAGAGTGCCTGTCGGCTCACGATTCCACCGCACCTTCTGCATCGAAAGACGTTGACTGAACCGGATAAGCTGAGCCACCGTACGGTCCGGAATCAGGGCTGTCAACGGCCGGAAAGCGAAGGAGCACACCGGTGAAGCGGCCGACAATCGCCGACGTCGCCCGACGCGCCGGGGTGTCCAAGGGCGCCGTGTCGTACGCGCTCAACGGCCAGCCCGGCGTCTCCGAGGCCACCCGGCAGCGCATCCTGACCATTGCCACGGAGATCGGGTTCAGCCCGAGCAGCGCCGCCCGCGCCCTCTCCGCCGCCACCGCCGGCGCTGTCGGTCTGGCCCTGTGCCGGCCGGCCCGGACACTCGGGGTCGAGCCGTTCTTCATGGCGCTGATCAGCGGCGTCGAGGCGGAACTCTCCGCCCGCTCGTACGCGCTGACCCTCCAGGTGGTGCCCGACCACGACGCCGAGATCGCCGTCTACCGGCGGTGGTGGGGTGAGCGCCGGGTGGACGGGGTGCTGGTCTGCGACCTGCGCAGCCACGACCGCCGCATACCCGCGTTGGAGCAGCTCCACCTGCCGGCGGTGGTGATCGGCGGGCCCGGCGGCACCGGCGCGCTGGCCAGTCTCTGGTCCGACGACGCCGCCGCGCTGACCGAGGCGGTGGAGTACCTGGTCGCGCTCGGGCACCGGCGGATCGCCCGGGTCGGTGGCCTGCCGGACCTGCGGCACACCGAGATCCGCACCGAGGCGTTCACGGCGGTCTGCGAGCGGCTCGGCCTGGTCGACGCCGTCACCGTCTCGTCCGACTACACCGGCGAGGAGGGCGGCCGGGCCACCCGCCGGCTGCTCAGCTCCGCCCGGCGGCCCACCGCGGTCGTCTACGACAACGACGTGATGGCCGTCGCCGGGCTCTCCGTGGCCCAGGAGATGGGGTTGACCGTGCCCGCGGATCTGTCCATCGTGGCCTGGGACGACTCGCCGCTGTGCCGTCTGGTGCACCCGCCGTTGACGGCGGTGGGTCGGGACATCGCGGCGTACGGGGCGCACGCCGCCCGCCAGCTCCTCGCCGTCGTCGGCGGCCAGCCGGCCGGTCGGGTGCAGGACGAGACACCGCACCTGACACCACGCGGCAGCACCGCACCACCCCGGGAGAGATGAACCGGTTCAGCGGGATGCGGAGGGGAATTCCTCGAAGTATGCCTCGACCCGCTCGGCCGTCGCCGGTCGGGCCAGCGCGAACCCCTGCCCGTACCGGCAGCCGCCCCGACGCGCCCCCTCCACCTGGGTCGGCGACTCCAACTCCTCCGCCACGATCTCCACACCCAGGCGCTCGCCGACGTTGACCACCACGTCGATCAGCGGCGGCTGCTCGTCCGGCCGCGCGCCCACCAACTCCGGGCCCACCTTCAACAGGTCGATCGGCAGCCGACGGAGCTGCGCCAGCGAGGCGTGTTCGGCCCGGAAGTCGTCCAGCGCGGTGCGGACGCCCAACGACCGCAACCCGGCCAGCCGGGCCACCACGGTCGACAGGTCGGCGGCGACCCGTGGCTCGCTCACCTCCACCACCAGCCGTTCCGGCGGCACCCCGTACGCGGCCAGCACGGCCGCCGCCCGCTGCACGAAGTCGGGGGTGGCCAGCTCCCGGGTCGTCACGTTGACCGCCATCCACAGCTCCCGTACGCCCACCGTCCAGTTGGACAACTGCCGGCAGGCCCGGTCCAGGACCCACCACTCCAGCTCCCCGACCAGGTCCAGGTCCTCGGCGACCGGCAGCAGCTCGGCCGGGAGCACCGTGCCGAGCACCGGGCTCCGCCACCGCAGCAGAGCCTCCGCACCCACCGGCTGCCCGTCGGCGAGGTCGAGCACCGGCTGGTAGACGAGGTCCAACTCGCCGCGCGCCACCGCACCGGGCAGCTCACGTTCCAGGTCGAGACGGCGGACCAGCTGTTCCTCCAGGAACGCGTCGTACCACTCGACCCGGTCCCGGCCCAACTGCACCGCCCGGCGGCGAGCCAGCTCGGCCTGACGGAGCACGTCCGCCGGCCCGGCCCCGCTCACCTCGGCCAGCCCGATGCTCGTCTGCACGCGCAGCACCGCGCCGGCCAGCGGATAGGGCGGGCTGAGCGCGGTCAGCAGCCGGGTGCCCAGCGCGTACGCGAGCACCGGACCGGCGGCGGTGACCACGGCGAAGCCGGTACCCGTGCAGCCGGTGACCAGGTCGTCGGGGGCGATCACCGCGCGGGCGCGGCGCACCGCCTCGGCCAGCACGTCCTCCCGAACGGTCGGGCCGACCGCATCGGTGCCGTGCAGGTCCACCAGCAGCAGCGCGCCGGTCGGCACCGGCACGTCACCGATCGCGGCCAGGGCGTCCAGCAGGGCCGCCCGGTCCCCCGGACCACCGCCTCCCGCCGGACCGGGCCGCCGGTCGACCGCCGGCCAGGCCGCACCGGGCCGCCAGGCCGCGCCGACACCGCTCGTGGTGGTCGTGATGTCCGGGTCGCCGACGCGCTCGGGCGGCTCCGACCCGCCCAGCCAGCGCGGTGACGCCGCGCGGTGCCGGACGGCGCCACCGGACCGGCGGCGGTGCGCGGCCCGCCGCTCGCTGGTGGCCGCCTCACCCGAGCGCAGCAACTCGCGCACCATCAGGGGCGGCACCGCCGCCAGGGCCAACACCACGCTCGTCCGGTCCAGAGCGCGGTCGGCAGTCAGGTGCAGACCCGCCGCCAGCAGCAGCATCGCCGCCGGGAGCACCGCCCGGGGCCAGGCCGCGGGGACCGCCTCCGCGGCAACCGTGTCCGCCGCGACGTCCGCACCGACCGCGACGAGCAGCATCCCGAACACCATCGGGGGTACGGCCAGCAGGGCCGCCCGGCCCTCCGACGCGGACGGCAACGCGGCCAGCAGCACCAACCCGCCCAGGGTGAGCAGGACAGCACCCCGACAGACGGACGCGCCGGAGTGTCGCCGTGGCCCCGCGAACGCGTTCAGGGCGGCCATGCCCAGCCCGCCGAGCGCCACCGCGACGACCAGACGAGCCGGATCGGGCAGGCCGTCGCGGGGAAGCAGCAGCCAGGCGGTGAGGGCCAGACCGACGGCCGGGCCGCTCGACTCGACCAGCCGGCGCAGCCGGGCCCCGGGCGACGGACGCGTCCGACCGGGGAGGCGACGAAGACCGCTCACCGCGAGGGCCGCCACGACCAGCGACCCCACCAGCACGGCGAAGCTCGACCCGAGGGCGGCCAGGGGCAGCACGACGGCGGTGAGGCCGGCGGTCACCACCGCCGCGTCGAGCAGCACGCTCGCCGCACGCGACGACGGTGCGGTGGCGGGCCGGCCGGCCAGTCGGGTGAGCCGCACCCCGGCGACCGTGGCGCCGGCACCGACGGCCAGCGCGATCACCACCGGGGTCGGAACCAGGTCGACGGCACCGGCGAGAAGGAGCAGCGTCACCGCCGTGGACGTGACGGCCTCCGGCGCCGCCCGACGGGGGACGAGAACGCGGAACGGGTACGCGAGGAGCACGGCGGTCGCCTTCGTGAGGGGGCACGGGGGCGGTACGACGGTGCGGGGCATCGGACGTTGCTGGTCCGCTGCTCAACAAGTGGCAACGAGCGGCGATCGGATCGGTTACGTGCCGGTCACCGGAACGAGACAATGACCCGTGTCACTGTACGGCGTACCGCGCCCGGCCGGCACCGCCCGCCGCGAGCCGGACCGGCCGGGGGTGGGATCATCGGAGGGTGAGTAAGTCCGACACGGTCCGCTTCCGGCACAACCAAGCGATCCTGGCCGCCGCGATCATCGCCTTCATCGGCGCCCTGCCGCTGGCCAGCGCCCGGTCCTACCTTCTGCCGGTGCTGCTCGTGCCGCTCGCCGTCGGAGCCTGGGCCTGGCGGGCCGGCACCGACGCCGACGCCACCGGGCTGCGCGTACGGGCGTTGGCCGGGCAGCGCCGGATCGCCTGGGACCAGGTCATCGAGCTGGTCACCGACGAGCGTGGCCGGGCGGTCGCCCGGCTCGACGACGGCCAGCAGGTCACCCTGCCGGCGGTACGCGGCACGGACCTGCCCCGGCTGGTGGCGGTCACCGGCCAGAGCCTGCCCCACACCCCGGCCGAGACGCCCGGTCAGTAACCGTCGACCACCGTGTTGATCAGTGGTTGCCCGGCGGCGAAACGGCGCACCTGGTCACCGACGAGTCGGTAGGCCCGCGGCAGCAGCCCGCGCACCGACCCGGCCACATGCGGGGTGAGCAACACGTTCGGCATCGCCCAGAGCGGCGAGTCGGCGGGTAGTGGCTCCGGGTCGGTGACGTCCAGCGCGGCCGCGATCCGACCGGTGGCCAGCTCGGCGACCAGCGCCTCGGTCTGGGCCACCGGCCCCCGCGCGGCGTTGACCAGCAACGCCCCGTCCGGCATCGCGGCGAGGAAGTCCTTGTCGATCAGGCCACGGGTCTGGTCGGTGAGCGGCACGATCACCACCACCACGTCGGCCTCGGGCAGCAGCCGGGGCAGCTCCTCGACGCCGTGCACCCCCTGCTCCGGGCGGGCGGTCCGCGCGACGAGCGTGAAGCTCACCTCGAACGGGGCGAGCCGGTCCCGCACGGCGGTGCCGATCGAACCGGCCCCGACGATGAGCACCCGCTTGCCGGTCAGCTCGTCGGTGGGGGTGTTCCCCTCGTACGCCCAGCGCCGCTCGGCCTGCGCCCGGACGAACGCGGGGAACGCCCGCAGTTGGGCGAGGATCGCCGTGACGACCCACTCGGCGGTCGACGGGTCGTGCACGCCTCGGGCGTCGCAGAGCGTGACACCCGGCGGTGTCCGACCGGCCCATGCGTCCGCTCCGGCGGAGAGCAACTGCACCACCGCCACGTCGGGCAGCTCCCGCAGCAACGCCGTCCCGTCGGAGCCACCCAGGAACGGTGGCACCCAGACGCGGACGTCGGCGGCGTCGGACGGCATGCGGTCGGCGTGCTCGAACACCTCCACCGTCACGTCCGGGGGCAGCTCGCCCATGAGGCTCAGACCGGCCTGGTGCGGGATCCATACCTTCACGTCCGCCGACGATAGTCCCCGGCGCGGCAGTCCGTGCGGGCGCGGCGGGGATCCGGCGTCTCCGCGGCCGGCGCGCGCCGCCGGGGCGGGGCGAGGCTCGGCACACCCATGTTCGATTCAGGCCCGGACGAGGTATAACGAACTGTCGGAGGGCCGGTCGTCCTCCGCCCCGGCAGACAGGTGCGCGATGACCGACGGCTCCCCCGCCAACGCCCGACGTCCGAGCGCGCCTCCTCCGGCGCTCGGCGACGCGGCGCGGCTGCGCGCACTCACCGAAACCGGGCTGGACGCGACCCCGGACGAGGCGTTCGACAGGTTCGCCCGGTTGGTCAGCGACCTGCTGGACGTACCGGTGGCGTTGGTCTCCCTGGTCTCCGCCGACCGGCAGTTCTTCCCGGGTGCGGTGGGGTTGCCGGAACCCTGGTCGCAGCGCCGGCAGACCCCGCTGAGCCACTCGTTCTGCCAGCACGTCGTGGACATCGAGGTGCCGATGGTGCTGCCGGACGCCCGGCTCTACCCCCGCGTCCGGGACAATCTGGCCATCGATGACCTCGGTGTGGTCGCGTACGCCGGGATGCCACTGACCGATCTCTCCGGCCGGGTGCTCGGCTCACTGTGCGCGATCGACAACAAACCCCGCGCGTGGACGACAGCCCAGCTGCGGACACTGGCCGACCTGGCCGCCGCGTGCTCGTCGGAGCTGCGGCTGCGGATCGCGCTCGACGGCGCGCAGGAGGCGCGGCGGCGGGCCGTGCAGGCGCACGAACGGTTGGAGCTGGTCGCCGGGGTGAGCGAGACGCTGGCCGACACCCTCGACGTGGGCACCGCGCTGCGTCGGCTCGGCTCCACCATGGTGCCGCCGCTCGCCGACTGGTGCCTGCTCACCCTGATCGGGCCGACCGGCCGGCCCCGCGAGGTGGTCTCGGTGCACCACGACCCGGCCCGCGCCGCCGACATGGAACGCTTCGGTGAGCTGCTGCGCACCGGTCTGAGCCCGCAGTCGATCGTCCGGTCGGTCCTGCGCACCGGCCAGCCCCGACTCGGCGGCGTGGCATCCGTGGACGACGTGGCGAGGGGGACGACCGACCCGGAGATGGTGGCCATCGCCGGTCGTCTGGGCATCGCCTCGTACCTGAGCGTGCCGATGCGGGGGGCGGGCGGCACCGTGCTCGGGGCGATCACCCTCGTCAACAGCGCGCAGCGTCAACAGTTCGACGACCGTGACCTGCTCACCGCCGTCGAGATCGGCCGCCGGGCCGGCCAGGCGGTCGGCAACAGCTCGATGTACGGCGAACAGCGGCACGTGGCCGAGGTCCTGCAACACAGCATGCTGCCCCACCTGCCGGACGTGACGGAGTTGGCGCTGGCGGCCCGCTACCAGCCGGCCGCCGACCGGGTGGAGGTGGGCGGTGACTGGTACGACGCCTTCGTCCAGCCCGACGGCGACGTGATCGTCACCATCGGTGACGTGGCGGGGCACGACATCGAGGCGGCGGCGGCGATGGGGCAGCTGCGCAACCTGGTGCGGGGCAACGCCTTCGGCCGGCCCGACGGTGTCGGGACGCTGATGAGTGACCTGGACGCCGCGATCCGCGGCCTGCGGTTGCCGATCGCGGCCACGGCGACACTGGTTCGGATCTGTCCGCGGGTCGCCGACGTCCACGAGGTGACCTGGTCCAACGCGGGGCACCCGCCGGCCCTGGTGCTCCGCTCCGGCGGGTCGGTCGAGGTCCTGGAGGCGGCGCCGGAGCCGTTGCTCGGTCTGGCCCGGCCGTCGCCGCGCACCAGCAACTCCACCAGGTTGGCGGTCGGCGACACGCTGCTGCTCTACACCGACGGGCTGATCGAACGGCGGGACCGGTCCATCGACGAGGGTTTGGCCGAGTTGGTGAGCCGGCTGGCCGGCACCGACACGCTGCCCCTCGACGAGGTGTGCGACCTGCTGCTCGCCTCGATTCACGGCCGTGAGGACGACGCCGCGCTGCTGGCCGTACGGGCCCGCTGAGCGGTCCACCGGGGACCACCTGGACGGGTCACCGGCGCGCGTCGGCTCGTGACGGGTCCGGGCGGGCCGTCCGGCGGGCTACCCTGGGCCGGGTGAGAGCCCGTCCCCCGTACCCTCGCGTCCGTCGCCTCCGGGCGGTCCTCGCGGCGTCCTGCGCGGCGCTGCTGCTCGCCTCGGGTTGCAGTTTCGGCGAGCCGGAGCCCGACGCGGCCGGCGAGCCGCCCAACCTGCCGACGCCGTCCGCGTCGGCGAGCCCTGGCGGCGCCGGCCAGCAGGCGGTGACGACCGTGTTGGCGAAGGGTCTGCGGGTGCCGTGGGGCATCGCCTTCCTGCCCGACGGCGGCGCGCTGGTCACCGAACGAGACAACGGCCGGATCCTCCAGGTCGGCCCGGAGTCCGGGCCGGACGGGCTGCGGGTCCGCCCGGCGCAGACGATCCCCGACGTGGCGGCGGCCGGGGAGGGCGGTCTTCTCGGCATCGCCGTCTCCCCCCACTACGCGCAGGACCGGTCGGTCTTCGTCTATTACACCTCCGCGCAGGACAACCGGGTCGCCCGGCTGGAACTCGGCGGTCAGCCCACCCCGATCCTGACCGGCATCCCCAAGGCCAACGTGCACAACGGCGGCGGGTTGGGTTTCGGCCCCGACGGGCAGCTCTACGTCAGCACGGGCGACGCGGGCGAGCGCCCCCTCTCGCAGGACGTGAAGAGCCTCGGCGGCAAGATCCTGCGGATCACACCGGACGGCAAGCCGTCCGCCGGCAACCCCTACCCCGGCTCGCCGGTCTGGTCGCTGGGCCACCGCAACGTGCAGGGCTTCACCTGGGACGCCGCCAAGCGGATGTACGCGGTCGAGTTCGGCCAGAACACGTGGGACGAGATCAACCAGATCACCAAGGGCGGCAACTACGGTTGGCCGGAGGTCGAGGGGCGAGCCGGCGACAAGCGGTTCACCGACCCGATCACGCAGTGGGCGACCTCGGACGCGTCCTGCTCCGGTCTGGCCGCCGCGGACCGGCTGCTGGTCACCGGCTGCCTGCGCGGCAAGCGCCTCTGGGTGATGGAGTTGACCGACACGGGTACGCTGCTCGGCCAGCCCAGCGATCTGCTCACCAACCGGTACGGCCGACTGCGCGCGGTGGCCGCCGCACCGGACGGGTCGCTCTGGGTGGGCACGTCGAACCACGACGGGCGGGGTGACCCGGCCGGCGACGACGACCGGCTCCTGCGGGTGGTCTTCGCGGGCGGCGACGGCGGGCGCGGCTGACGTCCGTCACCATCCGTTCAGGTTCGCCAAGATCTTCCGACGGGCAGGTCAGAATCTCAGCATGGACGGGCAACGCGACGAGCACGACGACGCCGACGACCGGGACGACCCGGCGACCGGCGGCGGCCCGCCGCGCCCGAACGGCAGGTGGGTCGCGCTGGCCGGGCCGCTGCGCCGCATCGGGCTGATCGGCGCGGTCCTCGCCATCGCACTGGTCGGGGCGGCGCTCGGGGTGCTGGCCGGCGGTCGGGTGGACACCGACATCGGCCCGTTCCGGGCCAACCTCAGTATCTCCCCCGCCCGGGACGGCGGCACCACCGTCGACATCCCACCGCTCGGTGCGCTGCTGCTCGACAGCCACGACGGGCCGACCCACCTCACCGTCCGGCTCGGCGCACTCGACCAGGGCCGCACCGAGGCACTGCTCGACGACCCGGCCAGCATCAGCCGGGCGAGCCAGAGCGCGGTGGAGGACGTCCGCTCCGGCGTCATGCGACTCGGTCTGCGGACCCTCGGCGCGTCGGTGCTGGTCACCCTGATCCTGGCCGGGTTGATCTTCCGGAACTCGCGGCGGACGGCCTGGGCGGGTGGTTTGGCGCTGCTGTTCACCGCCGGCAGCCTCGGCACGGCGGCGGCCACCCTGCGCCCCCAGGCGATCGAGGAACCACGCTACGAAGGGCTGCTGGTCAACGCGCCGGCCATCGTCGGTGACGCCCGCCGGATCGCCAACGACTACACCAAGTACGCCGAGCAGTTGCAACGCCTGGTCGGCAACGTCAGCCAGCTCTACACCACCGTCTCGGCACTCCCGGTGTACGAGCCGGCCCCGGGCACCACCCGGGTCCTGCACGTCTCCGACATGCACCTCAACCCGACCGGCTGGCAGCTGATCCGCACCGTCGTCGAGCAGTTCGGCATCGACGTGGTGATCGACACCGGCGACATCACCGACTGGGGCAGCGAGCCGGAGGCGTCCTTCGTCGGTTCGATCAGCCTGCTCAAGAAGCCGTACGTCTTCATCCGGGGCAATCACGACTCGGACAAGACCGCCGCCGCGGTGGCCCGACAGTCGAACGCGATCGTGTTGGACAACTCCACCACGACAGTCGCCGGTCTGACCATCGCCGGCATCGGCGACCCGCGTTTCACCCCGGACAAGAACACCTCCCCGGCCGGCAGCGGGCTGACCCCGCAGGTGGCCGACCAGGTGGCGGGGGCCGGCGTCGATCTCGCCGCGACCGTCCGCGCCTCACCGCGACCGGTCGACATCGCGCTCGTGCACGACCCGGCATCGGCCGGGCCGCTGGCCGGCACCTGCCCGCTGGTGCTGGCCGGGCACACCCACTCCCGGCAGGTCTCCAAGCTGCCGCAGGCGCCGGGGCAGCAGCCCACCACGCTGATGGTGGAGGGCTCGACCGGCGGTGCCGGGCTGCGGGGCCTGGAGGGCGAGAAGCCCACCCCACTGTCGATGAGCGTGCTCTACTTCGACCAGCAGAAGATGCTGCAGGCGTACGACACCATCACCGTCGGCGGCACCGGCCAGGCCCAGGTCAACCTCGAACGACGCCTGGTGGAGAACCCGACCGCCGGAGCGCCCCCCTCGGGCACCCCGACACCGACACCGACACCGACGAGCTGAGGGCGTGCCGGTCAGCGCAGGGCGATGGCGGCCAGCGCCGCGTTGACGATGCTGCCGGGCAGCAGGTCGTGCACCTCGTACAGCTCCGCGACGGTGCCGGACTGGCCGAACTCGTCCACCCCCAGCGGCACCGCCGGCGCACCCACGGCCGACCCGAGCCAGGCCATCGCGTGCGACGCCGCATCGTGCACGGTCACCACCGGCACCCGGTCGGCGAACGCGGACCGCAGCGCGCCCGGCACACTCGGCACCGTGGCCGTCCGCACACCCTGTCGGAGGGTGCGCTGCCACGCCCGGTATAGCCGGTCCAGCGACGTCACGTCCACCACGTGCGCGGCGACGCCCTCCTCGGCCAACTCCGCCGCGGCGGCCAGCACCTCGGGCAGCACTGCGCCGGAGGCGGCCAGTTGCACCACCGGCGCGTCGACCAGGTGCGGGTACGCCTGGTGCGCGTCGACCAACCGGTACGCCCCGGCGACCACCTGCCGACGCAGGACCGCGTCACCGAGCCGGGCCCGGGCCGCCTCGAACGGCGCCTGGTCCAGCGGGCGGGTGCTCAGCCGGAAGTAGTACGCCCCGTCCTCGGTCGGTGCCGCCGTCGCGGCCGGGCTGGAACCGCCGGCGATCTGGCCCAGCGCGTCGCAGAGCAACCAGTCGAGGCTGCCCGCGTACGCCGGTTCGAGGAAGGTCACCCCGGGCAACTCCAGGCCGACCGACGCGGTGATCGTGGACTGGTGGGCGCCGCCCTCGGGGGCCAGCGTGATGCCGGACGGGGTGCCCGCCACCACGAACCGGGAGCCGGAGTACGTGCCGTACAGGAACGCGTCGAGGCCACGCAACACGAACGGGTCGTAGACCGTTCCCACCGGCAGCAGCGGCTGCCCGGACAGGTCCCACGACAGGCCGAGCTGACCCAGCAGCAGGAACAGGTTCATCTCCGAGATACCCAGCTCGATGTGCTGCCCGGCGGGGCTCTCCGTCCAACGCAGCATCCGGTCCTCGGTCCAGGAACGCTGCTCGGTGGGGGCGAACACCCCGGTCTTGTTGATGAACCCGGCGAGGTTGGTGGAGGTGGCCACGTCCGGGGCGGTGGTGACCAGGTAACGACCCACCTCCCGGTCCCGGGCCAGGTCCACCAGCACCCGACCGAAGACCTCCTGCGTGGAGATCGGCTTGTTGGCGCGTACTCCCGTGCTCTCCGGGACGATGACCCCCAACGCGCGCTCGCGCGGCGCGCGGGACAGCGCCTCCCGGCGGGCGCCGGCCCGGATCCCGGCCGGTGACGCCGGGTCGAGGCGGTCCCACTCGGTGTCGGCGGTGAGTCCCTGCGCGGCCCGCAGCGTGTCCACCTGCTCGGTGCTGAGCAACGCGGAGTGGTTGCGGGGGTTGCCGGCGATGGGCAGACCCCAACCCTTCACGGTGTACGCGAAGACGACGCTGGGCCGGTCGGTGACCGCGTCGCACTGGGCGTACGCGTCGAGCATCGCCTGCAGGTCGTGCCCGCCCAGGTCGGTGACGAGCGGGCCGAGGTCCTCGTCGGAAACGTCGGCGATCAGCTCGGCGACCCCGGCCGGCGCCCCGTCCAGGAACTGCTTGCGCAGGGCGGGACCGGCCAACCCGAACAGCGACTGGTACTGCTCGTTGGGCATCGCGTCGATCCAGTCGCGCAGCGCCTCGCCACCCGGCCGGGCGTACGCCTCGGCGAGCTTACGGCCGTACTTGACCTCCACGACGTGCCAGCCGGCCGCCTCGAACTGACCGCGCCACTGGTTGATCCGGATGCCCGGGACCACCCGGTCCAGCGACTGACGGTTGAAGTCGACGAGCCACATGACGTTGCCCAGCCCGGTGGTGGCCGGGTCGGCGACCGCCTCCCAGATGTTGCCCTCGTCCAGCTCGGCGTCCCCGATGAGCGCCACGAACCGGGAGTGCGGGCGGGCACCGAAGTGCGCGTCGACGTACCGCCGGGTGGCGGCGGCGAAGAGCGGCGCCGCCGCCCCGAGCCCCACCGAGCCGGTCGAGAAGTCCACCTCGTCCGGGTCCTTGGTGCGCGACGGGTACGACTGGAGGCCGCCCCAGGCCCGCAGCCGGGGCAGGTAGGACCGGTCCAGGTTGCCGAGCAGGTACTGGATGGCGTGGAACACCGGGGACGCGTGCGGCTTCACGGCGACCCGGTCCTCGGCGTCGAGGTGCGCGAACCAGAGCGCGGTCATCGCCGTCACCAGGGAGGCGCTGGACGCCTGGTGGCCGCCGACCTTCACACCGTCACCGGTGGCCCGGTCGTGGTTGGCGGCGTCCACGATCCGGGTGGCGAGCCAGAGCACCCGCCGCTGGATCTCGTCGAGGACATCGAGGTCGTGCTGGGTCACGGTGGCTCCATTCGGGCGTCCGCGTTGACGCCCTCGACGAGGGGTGCGGGGTGGCCGCGTGGTCGACGGGGGGGTGACGGAAGGCCGCCGCCGGGTCACGGCGGCGGCCTGCTCCTGATCGGTCTATCAGCCCTGGACGCCGAGGCGCTCCAGGATCAGCGTGCGGACGGCGGCGGCGTCGGCCTGGCCCCGGGTGGTCTTCATGACGGCCCCGACCAGCGCGCCGGCCGCGGCGACCTTGCCACTGCGGATCTTGTCGGCGATGCCGGGGTTCGCGGCGATCGCCTCGTCCACGGCGGCGGTCAACGCACCGGTGTCCGAGACGACCTCCAGGCCCCGGTTGGTCATGATCTCGGTGGGCGAGCCCTCACCGTCGACCACGCCCTCCAGCACCGTACGGGCCATTTTGTCGTTGAGCTTGCCGGCGTCGACCAGCCCCTGCAGCTCGGCGACCTGGGCGGGGGTGGCACCGACCTCGGCCAGCTCCACGCTGCTCTCGTTGGCCCGGCGGGACAGCTCACCCAGCCACCACTTGCGGGCCGCCGCCGGGGTGGTGCCGGCCGCGACCGTGGCCTCGATCAGCTCGACCGCGCCCGCGTTCAACACCGACTGCATGTCCAGGTCGGAGAGGCCCCACTGCTCCTGAAGCCGACGCCGGTGAACCCGGGGCAGCTCAGGCAGGGCCGCCTTCAGCTCGGCGACCCACGCCGGGTCCGGAGCGATCGGCACCAGATCCGGCTCCGGGAAGTACCGGTAGTCGGTGGCCGTCTCCTTCGAGCGACCCGGGGTGGTGTCGCCGGTGTCCTCGTGGAAGTGCCGGGTCTCCTGGGTGATCCGGCCACCCGCGTCGAGCACCGACGCCTGCCGCAGCATCTCCGAGCGGACCGCCCGCTCCACCGAGCGCAGCGAGTTGACGTTCTTCGTCTCGGTGCGGGTGCCCCACTCCGCGCCCGGCAGGTTGAGCGAGGTGTTCACGTCGCAGCGCAACGAACCCTCCTCCATCCGCACGTCCGAGACGCCGAGGGTGCGGATCACGTCCCGCAGCTCGGCGACGTACGCCCGCGCCACCTCGGGGGCGAGCGCGCCGGTGCCGGTGATCGGCTTGGTGACGATCTCGACCAGCGGAATGCCGGCCCGGTTGTAGTCGACCAGCGACTCGGTCGCGCCGTGGATGCGGCCGGTGGCACCACCGACGTGCAGCGTCTTGCCGGTGTCCTCCTCCAGGTGCACCCGCTCGATCTCGATCCGCACCGTCTCGCCGCCCACCTCGACGTCCAGGTAACCGTCGACGCAGATCGGCTCGTCGTACTGGCTGATCTGGAAGTTCTTCGGCATGTCCGGGTAGAAGTAGTTCTTCCGGGCGAACCGGCACCACTCGGCGATCGAGCAGTTCAACGCCAGACCGATCCGGATGATCGCCTCGATCGCCGCCTTGTTGGCCACCGGCAACGACCCGGGCAGGCCCAGACACACCGGGCAGACCCGGGTGTTCGGCTCGCCACCGAAATCGGTCGGGCAGCCGCACCACATCTTGGTCTTCGTGCCCAGCTCGACGTGGGTCTCCAGGCCGATCACCGGTTCGTAGCGCGCGACGACCTCGTCGTACGCGGGCAGTGTCGTGGTCATGAGACGCTCCAGGCGCGATCCGGACAGAACCTGTCCAGCCTAATGGGGTTGCCCGATCAATCCTCGGCCGGGTTTCCCGACCCACCGGCAACCCCCGCGAGCCAGGTGTGTTCGCAGCGTCACTCGGGTACCTGTCGACCATGACGAATACGGGGAATGATCGATCCTTTGGACCGGACAGGCCGGGACGACGGTACAACACGAAGCAGGTCGTGCTGGTCGTGCTGGTCGCGTGGGTGATGGCGGCCGTGCTCACCCTCATCGGCTGGTCTGCCGCCGGTGGCGAGCGGCAGCCGGAGGACCTCCGGCTACTGGTGGTCCTGCTCATCATTCCGGGCCTGATCGGGCTGGCCACCGCGTGGGGGATGGGACGGTGGACGGCGTCACGCCGGCGAGACCGGACGGGATCGTGACCCCGTCGGCGGCTGAGCCGCCGGTTCAGACCGATCGGGTCATCGGTCCGACATCCGGCCCGCCGGCTCAGCACCCCGCTTCGGCCTCAACCCCACCCACCCGTGGACGTGGGCCGACCTCACTGCGGCAGTCGGTCGGCCGCCGCTCATGGCGGAGCGCGGCACTGGTCGCCGCGGGGCTGGTGGTGGGGCTCCCGACGCTGACGGTGGTGGTGTTCGTCCTGGACGGGCGAGAGACCTCGCCGCGCGGCGTACTCACGATCTTCACGCTCTCAATCTTCTTCGCGGCGGTCGGCGCGGCGGTGGCGCTGCTGGCCGGGCACCGGCTACCCGGCCCTCCGGCCGCCGGGACCCCCGATCCGGCGGTTCGCCAGGCCCTGCGCGCCGGGCACACCGACGACCCGCGCGTCGACGCCCTCGCCCGCCGGGAGGCAGAACGCCGCAGGGGTGGGCGCTGGGTGCTCTGGATTCTCGGCGCCGGCGTGCTGCTCGAGGCACTGCTGGTCGTCGGCGCATCCCACCTCTCGACCCGGGTGATCGCGGTGGCGCTCGGCGCCCTCTGGGCGACCCAGGGGTGGATGCGCTGGCGTGGTCTGCGGGAGGCCCGCCGCTACCTCGCCGGGCCGCCGAGCCAGCCCTGAACGACGCCCGACCCGTCCAGACGCGCGATCGGCGCCGAGGGACATGTCCCTCGGCGCCGATACGGTGACATCCGTTCTACAGCGTCGGAGGGGTGAACGTGCCGATGGCGGACTCCAACGCGGCGGCGACCCGGTACATCCGGTCGTCGGCCATCGTCGGGGCCATCACCTGCAGACCGACGGGCAACCCCTCGGAGAGCCCGCACGGCACCGAGATGCCCGGCCCGCCGTAGAGGTTGGTCGGGATCGTGTACAGGTCGGCCAGGTACATCTGGTACGGGTCGGCGGTCCGCGCACCGATCGGGAAGGCCACCGACGGGGTGGTCGGCGAGATCAGCGCGTCGACCTGCTCGAACGCGGCGTTGAAGTCCCGCGTGATGAGCGTCCGGACCTTCTGCGCCTGGCCGTAGTACGCGTCGTAGTAACCCGACGACAACGCGTACGTGCCGATCATGATGCGGCGCTTGACCTCCGGACCGAAGCCGGCCTCGCGGGTCAGCGACATGACCTCCTCCAGCGACCGGTTGCCGTCGTCGCCGACCCGCAGGCCGAACCGGACGCCGTCGAACCGGGCCAGGTTGGAGGAGCACTCGCTCGGGGCGATCAGGTAGTACGCCGGCAGCGCGTACGCGAACGTCGGGCAGGACACCTCGACGATCTCCGCGCCCATCTTCGCGAGCGCGTCCACGGACTCGCGGAACGCGGTCATCACGCCCGGCTCGGCGCCCTCGCCGACGAACTCGCTGACGATGCCGAGGCGTACGCCGGTCAGGTCGCCGGTCGCGCCGAGCTTCGCCGCCGCCACCACGTCCGGGATCGGCTGCGGGATCGAGGTGGAGTCGCGCGGGTCGTGGCCGCCGATGACCTGGTGCAGCAGAGCCGCGTCGAGCACGTTGCGGGCGCACGGTCCGGGAGTGTCCAGCGACGAGGAGAACGCGACCAGTCCGTAGCGGGAGGTGCCGCCGTAGGTGGGTTTCGCACCGACCGTGCCGGTGACCGCGCCGGGCTGGCGGATCGAGCCGCCGGTGTCCGAGCCGATCGCCAGCGGCGCCTCGTACGCGGCCAGGGCGGCGGAACTGCCACCACCCGAGCCGCCCGGGATCCGGGTCAGGTCCCACGGGTTGTGCGTCGGGCCGTACGCCGAATATTCGGTGGAGGAGCCCATGGCGAACTCGTCCATGTTGGTCTTGCCGAGCATCACCGTGCCGGCGTCGCGCAGGCGCTGCACGATCGTCGCGTCGTACGGCGGGCGCCAACCCTCCAGGATCTTCGAACCCACCGTGGTCGGGATGCCTCGGGTAGCGAGCACGTCCTTCACGGCCACCGGCACTCCCGCGAGCGGGCCCAACTCCTCACCGGCGGCCCGGCGCTCGTCCACCGCGCGAGCCGCGGCGAGCGCGCCGTCGGTGTCGACGTGCAGGAACGCGTGCACCCGGTCGTCGACGGCGGCGATCCGGTCCAGGTGGGCCTGGGTCACCTCGACGGCGGAGGTCTCGCCCCCGGCGACCAGGGACGCGATCTCCGTCGCGGTCATCTTGATCAAATCGCTCATGCCGTCACTCCGCTCCGCTCCGCGACGCCATGAGGCACCACGGCGCTGCACCGACGATTCGCTCGCTGCCGCTCGCTCATGAGGCCACGTCCTCGCTCAGGATCCGCGGTACGCGGAACCGCTGGTCCTCGGCATCGGGTGCGCCCGAGAGCGCCTCCTGCGGGGTCAGGCACGGCGTGACGACGTCCTCGCGGAAGACGTTGGTCAGCGGCACCGAGTGCGAGGTCGGCGGGATGTCCGCGGCGGCGACCTCGCCGACCTGGGCGACCGCCTGGAGGATCACGTCGAGCTGGCCGGCGAACGTGTCCAGCTCCTCCTCGGTGACGGCGAGCCGCGACAGGCGCGCCAGGTGCGCGACCTCCTCGCGGGAGATGGCGGCCATCCGTGCCCCCTTCTGATGTCCTGCTGGTCGGGCGGTGTGCCTGCCGCGCGGCGGGTGGAGCGTGACGCGCGGTGACCGGAGCGAGTCTATTGTTCCGCTCCGGTGCCGCGTTCCCGACTCCCCCTCCCGGCACCCGGGTCAGCGGGTGGGGTGGCGACCGGTGTTCGACTGCGGGGGCCCGCTCGGGCGAACCGGCCGGTACCGGGCCAACCACGTGACCAGTTCCTCGGCGGGCATGGGCCGGGCGTAGAACCAGCCCTGCGCGGCGTCGCAGCCCGCGGCGTGCAACATCCGCCAGGTCCGCTCGTCCTCGACGCCCTCGGCGACCACCCGCAGCCCCAGTGCGCCGGCCAGCTCGATCATCGACCGGACGATCGCCGCGTCGTCGGCGTCGTCGGCCATGCCGAGCACGAACGACCGGTCCACCTTCACCTCGGACAGCGGCAACCGGCGCAGGTGTTGCAGCGAGGAGTAGCCGGTGCCGAAGTCGTCCAACGAGATGGCCACGCCGATGCGGTGCAGATGGGAGATGGTGGCCAGCACCCGGCGCGGGTCGGCCATCAGGGCGCCTTCGGTGATCTCCACCTGGAGCCGCTCGGCCGGCACCTGGTGACGGGCCAACCGGTCGGCGATCTGGTCGGCGATCTCGCCGGTGTGCAGGTCGCGCACGCTCACGTTCAGCGCCGCGCGCACATCGATGCCGGCCGCCGACCACTTGGCGAGTTGTTCCACCACGTCGTCGACCACCCGACGGGTGAGGAGCCGCATCACCGCGCTCTGCTCCGCGACCCGGATGAGTTCCTCCGGGTCGACCATGCCCCGCCGGGGGTGCCGCCACCGCAGCAGGGCCTCGACCCCGACCACCTCGCCGGTCGCGATGGCGATCTGCGGCTGGTAGTACATGGTGATCTCCCCGGCGTCGTCCGCCGCGTCACCGTCCGGGTGCGCCCACCCGGTCGCTCCCACCTGGTGCCCCGATGTGCCGGACCCGGCCTCCCGCCTCGGCCAGGGGCCACCGTTGCCCCTCGCGGGCAGCGCGCCGCCGTTCGACGACCGGCGGCCGTTCGCCACCGCGGCGCGTCGTTCCCGGGCCGGACCCGAGCGGGTGCCGGCGACCGAGGCACGGGAACCGCGGCCCCGGATCGGGTCGGCCCCGGTGGCGATCCGTTTGATCAGCTCGTCGGCGTGCGCCAGTTCGGAGTCGTTGCGACGACGGCGCCCCCACCAGCGGAGACCGGCCGGCGACGCCGTGGCGACCGCCGACGCCGGCTCCGCGTGTGGTGCGGGCTCGGCCGGGGACCCGATGGGCAACGCCGCCCCGTCACCGCCGCGCACCTCGGCCTTCCCCGCCAGGGGTACGTCGACCCGCTCGACGCCGCTCGGCACGACCTCCCGGCCGTCCCCGTCAGCCTGCCCGGCCGCGCCCTCGTCGTGAACCGACCCCGCTCGACCGGGGTCGAACGACCCACTGGTGCGGGCGGCATCGGCCTCCGACGACCCGATGGTCTGGTCGGCCGGGTCCGCTGCCTGGTCGGCGTCGAACAGCCCGTCCGTGGACGGGCCGGATTCCAGGACCCGGCGTAGGTCGGCGAGGAGGCCGAGTCGCTCGGCCGAGTTGTGGTCGGACTCGGGGGCGTACACGGCCACCGTGTCGTTGCGGTGCTTGGCGTCGTACATCGCCACGTCGGCGTGGCGCATCAGGGTGGCGAAGTCCTCGCCGTGTTCGGGGAAGAGCGCGATCCCGATCGAACCGCCGACGTCCAACGGCAGCCCGTCCAGTGGCACCGGTTCGGCCAACGCCTGGACCACCCGGTCGGCCAACTCGCGCGCCTGAGCGACGTCGGTCAGGCCGGTCATCACGATGGCGAACTCGTCGCCGCCGAGCCGGGCGATCATCTGTGGCCGGGGCTGCACGTCGGTGAGCCGGGCACTGACCTCGACCAGGAGCCGGTCGCCCACGGCGTGACCGAGAGCGTCGTTGACGTTCTTGAAACGGTCCAGGTCGATCAGGAGCAGGGCCAGTCGCCCGTCGGGTTCGCCACGGGCCGTCCGCTCGGCGTGCAGGTGCACCTGCTCGGCCACCTCGGCCAGCAACGCCTTGCGGTTGGGCAGCCCGGTCAGCGGGTCGGCGGCGGCGAGGTGCTGCTGCTCCACGGTCAGTCGGGCCATCCGGTAGACCGCGAAGAGCGGCACCAGCACCAGCGGGATCAACGCCGCGCTGACCCGCGCGGCGGCGACCAGCACCGGGGCGAGCAGCAACAGCGAGCCGGTGGACAGCAGCTCGAAGCCGAGGCCCCGGCGGAGGGTCGGCCACCACCGGTCGCCGAAACGCAGTCGCACCGCCCAGCTGACCAGCCCGTAGTTGACGACGAACCACGCCAGCGTGGCACCGCCGACAGCGGCCACGTCGGTCCAGTGCAGACGCCCGCCGGAGAAGATGATGCCCGAGCCGAGCTGGATCACCCCGTACGCGGCGGCGAGAGCGCACGCGTACTGGCCGACGTTGAACGCCGTCCGCCAGGCCGCGTGCCGCATCCGCCAGCCCGAGACGATCACCCCGACCGCCTGCACCGCCACCGCGGGCGCGAGGCCCCAGCCGAGCAGGATCGCGAACGTGAAGCAGGTGGACGGGAAGACCGCGGAGGTCTGCCGACGCCCCGGTGGGACGAACGGTCGGGCGTCGCAGACCACCGCGAGCACCGCCATCGTCCAGAACGCCACCGGCAGGCCGGGCACGTCGGCGGGGAGCTTCGCCAGGGGGACGGCGGCGGTCAGCGCGGCCACCACCAGGATGCCGACGACGAAGGTGGCGAACGGCGTCGCGCGTCCCGGCGGGAGCGAGTTGCGTGGATCGGCGACCTCCACCACACCTCCCGACGACCGTCGGCGTGCCGGTGCGGTACGCCGTGACCCAATGAAACGCCCTCAGCCCCCGGTTTCCCGGTATGACAGTCACGAATCGGTCGTAGTCGTAATTAAGTTGGTATACGCCGCCGGCCGTCGCCGCAACCGCGGTCGGGTCACCCGCCGAGCTGGGCGACCTCGCGGGCGGCGTCCGGACCCGCGTCCAGCAGCAGCCGGAACCCGTCCTCGTCCAGCACCGGCACCTTGAGGCTGGCCGCCTTGTCGGCCTTGGAGCCGGGGTTGTCTCCGACGACGACGAAGCTCGTCTTCTTGGAGACCGACCCGCTGAGCTTTCCGCCCCGGCTCTGCACGGCTTCGGCCGCCTGGTCGCGGGAGAAGCCGGCGAGGGTGCCGGTCACCACCACGGTCAGCCCTTCCAGCGGGCGCGGGCCCTCGTCGACCGCCTCCTCGGCCATCCGTACGCCCGACTCGGCCCACTTGCGGACGACCTCCCGGTGCCAGTCCACCGCGAACCACTCGCGGATGCTGGCGGCGATGGTCGGGCCGACCCCGTCGACGGAGGACAGCTCCTCCTCGCTGGCCGCGTCGATGGCCTCCATCGAGCGGAAGTGCCGGGCGAGCGCCTGGGCGGCGGTGGGGCCGACGTGGCGGATGGAGAGCGCCACCAACACCCGCCACAGGTCACGCTCCCGGGCGACGGCGAGATTATCCAACAACTTGACCGCGTTGCTGCCCAGCGTGCCGTCCTTGTTGACGAAGAACGGGGACCGGGACAACTGCTCGGCGTCGAGCTGGAAGAGGTCGCCCTCGTCCGCGATGACCTCGGCGTCCAGCAGGGCCGCCGCGCCCTTGTAGCCGAGAACCTCGATGTCGAACGCGCCGCGACCGGCGAGGTGGAACACCCGCTCCCGCAGCTGGGCCGGGCAGCTGCGGGTGTTGGGGCAGCGGATGTCGATGTCGCCCTCCTTCGCCGGCGCGAGCGGAGTGCCGCACGCCGGGCAGGTGGTCGGCATGACGAACGGCCGGGCGTCGACGGGCCGCAGGTCGATGACCGGGCCGAGCACCTCGGGGATCACGTCGCCGGCCTTGCGCAGCACCACCGTGTCGCCGATGAACACGCCCTTGCGTTCGACCTCGCGGGCGTTGTGCAGGGTGGCCAGCGCGACGGTCGAGCCGGCCACCCGCACCGGCTCGAGCACGGCGAACGGGGTGACCCGCCCGGTGCGCCCCACGTTGACGTCGATGTCGAGCAGCTTGGTGGTGACCTCCTCCGGCGGGTACTTGAAGGCGATCGCCCATCGCGGCGCGCGACTGGTCGAGCCGAGCCGGCCCTGGATGGACACCGGGTCGACCTTGACCACCACCCCGTCGATCTCGTGCTCGACGTCGTGCCGGTGCTCGGCGTAGTAGGCGATGTATTCCGCCACCCCGGCCAGATCCGGGACGACCCGCCACCGGTCGCTGGTCGGCAGCCCCCACGCCTTCAGCGCCGCGTACGACTCGGACTGGGCGGTGGGCTGGAACCCCCGGCGGGCGCCGATGCCGTGCACCACCAGGCGCAGCGGCCGGGAGGCGGTGATCCGCGGGTCCTTCTGCCGCAGGCTGCCCGCAGCGGCGTTGCGAGGGTTGGCGAACGGTGCCTTGCCCTGCTCCACCAGGCCCGCGTTGAGGTCGGCGAACGCGGCCACCGGAAAGTAGATCTCGCCCCGAACCTCGATCAGATCGGGCACGTCCGGGAAGTCGGCCGACGCGGTGAGCCGGCCGGGCACGTCGCGGATGCTGCGGACGTTGGCGGTCACGTCCTCACCGGTGCGACCGTCGCCCCGGGTGGCCGCACGGACCAGCCGGCCCTTCTCGTAGGTCAGGTTGATCGCCAGCCCGTCGACCTTCAGCTCGCACAGGTAGGGCACCGCGCCACCGGCGTCCCGCTCGACCCGCTCGGCCCACGCCGCCAACTCCTCGTCGGCGAACGCGTTGTCGAGCGACAGCATCCGCTCGGCGTGGGTGACCGGGGTGAAGTCGGTGGAGAACGTGCCACCCACCCGTTGGGTCGGCGAGTCGGGCGTGCGCAGCGCCGGAAACTCCGTCTCCAGCGCCTCCAGCTCGCGCAACTGCCTGTCGAAGTCGGCGTCGGTGATGGTCGGCGAATCCAGCACGTAGTAGCGGTACTGGTGCTCGGTCAGCTCCTGGCTGAGCGTGGCGTGCCGCTCCCGGGCCTGGGGCGTCGGCTCCGCACCAGCCGCCGCCTCCTGAGCCGGGCTGACCTGCTGACCGATCTGCTCCTCGGACACACCGCCACCTTCGGACACGCCTGCGACCTCCCTGATCACGCTACTCCGGCACGGTATCGGGCCGGTGGGACAATCTGCCGTCCGCCCGCGCCGGAAGCGACGCCGCCCTCACCCGCTCCCTTGATCGACCCCACCTCGGCGACGCGCTGCCGTCCTCTCGGCTTCCATGATCGACCCCACATCGGCGACGTGGTCCCATCCCGCCACCCCGACACCGCCACATCGCCGACCTGGCGCCACCCCGCCACCCCAATGCGGCGACGTGGGGTGGCGACGCTGCGGCGTTGTCGGCGGGCGGTCCGGGCGATGACGTGCGAGGATCGCCGGACGGTGCGACCTCCCGGGGTCGCCGGGAGGCGGAGGTACGGATGCCCGAGGCGCTGCTCTGGGCCGCGGCGATCCTGCTGGCGGTGGCCGCTGGTTGGGCGTGGAACAGTTGGCGGCACCGGGTGTCGACCCGCCCTCCGGGCACCCGCCCGGATCGCGCCGCCCCGGCCCGTCCCGGCGGTCGACGTCCGGCTCCGCCTCGACCGCGCGGCACCGACCGGCCCGCGGCCAAGCCCCGCCCACGCGACTCCGACCGGCACGACGTCCCGGCACCCGGCGAGATCTGGTGGGCCGACGTGCCGTACGCCGACGGCACCGGATCGAAGGTGCGCCCGTGCCTGGTGCTACGCGCGGATTCCCGGGGCGCCGACGTTCTGAAGATCACCAGCCAGGACAAGAGCGACCGGGACGACCACGTGCGGATCCCCACCCGGGACTGGGACCCCGGCGCGGAGCACGACAGCTACCTCAGCCTGACCGAGCCGATCCGACTCGACTTCGCCGCATTCGCCGACCACGCCGGGCGCTGCGACGCCGACCTGTGGCGCACGATACGCGGCCTGCGTCACCTGCCCACCGCCTGACCATCTCGGTCACCCCGGAAGGGTGCCCAGGGCCGTGATCCACTCGGTTTCTTGAAAAGCGCGGCATCAGCGGCCTTGCAACACCCCGACTTCCAGAAAACCGAGTCGATCACGGCCGCCAGCCGAGCGGGACGGCACGCGGCCCCGCCGAGCGGGACGGCACGCGGCCCCGCCGAGCGGGACGGCACGCGGCCGGTCAGTCCCAGACGGCGCCGAGGGTGGCGAGCTGGTCCGCGTGCTCGATGCGGTCGGCCCATTCGGTCGGCCAGGCGGCCATCCCGAGCGCCGCGCCCACGAACGCGCCGGCCAGGGCGGCGATCGAGTCGGAGTCGCCGGCGGTGGTCGCGCCCCGGGCCAGGGCGGTGACCGGGTCGTCGACGTGCCGTACGGCGCAGAGCAGCGCGGTGGCCAGCGCCTCCTCGGCGACCCAACCCTCTCCGGTGGCCCGGCACGGGTCACCGCCGTCGTCCGGCCGCCCGAGCGCGTTCACCAGTCGGCCCAGCGCCACCAGGCACTCGTCCCAGCCCTGGGCGATGAACTCCTCCGGAGACCGCGAACCGGGGCGCTGCCACAGGTCACCCAGCCAGTGCTCTCGGTAAACCAGGCGCTGGGACCGCGCCCGCTCGATGAGAAGCGCGGGCACCTCGGGCAGTGTGGCTCCCGCGCGTAGCGCGAAGACCGCGTACGCGGTCAGCTCGCTGGCGGCCAGCCCGGTCGGGTGACCGTGGGTCAGCCCGGCCTGTAGCTGGGCCAGCCCGGCGAGGGTGTCCAGGTCGGTGTCGAGCAGGCCGACCGGGGTGACCCGCATGTTGGCCCCGCAGCCCTTCGACCCGGCCACTGTCGCTTCCTGCCAGCGCACCCCACGGCTCAGCTCGGCGCAGGCGCGCAGGCAGGTCATGCCCGGGGCGCGGTTGTTGTCCGGGCTGACCGACCAGGCCACGAAGCGTTGCCGCAGCAGCGGCTCCACCGCTTCCGGGGTCAACGAGGGCGCCTCGTGGAGTGCCCAGCCCACGGCGAGCGCCATCTGGGTGTCGTCGGTGACCAGGGCCGGCTCGCCGGACAGCTCGCGGGGCCCGGCCGGACCGTACCGGCGTTCGATCTCGGCGACGGTCAGGAACTCGGTCGGCTTGCCCAGCGCGTCACCGTAGGCGAGGCCGTAGAGCGAACCGGAGGCGCGCAGCGCTGAGTTGTGGATCACGGCGGCCATCATGCCCGGCCGCCGCAACCCACGCCGGGGTCACTCCCAGCAGAGACAGAACGGGTGGCCGGCCGGATCGGCGTAGACCCGGAAACCCTCGCCCTCACCGGGCAGCCGTCGGGCACCGAGTGCGAGCGCCGCCTTCTCCGCGCTCTCGATGTCGTCCACCGTCACATCCAGGTGGAACTGTTGCGGGCGCTCCGGGTCCGGCCAGGCCGGTGACCGCAGGTTGAGCGCCTGCTGGAAGGCGAGACGTGGCTGGTGACCGGGCGGGCCGCCCAACACCACCCAGTCGTCGTCGGAGTCACCCTCGGCGAAGGGGATGCCGAGCAGCTCGGCGTAGAACGCCGCCAGCGCCCGCGGATCCGGGCAGTCGATCACCACTGAACGCAGCTGTCCAATCATGACCGTCATGCTGCCCACC
Organism: Micromonospora sp. WMMD1155; assembly: GCF_029581275.1. Classification (NCBI taxonomy): domain Bacteria; kingdom Bacillati; phylum Actinomycetota; class Actinomycetes; order Micromonosporales; family Micromonosporaceae; genus Micromonospora; species Micromonospora sp. WMMD1155. The sequence goes on from NZ_CP120742.1 coordinate 1,425,250, forward strand.
GGGTACGACAGGAAACCCGGGTACGACAGGAAACCTCACACCTCGGCGAGCCGTCGGCCGGCGTCCCGGCAGGCGGTGAGCACCGCCCGGGCGTACTCCGGGGTGGCACCGGCGAGACCGCAGGCGGGAGTGACCACCACCTGCTGGGCGAGTTGTCGGCGGGGAAAGCCGAGGCGGTCCCAGAGCTGGCGTACCCGATCGGCGATCTGCGCGGAGGTCGGAGCGCGACCGGCCGACGGCGGCCGGGTCGGCGCGGCCCCGGCCAGCAACCCGAGACCGGCGTCGATCGCCTCGCCCAGCGGGTCCAGGTCGGTGACGAGGTCCAGGTCGAGGGCGACCGCGACGGCACCGGTGCAGCGGATCAGCTCCAGCGGCACGTCCGGGGCGCAGCAGTGCACGAGCGTCGGCACGCCGACCGTCTCGACGAGGGTGCGTAACAGCGCGGCGGCGTCCGCCGACTCGACCGCACGGTACGCGCCGAACCCGCTCTCGGTCGGCACCCGCCCGGCCAGCACGGCCGGCAGCGACGGTTCGTCCACCTGGAGCAGCACCGACGCCCGGGGAAGCCGCCGGGCCACCGCCGCGACGTGGGCGCGCAGCCCTTCGGCGAGGGAGCCGGCCAGGTCGCGGACCGCGCCGGCGTCACGCAACAGGCGACCACCGATCGGCAGCTCCAGGGAGGCGGCGAGCGTGAGAGGGCCGGCGGCCTGCACCTTGATCGGTCCGGCGTACTCCTCGGCCTGCTCGGCGAGCTGGTCCAGGTCGCGTTCCATCAGGTCGAGGGCTCGGCGCAGGTCCCGGCCCGGGCGCGGGGCGACCCGCCAACGGCCGGCGTAGACCTCGACCGGCAGGTCGACGAGCAGCCCGGCGGAGCGGCCGATCAGGTCCGCGCCGGGACCACGGGCCGGTAGCTCGGGCAGGTGGGGCAGGTCGGGAAGCTCACCGAGGACCACCCGCTGGGCCTCGCCGATGTCGGTGCCGGGCAACGAGCCGATCCCGGTCGCCGAACCCGCCGCCCAGGGCCACGCCTGATCTGTCACGGCCGAAAGGCTATCCCGCGAACACCCGGGCCGTGCGGTCAGCCGGTGATGGTCGCCGAGCCGAGGACCACGTCACCGGCCGGGTCCGGCCGGTACGCGACGAGGGCCTGACCGGCGGCGACGCCGCGTACCGGCCGACGCAGCTCGGCGTGCAGCAGATCACCGTCGAGGGCGACGGTGGCGGGCACCACGCTGCCGTGCGCGCGCAACTGCACCTCGCACTCCACCGGGGAGCCCGGAAGCGGGCCGCCGGTCCAGACCGGACGAACGGCACGGACCTCGGACACCTCCAGCGCCTCGGCGGGGCCGACGGTCACCGTGTTGGTCTTCGGCGTGATGGAGAGCACGTAGCGCGGCCGGCCGTCCGGGGCGGGCCGGTCCAGGTGCAGCCCGCGACGCTGCCCCACCGTGTACGCGTACGCGCCGGTGTGGGTGCCGACCACCGCGCCGGTGCTCGCGTCCACCACGTCGCCGGGCGCCTCGCCGAGCCGCCCGGCCAGGAAGCCACGGGTGTCGCCGTCGGCGATGAAGCAGATGTCGTGCGAGTCCGGCTTGTCGGCGACCGCCAGGCCACGCTCGGCGGCCTCCGCGCGGACCTGCGCCTTGGTCGAGTCGCCGAGCGGGAAGATCGACCGGTCGAGCTGCTCGCGGGTGAGCACGGCGAGGACGTACGACTGGTCCTTGGCCACGTCGACACTGCGCCGCAGCAGCCCGTCCGGGCCGAGCCGGGCGTGGTGCCCGGTGACCACCGCGTCGAAGCCCAGCGCCACCGCCCGGTCCAGCACCGCCGCGAACTTGATCTTCTCGTTGCAGCGCAGGCAGGGGTTCGGTGTGCGACCGGCGGCGTACTCGGCGACGAAGTCGTCCACCACGTCCTCGTGGAAGCGGTCGGCCATGTCCCACACGTAGAAGGGGATGCCGATCACGTCGGCGGCCCGGCGGGCGTCGCGGGAGTCTTCCAGGGTGCAGCAGCCGCGCGCCCCGGTCCGATAGGTCTGTGGGTTGCGGGCCAGCGCCAGGTGCACGCCCGTCACGTCGTGCCCGGCCGCCACCGCCCGCGCCGCCGCCACGGCCGAGTCAACCCCGCCCGACATCGCCGCCAGAACCCGCACCTACGAACTCCCTCCACCCCACCCGAACGCCCCCAACCTTATCCACCACCCTGCCATCCCCGTCGATCATGGAGTTGTGGTGCCCGGAGACGACGAAAAGGCGCCTTTTGTCACCCGGCACAAGGTGGTCGACCCGTGAAGGGTTTAGCGGGGGGTGCGGGGGGCGGCGGCTCGGCGGGCTCGCTCGACTGCTGCCGGGAGGGCCGCCACGACGGCGTCGACGTCGGCCTGGGTGCTGGTGTGGCCCAGGGAGAAGCGCAGCGAGGAGCGGGCGCGGTCGTCGTCGGCGCCCATCGCCAGGAGCACGTGCGACGGCTGGGCCACCCCGGCCGAGCAGGCCGACCCCGTCGAGCAGGCGATCCCCTGCGCGTCGAGCAACAGGAGCAGGGCGTCGCCCTCGGAGCCAGGGAAGGAGAAGTGCGCGTTGCCGGGCAGCCGGTCGACCGGGTCACCGTTGTAGATCACCTCGGGTACCGCCCGGCGCACCCGCTCGATCAGGTCGTCGCGGAGGGCGGCCACCCGGGCCGCGTACTCCTGCTGGCCCTTGACGGCGGCCTCGACGGCGACCGCGAAGGCGACGATGCCGGCGGTGTCGAGGGTGCCGGAGCGGATGTCCCGTTCCTGCCCGCCACCGTGCAGCAGCGGCGTGGCCGCCACGTCCCGGCCGAGCAGCAGCGCGCCCACCCCGGCCGGGCCGCCCAGCTTGTGCCCGGTGACGGTCAGCGCGGCCACCCCGCTGGCGGCGAAGTCGACGGGCACCTGACCGACCGCCTGGATGGCGTCGGTGTGGAACGGCACACCGTACTCGGCGGCGACGGCGGCCAGCTCGGCGACCGGCTGGAGGGTGCCCACCTCGTTGTTCGCCCACATCGCGGTGACCACCGCCACCCGGTCGGCGTGCGCGGCCAATTCGGCGCGCAGGTCCTCCGGGTCGAGCCGGCCGACGGCGTCCACCGGCAGCAGGCCGACCTCGGCACCCTCGTGCTGCGCCAACCAGTCGACCGCGTCCAGCACGGCGTGGTGCTCGACGGCGCTGGAGACCACCCGGCGGCGGTCGGCGTCCCGCCGAGCCCAGAAGACGCCCTTGACCGCGAGGTTGTCGCTCTCGGTGCCACCGCCGGTGAAGATCACCTCGGAGGGCCGTGCACCCAGCACCGCGGCCACCCGCTCGCGTGACTCCTCGACCCGGCGACGGGCACGGCGACCCGCCGCGTGCAGGGAGGACGCGTTGCCAACCTCGCGGGCGGTAGCGACGTACGCCTCCAGTGCCTCGTCGAGCATCGGAGTCGTCGCCGCGTGATCCAGGTAAGCCATCACCGTCCAGCGTACGGCCGACACGTCGGGAGCCGGATGCCGGAGGGGCTTCACGTCACGTGCCGGGGTGGGACTCACCACCCCGGCACGTGGTGGGCCTCGTCAGGCGGGTACCGCGGTGACGACGATGTTGTCCCGGTACCTGCGGGCCTCGGCGTCGAACGGTCCACCGCACGTGATCAGGGTCAGCCGCGGTTTGCCGTCGCGGGCGAAGTACCGGTCGAGGGGGATCCTGGTCTTGGCGTACTCCTCCCGGGCGACGACCCGGTACCGCCGGGCCTCGCCGTCACTGCCGGTCGCGGTCACCGTGTCGCCCTGGTCCAGCTCCCGGAGCCGGAAGAACGCACCCCTGCCCTGCTCGGCGCTGTCCACGTGACCGGCGATGACCACCGATCCGGCCGCCGCCTCCAGGCCGGGGCCGTGGCGGTACCAGCCGATCCGGTCGACGCTCGGCGGCACCTCGAACTCGTCGGTCCGCTCGTTGATGCCGACCGCGTCGACGGTGGCGGTGACGCCGATCTCCGGGATCACCAGCCGTACCGGTCGGACGACCTCCGCTTCGGCGGGCAGCTCACCGGCGGTCACCGGGACCGACGGGCCGGTGGCGACGGGCGGTGGGGTGTCGGCGAGGGCTGTCGCCTCGTCGGCGCCCACGTTCGCCGCCGGCTGCGAGCCGCACGCCACCAGGGCGGCGACGGTGAGCGCGGCAACGCCGGCGGCCACTGCCGCCAGCGCGCCGCGGTTGCGCACCGTCACTTGCGACCGGTCCGTGCGGTGGCCATCCGCACCCCACCACCGAGCAGCAGGAGTACGCCGGCACCGGTGAGCACGTACCACCAGGTCTGCACGCCCGTGCCGGCCTGCCCACCGTCACCGCTCGGCACACCGCCGGGGGCGGAGTGCAGGCCGGAGATGGTCTGTGCCACCACACCGAGCGTCTTGCCCTCGGCGGAGCCGATCGCGTAGACGATCGTGGCGGTGCCCTCCTTGAGGTTGAGGTCCGCCGGGCCGATCGCCACGGTCTCGGTGCCGGCCAGCACCACGTCCGCCTGCACACCGCCGGCGTCGACGTCGGCCTTGGCCTCGTTCGGGTTGGTGAGGTCCTCGAAGACCGGGGTGCCACCGGCGCGTACGTCGACCGCCGGGGCGGCGGCGGTGTGCCGGACGACGAGCCGGGCCTTGCCGGCACCGACCTTCGAGACGTCGTTCACGAACGGCGTGATCTTCGGCTGACCGGCGGCGTCGAGGTGGGCCGCGATGCTGATGTTCGCCCCGCCGGGCACCGCCGCGTCGTCGGCCTTGAGGATCGCGCTGCCGATCGGCTCGCCGGGCTTGGTGAGCGCGATGTCGTAGTCGCCCTCCTCCAGGTTCAGCGGGCCGGCGACGTCACCGGGCTTGAAGTTCTCCAGCGTCTTCTCGCCGTTGACGTAGACGTCGACGGGGGTGTCCGGGATGCCGTGCACGACGGAGACCTTCGACGTGGCGGCGTACGCGGGGGTGGCGGTGAACGCGCCGACACCGGCGAACGTCAACGCGGCGACCGCGCCACCCGCGGCTACCCGACGGACGTACGAGAGCTGCATGTCTGCCTCCTGGTGATAACTGCTGATTCGTCAGGCCTGGCTTGCAGAACGGGTTACGCCGGCTCTCCGACGGGCGGATGCGCCGGATGCGCACTTTTCTTTTTCGGCGGCGCCCGCATCCGGGCGGGGCTCCGGGAACGAAGAGCTGGTGAGATGACATCGACCGGGAGAGTGGGGCGGAGACTGTGGCAGCTACAGTCGGGCATGCCCCATCGAAGGCGAGCCGCCCGATGACGGCCCCCCGACAGGAACCGGACCCTCCGGTGGACGACCTCGACCTGCGCTTCCGCGACGGCGACGAGGGGGCGCTGCGCGAGGCGTACGACAGGTACGGCCGCGCCGTGCACCACCTGGCCACCTCCATGCTGGCCAACCGCACCGACGCCGAGGACGTCACCCAGGCGACGTTCGTCGCCGCCTGGCTGGGTCGCGACACCTTCGACCCGGCGAAGGGGTCGCTGGTCGGGTGGCTGCTCGGCATCGGCCGCCGCAAGGTGATCGACCGGATGCGCGCCTCGGCCCGGGAGACCCGGGTGGTGGAGACCGTGCGGCAACTACCCGAGCCGACCTCCACCGAGCCGGACCCGGACCGGGTGGTGGACCGGCTGGTGATCGCCGACGAGCTGGCCCGCCTCCCGGACGACCAGCGGCGCATGTTGGAGTTGGCCTTCTACGACGACCTGACACACCAGCAGATAGCCACGATGACCGGAGTGCCGTTGGGCACCGTCAAGAGCCACATCCGGCGCGGCATGGCGAGCTTGAAACGCAGATGGGAGGTGGACGGTGCAGCACCTGGACCACGACCGGCTGGTCTTTCTGGCGCTCGGTGAGAGCGAGGCGGACAACGGGGAGAGCACCCACCTCGACACCTGCGCGCACTGTCGTGCGGAGCTGGCCACCCTCGAACGGGTGGCGGGGCTCGGCACCGAGACGCAGGGCCTCGCCGACCTGCCCGACCCGCCGGAGCACGTCTGGCAGGGCGTCATCGCCCAGGTCGAGGCCGCGGAAGCCGGGGCGTCACCGACCGGGTCCGGTCGCCGGCAGGTGCCCGCGCAAGCCGATGCCACCAGCGTCGAGAGGGTCGACGACACGACCACCGGGGCGACGGTCACCCGGTTGGATCCGACGCGCCGGTCCCGCCGGGGCTCCGGCTGGTCGCGGTGGGCGGCCACCGCGGTGACCGCGGCGGCGGCCGCGGCGGTCGGTGTGGTGGGCACGGTCTCCGTGCTCCGGCCGGACGACCCGACGCCCGCTCCACCGCAGGTGGTGGTGGCGAGTGCGCCACTGGCGGCGTACGGATCGACGCCACCGGCGGCCACGGGAGACGCGCGGGTTCTCCAGAACGGCCAACTGCATCTGCATGTGGCGAATCTCCCGCGCGTCCCTGGGTACTACGAGGTCTGGCTCATCAATCCGACGACGATGGAGATGTTCTCGGTGGGGACCCTGGGAGGCGGTTCGGATGCGCTGTTGCCGCTGCCTCCGAACGTCGACCTCGCGAGTTACTCGGTTGTCGACGTGTCCGCCGAGCAGTACGACAACAACACCCGCCACTCCGGCGACAGCCTGTTGAGGGGCACCCTGACGGGCTGATCGGTGGGCCGGTTCAGCTCCCCGGCCCGCCGATCAGCTCCCACAATGGAAGTGGCCGCCCGTCGCGACGGGCGGCCACTTCCGTGGTGACCGGGTCACTTGCGCTTGCGGATCTCCTCGGCGGCCTGCGGGACGATCTTGAACAGGTCGCCCACCACGCCGAAGTCGGCCAGCTCGAAGATCGGCGCCTCGCCGTCCTTGTTGACCGCGACGATGGTCTTCGAGGTCTGCATGCCGGCCCGGTGCTGGATGGCGCCGGAGATGCCGAGCGCCACGTAGAGCTGCGGGGAGACCGTCTTGCCGGTCTGGCCCACCTGGAACTGGTGCGGGTAGAAGCCGGAGTCGACCGCCGCGCGGGACGCGCCGACGGCACCGCCGAGCAGGTCGGCCAACTCCTCGACCAGCTTGAAGTTGTCGGCGTTGCCGACACCGCGACCGCCGGAGACGACCACGCCGGCCTCGGTCAGCTCGGGGCGGGAGCCCTTCTGCTCGGCGACCCGCTCGACGACCTTCGCGAGCTTGTCGGTGTCGGTGACCGACACGGTGAGCTGCTCGATCGTCGGGGTGGCCGCCGCCGGAGCGGGGGTGACCGAGTTGGGTCGTACGGTGACCAGCGGCAGACCCTTGGTGACCTTGGCCTTGACGATGGTGGAGCCGGCGAAGGCGACCTGCGTGGCGGTGCCGTCGGCGTCCAGACCGACCACGTCGGTCAGGATGCCGTTGTCCAGCTTGACGGCGAGCCGGGCGGCGATCTCCTTGCCCTCTTGGGCGGAGGCCAGCAGCACGGCGGCCGGCTGCACCCGCTTGACCAGTTCGGCCAGCACGGTGGCCTTGGGGGCCACCAGGTAGCCGTCGATGTCGTCACCCTCGGCGGCGTAGATCTTCTCCGCGCCGTACTCGCCCAGCTTGCCGCTCAGCGCCTCGGCGGCGCCGGCACCGCCGAGCACCACCGCGCTCGGGGTACCCAGCTCGCGGGCGAGGGTGAGCATCTCCAGGGTGACCTTCTTGACGCCGAATTCCTTGGTGGCTTCGACGACGACGAGAACCTCAGACATGTCCAGACCCGCTCTCACACGAACTTCTCGGTGGCGAGGAACTCGACCAGCTTGACGCCGCCCTCGCCCTCATCGGTGATCTTGGCTCCGCCGGAACGCGGCGGGCGCTTGGTGTGCTCGACGACGGCGCTGGTGGCACCGTCGAAGCCCACCTCGGCGGGCGCGACACCGAGGTCGGCCAGCGCGAGCGTCTGAACCGGCTTCTTCTTCGCGGCCATGATGCCCTTGAAAGAGGGGTAGCGCGGCTCGTTGATCGTGTCCCAGACGGAGACCACGGCCGGGGTGGAGGCGGTGACGACCTCGTACCCCTCCTCGGTCTGCCGCTCGACGGTCAGCGTCGCGCCGTCGACGGTGAGCTTACGGGCGCCGGTGAGCGCCGCGACGCCCAGCCGCTCGGCGATCATGTGCGGCATGACCTGGACCCGACCGTCGGTGGACTCGGCACCGCAGATGACCAGGTCGGCATCGAGCTGACCGAGGGCGGCGGCGAGCACCTTGGAGGTGGCGACGGCACAGGAGCCGTGCAGGGCGTCGTCCAGCACGTGCACGGCCTTGTCCGGACCCATGGAGAGCGCCTTGCGGATCGACTCGGTCGCCCGGTCCGGACCCATGGTCAGGATGGTGACCTCGCCGCCATGGGCCTCCTTGATCTTCAAGGCCTCCTCGATGGCGTACTCGTCCATCTCGTTGATCACGTTGTTCGCCGAACCGCGGTCGACGGTGTTGTCGTCATTGCGCAGGTTGCGGTCCGCGCCCGAATCAGGCACCTGCTTGACGAGTACGACGATATTCATCGCGCTTCGACGACCCTCCTGTGTGGTGTTGCGATTCGCTCGCCCGGTATGGGGCGCAGCGTCGCGCGTCGGTCGACGCCAGGTCAACCGCGGGCTGCTGTGCGGTTTCCCACGAGGCAATGTTACCTGCCAGTAGGTTGCGCTCCCGAGGGGCACGGAGTGACACAGCTCACCGACGGCGGGGGGCGGTCAGGCCGGCTCGGCCAGCGCAACCCTGATCTGGTCGATGGCGGCCGCCTCGGCGGGCGCGACCCCGTCGTGCGCCCGGGCCACCCGGTCCGCCGCGGCCAACACCACCGACCGGTACGCCTCCACGTCCGGCGGCGACTTCTCGCGCAGGATCAGCACCGCCTCCCGCAACGCCGGCAGCACCACCGACTCGATCTCCAACTGCGAGTCCCGGGGAAGCCGCGGCAACGGGCCGGTGGTCAGCGCCTCCTTGACGGCACCACTGGCGTCGGCGAGCGCGCCGGACGCCGCGATGCTCTCCCGGATCACCCCCAGCACCCCCGGATCGGCGTTGGAGACCAGGAAGACGGCACCGAAGGCACCGGTCTTGATGATCAGGCGCTCCTCGTCCGTCAACCGCTGCTCCATGATCACGGAGTGTAGACGTACGGGGTGGTGGTGGTGACCGCGACGAGGCCGAGCCGCTGGAGGATCGGCCGGCTGTCCTCGGAACAGTCGACCTGCATGAGCGTCCGCCCCCGCTGCTCGGCCAGCCGGGCCCGGTAGTTGACCAACGCCCGGTAGATGCCCTTGCGCCGCCACTGCGGCAACGTCGAGCCACCCCACATCGTGGCGAAGCCGGTGTTCGCCGGGAACCGCACCCAGCCGGCGCTCACCACCGTCCCGTCCGCCTCGGCGACCACCACGGTGATCGAGGTCGGGTCGGCGTCGATCTCCTTGGCCAGACCCGTCACGAGGTGCGAGCGGTCCTCCTGCCAGACCTCCTCCTCCATGGCGGCGATCCGCTCCAGGTCCTCCCGGGACGTCACCTCACGCAGGCGTACCCCCTCGGGGACGACCGGCAGCGCGGCGGCCAACGGGGCGACCGGCCCGACCACGACGGTCTCCCGGTCCTCCGGCACGAAGCCGGCGGCGCGCAGGCGGTCCGCCAGGTCGGCCGGTTCGTCGTGTTCGTTGAGCTTCCACTCGACCGACTGGCCACGCTCACGGAACAGTCGCACCTGCCGGCCGATCAGCTCGTCCAGCGCGTCACCGGTCAGCCCGCCCAGGTCGCGATAGGTGAGGAACCCGCCGGCGTCGAGCCCGATGATGCGGACCAGCGGCCCGTCCCGCTCAACGGTCACCCCGGCCGGAACCGGGTCGGGGATCTCCGGGCGGAGCTGGTTGTCGTAGGCGTCGCGCAGCGTCATCACGTCGAGATCAGTCACCGGCCCAGGCTAAGCGGCATGGGAAGCGGATAATCTCCCACTGTGTGGGAGGCGATCAGACGATGGTTCGACCCGGCGGAGCTGCGCTCGGTCGGTGAGACGCCCGACTACCGGTTCTCCCTGGCCAACGAGCGAACCTTCCTCGCCTGGCTGCGCACCGGGCTGGCGCTGGTGGGCGGCGGGTTGGCCGCTGCACAGTTCCTGCCGCCCCTCGCGATGAGTCACCTGCGGGAGGCGATCGCGGTGACGCTGCTGCTGCTCGGCGGGCTGGTCGCGATCCGCGCCGTGGACCACTGGGCGCGTACCGAACGGGCCATCCGCCTCGGTGAGGAGCTGCCCGCGTCGCGCTTCCCCGCCGTCCTCGCCATCGCCGTGGGCGCCGGGGCGGTGCTGCTCGTCGTGGCCGTCCTGACCCGGGCCGTCGGCGGGCGGTGAGCACCGGACGCGATCCGGGGCTGCAACCGGAGCGGACCCGACTGGCCTGGCGGCGCACCCTGCTCACGGTCACGGTGGTGACCGCGCTCGCCATCCGGCTGGCGTCGACCGGAGGCCGGGCCGGGGCGCTGGTCGCCGGCGTCACGGTGCTGGTGTGGGGCGCTCTGCTGGTGCTCTGCTGGCCCCGCGCGACAGGCACCGGGGCGGCCCGCACCGGCGGCCGGACACTACCGCTGGTCGCCTTCGGCACCGTGGGGCTCGCCCTACTGGGAGTGCTGCTGGTGCTCCGCGGACTGGGGTGACGGGAAACGGTGCGCCATGATGGGGGTATGGCCCGGCTTGGCGTACTCCTCTTCCTGGTGCAGATCGTCCTCGCGGTCTGCGCGCTGATCAGCTGTCTCTCCGCCGAGGAGGGGCAGATCCGTGCCCTGCCCCGGATCGCCTGGGTGCTGATCATCTTGTTCTTCCCGCTGATCGGCTCGATCGCCTGGTTCATCGTCGGCCGCGAGCCCGGCTCCGGCGCCCGCAAGGGCTGGCTGGGTGGCACCGGCTCGCCCGAACGGCAGCGCCCCCGGCCGGTCGCGCCGGACGACGACCCGGAGTTCCTGCGTTCCGTGCAGGAGCGCGCCAAGGAACAGGACGAGGAGCTCTTCCGCCGCTGGGAGGAGGACCTGCGTCGGCGCGAGGACGACCTGCGCCGCCGCGACGGCGAGCCGCCCCGCGAGGGTGACCGGCCGGAGGTGTGAGCGCGCCGCCGTCGCCCCCCAGGAGCGACGGCGGCGGCAGGTGCGACTCAGGCCAGGTTCGACGACCGGGGGTACGCGTCGGTCGGGTCGGTGAGCACGTTGACCAGGTACGGCACTCCGGAGTCGAACGCCCGCTGGAGCGCCGGACCGAGATCGGCGGCCTTGGCGACCGTCTCCCCCGCACCGCCGAGCGCGCTGACCACCGTGTCGTAGCGCAGCTCCGGCTGGAGGTCGGCGGCCACGTCGTAGCCGTACATGGCGCGCATCGGGTGCTTCTCCAACCCCCAGATGCCGTTGTTGCCGACGACGATCACCACCGGCAGCTTCTGGCGGACCAGTGACTCGACGTCCATCAGCGAGAAGCCGGCCGCGCCGTCACCCATCAGTACGCAGATCTGCCGGTCCGGGTGACTGACCCGGGCCCCCATCGCGTAACCCATGCCGGTGCCCAGGCAGCCGTACGGACCCGGGTCCAGCCAGGTGCCGGGCTGCGACGGCTCCAGGTACCGCCCGGCGTACGACACGAAGTCGCCGCCGTCGCCGATGGTGATCGCGTCCGGGGCCAGCACCCGACGAAGCTCGCCGTAGATCCGCGCCGGGCGGATCGGGTCGGTCTCGGCGGC